>JBKOYV010000115.1:0-5530 GCA_046725585.1 Gemmatimonadota bacterium | reverse complement strand
CCCCTGTGGAGCGCGTGGTCGAGATGGTCGCTCCGACGAAGTACCGCGCTGTGCTGCAGGAGCCAACCGTCGCGAGCGATCCGACGTCCTCGCAGCACGCCGAACAGCTCCCCACGTACAACGCCTACTCCGTCGATGGCGATGTCACCGGGCCGCTCGTGTTCGTCAACTACGGCGTGCCTGCCGACTACGAGGAGCTCGAGCGCCGCGGCATCTCCGTGAAGGGCGCGATAGTGATCGCGAAGTACGGCGGCTCGTGGCGCGGCATCAAGCCCAAGGTCGCGGCTGAACACGGCGCGATCGGCTGCCTCATTTACTCGGATCCGGGAGACGACGGCTACGCCGGCGGCGACGTATTTCCCAAAGGGCCGATGCGTCCGCCGCAGGGCGTGCAACGTGGCAGTGTCGCCGACATGCCGACCTACCCGGGTGATCCACTCACGCCCGGCGTAGGCGCAACGAAGGATGCAAAGCGACTCGCAGTGAGCGCGGCGCCAACGCTCACGAAGATTCCCGTGTTGCCCATCTCGTATGGCGACGCGCAGCCATTGCTCGCGGCTCTCACGGGCCAGGTCGTTCCGTCGTCCTGGCGCGGCGGACTTCCGATCACGTACCGCTTCGGACCAGGTGCCGCGCGAGTTCACCTCAAGGTCAAGTTCGACTTCGGCCTCAAGACGCTGTACGACGTCATCGCTCGCCTACCCGGCACCACCGAAGCCGACCAGTGGGTGATTCGCGGCAACCATCACGACGCATGGGTGAATGGCGCCGAGGACCCGATCTCCGGACAGGTCGCCGAACTCGAAGAAGCACGCGCGTTAGGCGCGCTGTACAAGCAGGGCTGGCGTCCGAAGCGGACGATCATCTACGCGTCCTGGGACGGCGAGGAGCCCGGACTGCTCGGCTCCACCGAGTGGGCGGAGGCGCATGCCGATTCACTCGTCGCGCACGCGGTAGCCTACCTCAACACCGACAGCAACGGCCGCGGCTACCTGGGTGTCGAGGGATCGCACTCGCTCGAGTCGTTCGTCAACGGAGTCGAGAAGGACATCACGGATCCGGAATCGAACGTCAGCTCGTGGAAGCGAAACCAGGCGGCGCTGGTGGTGCGAGGGAACGCCGAAGCGCGCGCCGAAGCGCGCGCCGGCGGCGACCTGCGGATCGGCGCGTTAGGGTCGGGCTCGGACTTCACGCCGTTCCTGCAGCACTTGGGCATTGCGTCGATGAATCTCGGCTTCGGTGGTGAGGACAACGGAGGGATCTACCACTCGATCTACGACGACTTCTACTGGTACACGCATTTCAGTGACACGTCGTTCGTGTACGGGCGCGCGCTGGCGCAGGCCGTCGGGACGACGGTGATGCGACTGGCCAGCGCCGACGTGCTGCCGTTCGTGTTCACGAATCTCGCCGCGACGACGCATCGCTACATCGACGAGCTCCAGCAGCTTCGGGACGCTCGAGCGAAGGCGATTGACGAGGAGCGTCAGCGAGCGACCGACAGCGTGTACGCCATCGTGCGGGATCCGCGCGATCCGGTGGGCGCGCCGCGTCTGCAAACGCCACCGCCGCGGTTCGACTTTGCTCCGCTGCTCGACGCGCAGGACTCGCTTTCGGCAGCGGCGAAGCGGTTCGAGAAGGCGTACACTGCGTGGCAGGAGCCCCGAGGCGCGGCGACTCAGGACGGGAGCCAGGCTGCGGAACCTCGTGCGCCCAACCTTTCCGAGGTGAACCATCGGTTGTTGCGGGCCGAGCGTGTGCTCATGCTGCGCGATGGTCTCAAGAACCGGGCGTGGTACAAGCACTCGCTGTACGCGCCGGGTTTCTACACCGGCTATGGCGTGAAGACGATGCCTGGAATTCGCGAGGCGATCGAGCAGGGAGAGTGGAGCAATGTGAATGGCGAGATCGCGCGTGTTGCGGAAGCGCTCAATGCGGAGGCGACGCTGTTGAAGGAGGCGGCCGCGTTGCTCCAACCGCGGTGAGACGAAGCGCCTGGCGGAAGAGTCGACCAGCAGATTCGCCCGAGCTCTTTCACTCACGTTGCCCGCAATCGGAGCCGTGATGCAACCTGAGTGATATGCCACCGCGACCTGCAGCCACTATCTCGTTGGGGCGGCTCGTTTCATCTTCGGCGTGACGACGCCTGCCCGGCGTTCACCATTGAGAGCGCGCCCCTTAGGGCTACCGTGGAGGTGCCAACCAACGGCGCAGAACCGCGCCGAGCGTGGGCGTCCGTCGCATGCGAATCTCCGGGATGGTGCCTCGGATGACTATGCGTAAACGGATGCCCGGAGCGGACATCGGTGCGCGGATTGAATTGGATCGATCCTTCGCTTCACTCAGGATGACAAAGCGGACCACGCCTTTCACTGATGTTGCGCGCGTTTCACTCACGTTGCGCGACGGAAAGGTCGCAACGCCAATGAACGCGACGCGCAACGTGAGTGTTAGGTCGAGCGGGCACGACCAAGGCATCCTCGGCGTGACCACCCGACAGGAGACTTCATGCGTCGTCACGCCGCCGGACCCCGCGCCGTCAGGTACGCCCTTGCCCGCATTATTCCCCTCGCGTCTCTCGTTCTGCTCGCCGCGGGGTGTAGCGATGCCACCTCGCCCGTCTCGCGCACGCCTCCGAGGCCCAACCATGAAGTACGCCAAGAACGGCACCAACCTGCAGGGGACCTTCATCGCCGTGCGGCACTACCCCGACGGGACCGTGTCGCGCCTCAAGAGCAGCGCGTTAGGCAGTCTCGCGCTCGGTGAGGACCCGACCGTCCCGATGGGATGGGCGAGCTTCAACGGCAAGGCAACGTACGCGAAGTGGGACGCTGCCGCTGGCACCTACGTGACGGTCGGCAACCAGAGCTTCGCGGTGTACGCCGAAGACCGGAACAACCCGGGTACGGGCATCGACCGGATCTGGCTGGGCGGGCCGGGCACGTTGGCGATGCCGGGGACACTCGCGACGGCGAAGAACAACACGGCGCAGCTCACGGGCGGCGGCGTGGCGGTCCCGCACCGCGCGGGCGTCAAGAAGTAGCCACAGCGCAGCGAGGAGCGGCAGGCGAGCGGGGCGGATTTGTTCGGAATCCGCCCCGCTCGTCATCGTTAGGCGTGACGTCGCGTGATCGACGGCGACTGAGGGGCCGGGACCTCACGCCGATGGTACTGGTTCGGGCGCGAACTGGCTTCCGCCGCTCGACGCGCGAAGGCCGCAGCGAGCACTGCCGGGAGCCCTGTCGTCATCAGCGCGCGACGCATAGGATTTCACCTCGGGACCCGCTCACTCACAGTGTTGCTGGCGGTTAGGTGCCCAAGGGGCATTCGACGAAACGCGCTTATCGTGACTTCTTCCAGCTTCGAGCCACCCACTAAGCCGCCCGGCGTGCACCCTGTTGTGGTGGCCGACGAGCTCGTTCCGAACCGCCGGGGAACTGTCGCGGTTCTCGCCCACGTCAAACGGGACGGCGATTGGACACTCCCGCGGCTGTTCCGCGCGTTCGCGCTGTGGGGCAACGCGGAGGTCGACCTCACGCGCGCGCAAATCGGAGCCGGCACGTCTCACATCGAGATCAAGTCCATCATGGGCAACGTTACGGTGTTGGTGCCGCCCGAGATTCGTATCGAATGCGACGTCGACCCGGTGATTGGCAGCTTCGAAGTCGCGCGGGAGGCCGAGAGCACGAGATCGCCCGACGCCCCGCTGGTTCGGATCACGGGGACGGCGTTCATGGGCGCGGTCGAAGTGAAGGTGATAGACCCCAATGCCCCGAGCTGGTTCGAGAAGCTCCGTGCGCGGTGGACCGCGGGAGCTGGTTGACCGCTGAATCAGCGCCTAGCGCGTGGCATCTTGGCCTGCCTACCAGATGTCGTCGAGTGGGCAGGAGAATCCGGGGAGGACGTCTTCTCCGCTGAGCGCATCCTGATTCGCGAGCAGGTCCACTGAGCCGTCCTCTCGGTAGACCAGCGCACGTTTGCGAGCCGGGTCGATCACCCACACGAGGCGCGAGCCGGCGTTGAGCCAATCGCTCACCTTCGCCTGGATTTCCCCAGCTCGGTCGCTGGGCGACGTGACCTCCACGGCGAGGTCCGGTGCCAACGCCAGATAACCCGACGGAGGAGGATCGGGAGCGCGTTGGCGACTCAGGTAGGCTGCGTCGGCGGCGCGAACCGTATCCGGGTTGGAGAAGAGCTTGAACCCGGTCTCGGCAGCCACCACGACGCCGAGGTTGTTCGCCCGGACGAACTCGCCAATGCGTGCCGCAATGGCGAACGCAACGAGCCCGTGCTGATAACCTGGCGGCTCGCGCACAATGAGCCTGCCGCGCACGAGCTCCGCCTGCTTGTCAGGCAGACTGAGATAGAGGAGCTCCTCGGCGCTAAGCTCGCTGTGTACGGTCGGCGGCTCAGACATGCCCTCAATGTAGAATGGTGAACTTCGGCTGCCGAGCACGATTTCGGACATTAATGTCCTGCGCCGGATATCCCTCCTCACCGTCGCACGACGCGAAACGCGAACTCGCGGCCGAGCGCGCGGGCGCCGTAGGCGAGCGAGATCCAGTGAGGTGTCATCCCGAGCCGTCAGGCGAGGAATGACATCTCACTCTATCGGGACGAGCGCGATCCCTCGCCGCGCTCGGGATGGCACGGCTCACCGCTCCGCCTCCAGCCCCGCGTCGCGTGCCTTCCTGATCCGCGCGCGGCTCTCGTCGACGTGCGCCGCCATGTACGCATTGAGCGTCCCCGACCCCGCCGCAGTAGCGAGCCGCCGGTCGAGATCCTTGAGCGTCCGCCGCGCGACCGCGCGTGCATCCGCCGGCGTGCGCGGCGCAGGCTTCACTACCAACGCGGTCATCTGATCGAGATACGCGCGCTGCAGATCGCGCCGCACCGCGTCGGCGTTCGACACCGATCCCGGCGTCCACACCTCGCTCCACACCGCACGCGTGAGCGTCGTCAACAGCTCCGGGATCGTCACCATGTTCGCCGCGCCGTACCGCGTCTCGCCGTCGCGGATCATCGCCAGGCGGAACGGCTGGACGAGCTGCGCCATCACGGCCGACTGGAAGCCTAACGTCTGCTCGTGGTACGGAAAATCGATGCGGCCACCGAACGTCGTCGTGCTGCCGAAGTGGAACCATCGGTTGGAGCCCATCTGCTGGAGCACCGGTGCCGGTACCGCGAGCGCGTTCTTCGCGAACACGCGGTCCACGAGCAGGTCCAGGGCCTCGCGCTGCTTCGCCTTCGGGATCGCCGCGAACGGCGCGCGCGCGTTAGGGTCACCCATGTGGTCGCGGTTGATGTACGCACCGCCGATGTACTTCACCGCCGGCGCGACCGCTCGCGCGTATTCGCCCATCAGCGAGCTGTACGCTTCGGTCACCTCGTAGGGGCTCGAGTTGTCCGTGAGCACGTGCTTGGGCAGGTCGTTGATGATGTTCCGGATCAGCTCACTGCGCTCCTTGCCCCACGCGAGCGGATCATCGCCCAGGTCGAACGTGTTGATGCTCGGGTCGAGCGCGCCGGG
>JBKOYV010000214.1:0-18600 GCA_046725585.1 Gemmatimonadota bacterium | reverse complement strand
GTCATACTCCGCCTGCGCTTCGGCATGCAGGAATGCAATCTCCGCATCGTTAGGGTAGCGACGCTGTGCCTCCGTGAGCGTTGCACACAGACTGTCGAACAACGCCCCCTCGTTCAAGTACTTTCCGTCGAGCAACGCCCGGCGGCGCGCGAAGTATGTCTCGGCCGTGAGCGAGTCGATGCTCGCGAGGAGCCGCTCGCGCGGTCCCAACCCGCGCATGTAGCGGCTCGGCATCCGCATCAGCACGTACGCCACGGAGTCCGGCGGATCATGCGGATCGCGCCAACGCCTAACGGCGGCGAGCCGATGGTAGGCGAGCGCGAACGTCGGGTCGAGCGCCAGCGCCTCCTCGAAGTGGACCTGGGCCGAATCCCATACGGCAGCCCGGTAGAACTGCTCGCCCTGCAGGTAGGTCTTGAGTGCGGCGAGTGAGTTCGTCGGGGACGATGTCGCGTGGGCCATGTCGATACGCCGCGAGCGCCCGAGCTCACGAAGCACGCCGAGCGTCAGCGAGTCCGACAGGCGATCCATGCGCCCGATGTTGTCACGCCGCTCGAACTCCGAGAGCGTGCGCCCCGTTCTCACGTCGAGCAGGCTCACGGTGGCGCGAACCGAGTCGCCCGCCGCCAGCAGCCCGCCGTACACGACCAGGCGCGCGCCCGTCGCCCTGCCCAACGCGCGAGCCGACGCGGAATCGGCCCGGCCACGCCACCGATGCACCACCTCCGACGCGGGCACGGCGCGGATCGCCCCTGCCCCGTCCAGGCTCCGCGACATCACGTCGACGAGCCCTTCCTTCCAGAGCAGCAGCGCGGGCGCCGCGACATCGAACGGAGCGACCGCCACGAGGTTGGGGTTGTAGCCCGCCGTCCGCTGCGACTCCCACACCGCGAGCGACGCAACAGCAACGGCCACCCCCGACGCGATCGTCACGCTCGCTCGGCGCCACCCGCGACGCGATCCCTCGCGCGTGGCCTCGTCCAGCGCCAATGCCAGATCGCCGGCGGTGCTGTACCGCCCGTCGCGCGACGGCGACATCGCGCGCAACACCACCCCCGCAAGATCGCGAGACACGCTGCGGCACAGCGCCCCGGAATCGGGGCCGTCGCTCGTTCTGCCGGTCGCGATGACCTCCAAGGCCGTCGTTCGCGCGAATGGCTGTTCGCCGGTGAGCATCTCGAACAGCACGCAGCCCAGCGAGTACACGTCGCTTCGACCGTCCACATCGCTTAGACCAAGCGCCTGCTCCGGGCTCATGTACGACGGCGTGCCGAGCAGCGGCATCGCGGTCTCCCCGGTGTCATGTCGGTCGGTCGTGCTGCTGTCGCCCGCACTCGATATCGCTCTCGCGATGCCGAAATCCGCGATGACGGCGTGCCCCTCGTGCAGCAGGATATTGCCGGGCTTGATGTCGAGGTGGACGACGCCACGCCGATGCGCGTAGTCGAGCGCCTGCGCGATCTCCTTACCGAGCCGTACGACTTCTTCCGGCGCGAGGCGCGTCTCACGAAGCAGACGATCTCTCAGCGACTCGCCCGCAGCGAACGGCGTGATGAAATACAGAAATGACGGCTCACCGTCTCGCTCGGGCTTCACCTCGCCGGAGTCGTGGAGCGGGAGGATGTGCGGGTGCGACAGGCTCGCGGCGATCTCGATCTCACGCTCGAACCGCTCGCGACCGATCAGTTGTGCGATCTCTGCGTGCAGCGCCTTCACCGCCACCTGGCGGCCGTGCTTCATGTCGTTGGCGAGGTAGACCGTTCCCATCCCGCCGCGGCCGATCTCGCGCGTGATGCGGTAACGTCCGCTGATCAGCGACGGCAGCTCCGGCGTCGTCCCGACCAGCAGTGGCGCGTACGCGACGGCCGCCGGATCCGCGAGGATCGTGTCGCCCATCTCGCATGCCGCGAGCAACTTGCCGAGCTCCGCGCGGAGCTCGGCATCGCCGCGGCACACGTCGTCAAGGAACGCCGATCGGCGCTCCGGCTCGAGCTCGAGGGCATCGTCTAGCAGTGGCTCGAGCAGCCTCCATCGTTCGTGCGACAGCGAGCCGAGCGTCATGCGTTGGGTTCCTAGATGTTCCTGGGCACCGGATCCCGAGGTACACCAGGACCGAGCGCCTGGTAGAGCAGTCCTCGCGCCTTGATCCAGTCGCGCCGCACCGTGCGAACCGCGATGTGCAGCGCTTCCGCGGTCTCCTGCTCCGTCATCCCGCCGAAGAAACGGCACTCCACCACGCGCGCGAGTCGCTCGTCCAGCTTCGCGAGCTGGTCTAGCGCCTCGTGCAACTCGAGGAGCGATTCGGCCTGTGAGTCCGCGGCCGTCACGTCGTCGTCAAGAGTAACGTGGCGATGCGGCCCGCCCCGCTTCTCCGCCTTTCGTCGTCGCGCGCGGTCCACGAGGATATGTCGCATGGCCACCGAGGCGACGCCGAGGAAGTGAGCTCGGTTTCGCCAGTCGGTGCGCTCGGCGCGCGAGAACTTGAGATACAGCTCGTGCACGAGCGCCGTCGTGGACATCGAGTCGCTCGGCCGAACGGCGAGCTCGCGGCGCGCGGCGCGTCGAAGCTCGTGATAGACGAGTGGAAGAATCTGATCGAACGCCTCGCGGCGCCCCGCCCGAAGATCTCCGAGCAGTTCCGTAATGCTCGTTGTATGGTCGGTGGGCGCATGCAAGCGATCGATCGAGGCTTCGTGATCTAGCATCGCTGGCAAAGACCAAACATCGGCGCGAGAGGACGTCTGGCGCCTGATCGGATTGCGGTCTCCGACCGGAACCTGAGCCTCCCCGTCGACTTGTTGATCGCGAATGATTAACCGCGGCCCGATGCGCCGCAATGTGCCCTGGCCATTCGTTCTCGCGCTTTGGCCCGGTTCGACGGCCCTCGGGCGAGAAACGTCCGGATTCAGGCTGGTTTCGACCGCCTGCTTACGTTGACTGGAAGCGCGCATTGAAGGGATACCGCCTTTACAGCGAGAATCGAAAGGAGTACGGCGTGGGCGATGGTTTGGATCGCGTCACCGGCATTCGCCGCCATGCGACGGAGGAAGGCACGCGGCTGCCACGGCTAATACGCACTCGGGAAGCGAAACAGGACATTACAAACGGCCAACTGATACAGACGTTTCTCATCCCGGACCGACCGGACTGTAGCTCCGGACACTATCGGGGTCAGACCCCTTACGCATCGAACGAACGCATGACGGCTGGAATTAGTTCGCTGCGTCGGTGTTCGTTCGATGCGTACGGAGTCTGACCCCAAAGGAAACATTTCGTTGCGTCGCATGACGCGTTCGTCATGGTCAGGTATGCGGGCGCCGCATACTTCCGCAGTTCATCGCGCCGGCGACTCCGTCGGGCGCCAGATCTTAAGCATCGGCCTAACGTCTGTGGTCGTCGAGCTCACCGTCTTGCTCGCCCACGGTGCTCGCCGCGAGCGCGTCGAGCACGCTGCGACGGCCACGCTTCTCCCGCACCACGAACAAGGCGGCCGGCACGTTGATCGCGGGTGCCGGTGTCGAGCTTGGCGTTGCAGGCGTAGACTGACGCAGGTCGAGTTGCCCTCGCGCTAGCTTCCATCCATGGCACACATCGCATTTCTAGGAACCGGCCTCCTCGGGAGCGCCCTCGCTGAAGCCGCCGCCAAGCGCGGCGATGAAGTCACCGTCTGGAACCGCACCGCGGACAAGGCGCGTGCACTCGAGCAGTTCGGCATCCACGTGGCCTCGACGCCGGCCGACGCCGTTCGTGGCGCTTCGCGCGTTCACCTCGTGCTGAGGGATGACCCGGTCGTGGACGAGGTCGTCGCGGCGCTGCGGCCAGGCCTCGAGCCTAACGCGGTCATCGTCGACCACACGACCAACCAACCCCGGCTCACCGCCGAGCGCTCGAAGCGGCTGAACGCGGAAGGCGTGGCCTACATCCACTGCCCGGTGTTCATCGGGCCTGTCGCGGCGCGTGCCGGACAAGGGATCATCCTCGCGTCGGGGCCGCGGGCGTTGTTCGACAGCGTGCACGACGCCTTGTCGCGCATGGCACAGCGAGTGGAATATCTCGGCGAGCGTCCTGATCTCGCCGCGGTCTACAAGCTCTGCGGGAACGCGATCATCATCGGGCTCTCCAGCGTCGTGGCCGATGTCTTCGCCGTCGCGAACGGCTCGGGCGTGGCTCCGGAGGACGCCCTCAAGCTCCTCGATTTCTTCAACCCCGCCGCGATCATCCTGGGACGTGGGCGGAACATGGCGAGGCGAAACTTCGCACCGGCATTCGCGCTCGCGATGGCGCGGAAAGACGTTCACCTGATGATGGAGTCGGCGGATGGCGCGCCACTCGTCACGCTTCCCGCGATCGCCGCGCGCATGGATGCGTTGATCGCGGAAGGCTTCGGCGCGAGTGATCTGGGCGTGATCGGAAAGGACGCCGTGCCCTGATTCCGTGCGCACCTTCGAGCCGTACCTCACGGTTCGTGCGGTGCAACCGGTGGTGAGCGCTCTCGCGACGCTCGGCCACCCGGTGGAACGGATGCTGTCTGCCGCCGGGATTGCGGCCCCGGTTCTCGCGGACCCTAACGAGCGCGTGCCACAGCACGCCATGGCGGCGCTCTGGCGGCATGCGCTCGAGATAACCGGCGACGATCACCTCGGCATCCACCTCGCCGAAGCGGCACCGATCCGCTCGTTCGAGGTGCACGGCCACGCGATGCTTTCGAGTCCCACGCTGCGCGACGCGTACCGCCGGGCGTGCCGATATCAGCGACTCATCCACGAAGTCACGGACCTTACGCTCGAAGAAACGGCGCACGAGGGAATCCTTCGCCACGCACTGCCCGGTGGCCGCCCCGCAGGCCGGCACCCAGCCGAGTTTCTCGCTACGCTCTGGGTGCGCATTGGTCGCGCGGTAACCGCGAGCAACTGGTCGCCGACGCTGGTGTGCTTTGCGCACGACGCGCCCCCCTCGACGGTCGAGCATGAGCGCGTCTTCGCGGCGCCGGTCCGCTTCGCGAGCGGGCGAACGGCGATGCACATCCCTAACGACGTCCTCGACGCCGCGAACCCACGCGCCGACCCGGACCTCGGCGTCGTGCTCGACAAGTATGCCGAAGCGGTCCTGGAAAAGCTTCCGCGTCGCACCACGCTCACGAGCCGGTTGAACGCATGGCTCCTCGGCACCCTGACGAATGGCGAACCCGGAGCGGAGGCAGCGGCTCGCGCGTTGAACCTGAGCGTCCGGAGCCTGCACCGTGGCCTTGCCGCCGAGGATACGACATTTCGTGAGCTCCTCGCGCGTCTTCGCTATGAGCGCGCGACCGCCCTCCTCGCGGACCCGGGATACACGATGACCGAGATCGCCTTCCTGCTCGGTTTCTCGGAGCTGAGCTCGTTCTACCGAGCGTTCAGACGCTGGTCCGGTTCCACGCCCGCCGACTTTCGCGCACGTCGCTGAGCTTCTCGCGGCGATCCTGTCCGATTCGGACAGATCGTTGGCGCAGCGCGTCAATGTGCTTGGTGCCCTCCTCGACGACTTTGGGCGCACCACCTCAGCCGAGGAGCACCAATATGGAAGCGTGGGTCTTGGCGAACGCGGAAACGCTGCAGGTAGAGCTGTTCTTCGCACTGCTCGCCGTGTTCGGTGTCGCCGAGGCGCTCGCGCCGAAGCGCACCGCGGCTGAGCTGCGTCGCAGCCGCTGGTTCACGAACTTCGCGCTCACGGCGCTGAACATCATCGTGATGAGTGTCCTGCCCGTGAGCTTCTTCACCGCCGCGGTGTGGTCGGTGAAGCACCACGTCGGCGCGTTCAACGTGATCGCGATGCCGAGCGTGGCCGTCGTCGTCCTGACGCTGCTCGTGCGCGGGTTCATCTCGTTCTTCACACATTATCTCGCGCACAAGTTCCCATGGCTGTGGCGCGTCCATCGCGTCCATCACCTCGATACGGAGCTCGACATCTCGACGACCGTTCGGTTCCACCCGGCGGAGTTCATCGTGAATCTCGCCGTCGGAGTACCGATCGTCGTGGCGTTCGGCCTGTCGCCGTGGGTGCTGATGCTGTACGAGGTCTTCGACGCCGCCATCACGCTGTTCTCACACGCCAACGTGCGTATTCCCCCGGCCCTCGATCGCGTGCTGCGCTACGTAATCGTGACGCCGGACCTCCATCGGGTGCACCACTCCGCCTGGCAGACGGAGACCGACAGCAACTTCGGCGCGGTGTTCCCGATCTGGGACATCGTCTTCGGAACATTCCGGACGGCTACCCGCGAGCCGCACGAGACGATGGCGCTCGGGCTCGAGGAGGTACGCGACGATCGGGCGAATCGTCTCGGCTGGTTGCTGCGGTCCCCACTGCTCGACCGTCTGCCGGAGGATTAGCGCCACGAAGCTGACAGCGCTCGAGCTGAAACGCTCCGTTCGGGGTCAGACTCCTAACGGAGCGTTTCATTGCACCGTGCCGGGGCGAGGCGCATCTTAGGCGTGCGTCGCGACCGCGGCCGTCGACGACCCGCGCGACGCTTCGAGACAATTCGAGGATCTCTGACGTTAGGCAGCACCTGACGGTTTGCGCCTTCAACCCAGGAGAGTCCCATGAATCATCCAGCCCGCTGGATCGTCGCCGTCATCGCCGGAGCCACGCTTCAGGCCTGCGCTGGCAAGGCGGAACAGGCCGGCCAGGCCACTCAGGCCAACACGGAGAAGGACGTCGCTGCCATCAACGCCGTGCAGGATCGTGAGGTCGCGCTCGTCGCTACGAGCAACGCGGACAGTCTGATCACGATCGCGACCGATGACGCCGAGCTCATGCCGCCTGACGAGCCGGCCGTGCACGGGCGCGACGCCATGCGAAAATGGGCAGAGACCGTCTTCAGTCAGGTCGCGATGTCCGGCCGCTATACGTCCTCGGACGTGACCGTTGCCGGTGACCTCGCCGTCGCACGGTACACCGCAGCCCTGACGATTACGCCCAAGGCCGGAGGAGCGCCGGTGACGGAGCGTATCAAGGGAATCCACGTGATGAAGCGCCAGCCCGATGGAACGTGGAAGATTGCGCAGGACGTCTGGAACTCCGACGCGCCACCGACGCCGCCATCAACCCCGGCGGCGAAAAACAAGTAGGCGCGTTGGGGGTCAGACCCCTATCTCATCGTTCGAACGCCGCTTGCGCGTTGGAACGATGAAATAGGGGTCTGACCCCACACGTGCGCGCTTCCACCACGCGTACAGCGGCAGCCCCGCGGCCATTAGAGCAACACCCGCGAGCGAAGGCAACGGCTCACGAGCAACGGTTGCTTCGAGCATGAAAGCGCTCGCGATCACGAACACGGCGGGGACCACCGGGAATCCCCACACGCGGTACCCCGCCCACGGCTGCGCGTCTCGGCGGCGGAAGACGAACAGCGATGCCACCGCCGCGCCGGCGAACAGCACGACCGCAAAACCGGTGTACGTCACGATCGCTTCGAACGTCCCCGTCAGCACGAGCACGCAGCTCCAGATGCTCTGAAGCACGATCGACGTCACGGGAAAGCCATCGCGCTCGCGAACGGCCGCAAACGCGCGAGGCATGGCGCCATCGGACGCCATCTGCAGGTAGATCCGAGGCCCCGTGATCACCATCGCGCACACGCTGCTCGCGAGGGCCGCAAGCACGATCGGGGTCAACCAGTTGCGGCGGACAGCACCGAGAATGACCCCCGCCGCGGCTTCGCCAGGCGTTGGAGTTCCGGCGATTCCGTTCACCGACAGGGCTCGCAGATACGTCACATTGAGCGCGACGTACAACATGGTCACGACCGCGGCGCCGAGGGCGAGGGCACGCGGAACGGTTCGACGCGGCGTGTCGAACTCGTTCGCAACGTAGGCAGCGGCGTTCCACCCACTGTACGTGAACATCACGGGCACGAGCGCAGCCGCGATCCCCATGATGCCACCCGCGGCGCGCGGCGCCATCGCCGTCACCGACGGCGCGCCCGGAAGCCTGACGACTCCCGCCACGATGAACGTCACGATGCCGACGATCAGCAGCACCGCCAGCGCGTTGTTCGTGCGACGGGATGACTCGAGCCCCGCCACCGCCACCGCCGTAAACACGAGGATCAGCGCCACGGCAAGGAGCGTGATGGGCGAGATCGTCACGGTCAGCGGCCCCGCGCCCAACGGCGCGAGCGGCGGACCGCCGACAGTCGGCCAGATCGGCGCCAGGTAACGCGCGAAGCCCACCGCGCTCGCGGCGATCGCCCCCGAGAAGCCGGCGATGAACGACGTCCATCCCGACAGGAAGCCGGCGACCGGGCCGAACGCCTCGCGCAGGTAGACGTACTCGCCACCGGCATCCGGAAACCGGGAGGCGAGCTCCGCGTACGAGAGCGCGCCCGCGATCGCGAGCACGCCGCCAAGGATCCACACGGCAATGAACCCCGAGCTGCTCCCCGTTAGGCTGGCGATGATGCTGGGCACGGTGAAGATGCCCGCGCCGATGACCGTCGACACCACGAGCGCAGCGCCATCCAGAACGCGGAGCTTTCCGCGGCGGTCACTCACCAGATGTCGCCGACGGTGAATCCATCCGGGAACGGATCGTCGGGATCGACGACGTAGGACGCCATCCCGGTAATCCAGGCCTGGCCGCCTAACGTGGGCACGACGGCCGGGTATTTGCCGATGCGCGTCTCCTCGACCAGCCGGCCCGTGAATACGGTGCCGAGGACCCCCGCGTGCCGGAAGTCCTGGTTGAGCGCGAGGCGGCCCTTCGCGTAAAGCGTCGCCATCTTCGCACACGTGCCGGTACCGCACGGCGAGCGATCGATCGCGCCGGTCCACGTCGAAGGCTTGCTCCAGTCGAGCGTTCCTGTCGACACCACCACCGCGTTCTGCCAGTCCGCGTCGTCGCGCAGCGGCGGTCCGGAAAGCTGCGCGATCGTGACGCCGTCGAATCCGGGCTGGTCGGGGTGCACGACAGGGCACTGCTCGCGCGCGGCCGCCTTCACCATCTCGCCAATGCGAACGATGTCACGTCCCTCGTCAGGCGTTAGGTGCAGGCCGAATTGCGTCGCGTCGGCGATCACGTAGAACATTCCTCCGTATGCCACGTCCACGGTCACGGTGCCGAGGTGCGGTACTTCGACCGGCGTATCGAGGTATGCAGCGAACGCCGGCACGTTGCGGAACGTCACGCGCTTCACCTTGCCATTCGCGCAGTCCGCCCGCACGCGAATGAGTCCCGCGGGCGTCTCCAGCGTGAGGTCCGTGACCGGCTCCTGCATCGGGACCATCCCCGTCTCGAGCAGCACGGTCGTGACGCAGATCGTGTTCGTGCCCGACATGCCCGGATACTCGACCTGCTCCATGATGACGAAGCCGGCGTCCGCCTCCGGATGTGACGACGGCAGGATCAGGTTGCAGTTCGCGGCGGGATAGCCACGCGGCTCGCGAAGCATGCGCTTCCGCAGTCCGTCCGCGTGGTCGCGGAGGTAGCACATCTTGTCGTACATCGTCGTGCCGGGCACGTCGAGCACGCCACCGACGATGACCCGGCCGTGCTCCCCACACGCGTGCGCATCGACGGCGTGCACGACGTTCGAGACGCGCATCAGGCGCGCGGGCCGAACGAGGCGTCCTGCGTCGACCAGCGTCGCACCTGCGCGTCGTACCGAGCGCGTGCCTCGTCCACCTCGGCGAGGTGCGCTCCCGACCATTCGATGAGCGCGTGCACGATCTGCCGGAGCGTGGCGCCGAGTGGCGTGAGCTCGTACTCCACGCGCGGTGGGACTTCGGGGTACATCGTGCGGCTCACGAGGCCGTCGCGCTCGAGCCCGCGCAGCGTCACGGTCAGCATCCGCTGGCTGACCCCATCCACTCGGCGCCGGAGCTCGCTGAACCGAAGCGGGCCGTCGTTGGCGAGCACGTGGATGATGTACATGGACCACTTGTCGGCGACGCGCACCAGCATCTCTCGCGCGCGACAGTTGGTGGGTGTGCGCTCCATCTCGGGTGGCGGCGCCGAGTGGACGGCTCCATTCACTACTACTGCCATGGTTACTCCAAGGTCACTGAGGCACGTTTGCGTGCGTTCTTTTCGTCCGGTCGTGCCGATTTTACGTTGTTGATAGTTACCGAAGGTAACCTAGGCCACAAGAGGTACTACTACCCGAGGGAAGTATGAACGCGACGTATCCCGCCGACCCGCGCATGTTGGATCTCGCACTGCTGGTCGCCCGGCTGGTGATCGGGCTGCTCATGGCTGCGCACGGCACGCAGAAGCTCTTTGGATGGTTCGGGGGCTATGGGCTCAACACGACGGGTGAGTTCTTCGTTCAGCTCGGCTTCCATCGTGGGAGAGCGTTTGCGACCATGGCTTCGGTCGCGGAGGTGGCGAGTGGGCTGCTCGTCGCGTTCGGTTTCCTCGGACCGGTCGGGCCGGCGGTGATCATCTCGGTGATGCTCGTGGCGGCGATCAGCGTGCACTGGAAGAACGGGCTGTTCGCAGCGTCGAACGGGATCGAGCTCAATCTGCTCTACGCGACGGGCGCGTTCGGCCTCGCGCTGGCGGGTTTTGGCGACTACTCGCTCGACGCGCTGCTCGGCATCCGGGCGGCGTGGACGCCGGGGATCACGTGGTCCGTGCTGACGATCGGCGTGGTTGGCGGGATCGCGAACCTGGTGTTGCGGCATCCTGCCAAGGCTCGTGCCTAACGAATTGACCACAGAGGCATGGAGGACACGTAGGATCAACCGCAGGCTCACGTGTCATCCTGAGGCATCAGCCGCTCGCCCTGAGGAGCGCCAGCGACGAAGGGAAGGATCCTCATCATCCCGGTAGAGAGCCCTCTATCAGGACAATGAGGATCCTTCGCTTCGCTCAGGATGACACGTGAGCTTCGCTCCGTGACCTGTGGTTGAACAAGGCTGTGGCGCGCGGGTTGATCTGCTGTCGACGGGCGAGTAGTCTGACCGCCTGGTGTTTACAGCACGACTCACCCGTAGCCCGGTAGCGCAATCGATGAGGCCACTCCCCCCAGCGCGGACGCTCGTCCGCCTCCTTGCCGCCGCCACGGTCGTGGCGGCCTGCAGTCGCTCCGAACAAGCCGACACCGCCGATTCAGCAGCCGCGACCGACACGGCCGCATCCGCCTCGGCCACACCTGCGCCGACACCGAGTCCCGCCAACAATACGGCCGCATCGCTCACGGCCGATGACATCGACCGATGGCAGAAGGGCATGGACGCCGAGCTCGAGGCGGTCAAGAAGGCCGGCGCGGATCTCAAGACCGCGAAGACCAACAACGACACGTTGACCGCTATGATGGCGGCGAACGAGATGAGCACGCGCGCCGCTCGAGCGAAGGCCGCGGGCGTGGACGAGGAACGGTATCGGCTCATTCGGTCGACGCTGTCGTCTGTCGTCGGTCAGATGGCGCCGATCGAACAGGAGATGGACGTGAGCAAGCTGCCGGCAGCGTCGGTGGCCGAGTTGGCGAAGAGCCGCGAGGCAGGATTGGCGCAGGCGACGGCGGAGCTCTCGCCGCAGCTGGTGGAGGCGCTCAAGCCACGCGCCGCCGCGCTACGGAAGCAGGACCTAACGCTGACCGGCGAGCGGCTCAAGGCATCGGGAATCGCGAAATAGGATCCAAAGGATCAAGGGGTCAGAGCCCTTGAATTCCGGGACCGCGGCTCCATAGAGGTCTCGCGATCAAGGGCTCTGACCCCTTGATCGACTACATGGTTATGGCCTTTTTCGGTGGCACGTACACGACCGGCAGCTGCAGCTCGGTCAACAGCTTGTTGATTGCCACGAGATCGGCATCCTCGATCGCCTGGAGCTTCTTGAGCTGATCGCCGACCTTCGCCGAAAAGTCGGCGAACATCTCGCCATGCTGTTTCGTCGGCCCGTAGTCGCCCGTCTGCACCTGGCCGTTCATCGTGATCAGCATGTTGTACAGCTTCATCGGCTGATCGAGCGAACACTGGTCGACGTGGCAGCCGACCTCGTAGAGCTCACTGCGGATGTCCTCGAGCTTCTTTCGCAGCGGCTTCACGGCGTCCGCCACGCGTGAGGCATACGCCTGGCCCTTGCTCTGCGACACGCGCTGGTCGAGCTGCGATTGGATGTCCTCGATGCGTGTCGCGCCGTCAGCGACGTCGCTGATGCGATCCCGCACGTTGGTCGCCAGCGCGAACTGGCGCACGAGCTCCGCGGTCGGCGTCTTCACTCGCGGATCGGCCACGAGCGCGAACTGTCGCGACAGCGTGTCTTTCCCCACGATGAGCCGAACGGTGTAGTTGCCCGGCGGCGCCGCGGGACCGTCGAGTGTGCCCTCGTCGAGCAACGTGTTCTTGAGCTGCTTCGCGCCCGGGTAGCGCAGATTCCAGACGAAGCGGTTCGTTCCGGCGCGCGCCGCGACCACGGAGTCCGCCGGCTCGTACACGACACTGTCGCGCATCGACGCCCGTGCCTGACGCGCGATCGAATCGGCCGCCGTCTTGAGCGAGTCCTTCGGCACCGAATCGCTCGTGTAGGAGCGGATCACCTTCCCTGCCCCGTCGCGGAACTCGAGCGTCACCGTCGTCGTTGGCGCGGCTTTGAAGTAGTAATCGATCGTAGCGCCGCCTTTCGGGTTCTGCCCCGCCGTCAGACTCGCTCCTCCACCGCTCACCCATCGGGTGGCCTGCGCCGGCTGAAACAGGTGCATCGGCTTGGCCATGACCGAATCCGCGAGCTGGCGAAGGATCGAGATGTCATCGATGACCCAGAACGCTCGCCCGTGGGTGGCGGCAATGAGGTCGGTCCCGTGGACACGGAGATCGCGCACGCTCGACCGCGGCAGGTTGAGCTGGAACGGCTCCCACTGCGCGCCATCGTTGAACGACACGTAGACCCCGGTTTCCGTCCCGGCGTACAGCAGTCCGCGCCTAACGGGATCCTCCCTGATGCTCCGCGTGTACGCACCCGTCGGAATTCCGGTGTTGATCGCCGTCCACGTCTGACCGTAGTCCGTCGTCTTCCACAGATACGGCTTGAAGTCGTCCTGCTGATACCGGTTCGTCGCCAGATACGCCGTCCCTGGATCGTAGTGTGACGGCTCGATCACCGCCGTGCGCGTGAACTTCCCGAACCCCTTGGGCGTGACGTTCGTCCAGTGCCCGCCGCCGTCGCGCGACACGTGGATGAGCCCATCATCGCTCCCCGCCCACAGCAACCCCTTCGTCAACGGCGACTCGGCGAAGGCGTAAATGGTCGCGTACCACTCCGTCCCGGTCATGTCGCCGTGAATGGGCCCGCCCGACCTGCCTAACGTGGCGGAGTCGTGGACGGTGAGGTCGGGGGAGATCTGGGTCCAGCTGGCGCCCTCGTTGGTCGATTTGTGCACGTACTGCGACGTGACGTACAAAGTGCTCGGGTCGTGCGGCGAGATCATCACGGGGTACGTCCACTGAAAGCGAAACGGGACCGCGCTCACCGGCAGGCCGTCGTAGTTCGCCATCCAGAGCGAGATATCTCGCTCCTGTCGAATCGACCGATCCACGCGACTCAGGAAGCCCGTATAGCAGCCGCCGTACGTCACGTTCGGGTCGCGCGGGTCCACGGCGATCGTCGCGTTCTCGCACCCCGCGATCGGGAAGTAGTCGCGCTCGCCGATCTGTCCATCGTCCGACCGGCTCGCAATGGACACCGTCGAGTTGTCCTGCTGCGCACCGTAGATGCGGTACGGCCACTGGTTGTCGGTCGTGACGTGGTAGAACTGCGCCGTCGGCTGGTTGTAGATGCTGGACCAGGTCGCGCCGTAGTCGTAGGAGACCGTTGCCCCGCCGTCGTTTCCGTTGATGAGGCGGCGGGAGTCCCTGGGGTCGACCCACATGATGTGCGTGTCGCCGTGCGGCACCCGCACCATGGAGAACGTCTTGCCGCCGTCGACGGACCGCCACACCTGGAGATTCATGACGTAGACGGTGTTCTCATCGGTCGGGTCCGCCGTGACCGCCGAGTAGTACCACGGACGCACCGACCACTTCTGGTCGTCGCTCGTGCGCTGCCACGTATCGCCGCCGTCATCCGAGCGGAAGATCCCGCCGGCCGAGTCGGGCGCTTCGATGCTGGCGTAGATCCGGCGAGGGTTGGCAGGTGAGATCGCCACGCCGATCTTGCCTAACGGCTTCGCCGGAATGCCGGGGTTGAACGAGATCTCCTTCCAGGTGTCCCCGCCATCAGTGGTCTTCCACAGTCCGCTCCGGCCGCCACCCGCGTTCATGCCCCACGGCATGCGCTGAAACTTCCACATCGACGCGAGGAGGATGCGCGGGTTGGTCGGGTCGATGGTGAGGTCCATCGCGCCGGTGGAGTCGTTGAGAAACAGCACCTTCTTCCACGTGCGTCCGCCATCGGTCGTCCGGAAGACGCCGCGCTCCGCGTTAGGCCCGAACGCGTGCCCGATCGCCGCCACGTAGACGCGGTCGGGATCGCGCGGATCGATGACGACGTCGCCGATCTGCTGCGTGTCGGTGAGCCCCAGGCGCCGCCACGTCTCGCCGCCATCGGTCGAGCGGTAGACGCCGGTGCCGTACGTGAGGTCTTCCCGCGGCTGCGACTCGCCGGTGCCCACGTAGATGACGTTAGGGTCGGACTGGGCTACCGCGACCGCGCCGACCGACGAGATGTCGGACTTTCCGTCGGTGACGTTGCGCCACGTCTGGCCACCGTTGGTGGTCTTCCACACGCCGCCGTTCACGGCGCCGAAGTAGAACACGAGCGGCTTGCTCGGATCGCCCGCGACGGCGACGACGCGTCCGCCGCGGAACGGGCCGACCAGCCGCCATCGGAGCGCCTTGAAGCGCGACGATGTCGCAGCTGGATTCGAGTACAGGCTCGAGTCGTAGGCCGGGTTGAGGATCGCGGGCGGAGTCGCGCGCTCGGTGGTCCGAGGCGTCCGCTGTGCGGCGACGGCAGTCGCGTGAACGATGAGCAGGGTCAGACCAACGCGTGTGGCGCTCGGGGTCATGCGAGGCTTGGAAAGAGGTGCGTGAACGCTGTTCATTGATGCAGGCCATCGCTAGTGGTCTTTCGATGGGACCTGATCGAGCCGCTGCTCACCATGCTCGCGTCGGCCCTGGGGCCGTCATATCTTCGGATCGAAGCGACTTTCAAGCCCTCGTGGGCGATCCCCGGTTCCAGCGCCTTCTCGGGTGCGGATCCGGCCGCCTAACGAACGCCGTCGCCGCAGGAAGGAGGAAGCCATGATGACCTGCCGCATCCCTGCCCTCGCGCTCGCCACGCTCCTCATCGGCGCCGCGTTGCCGCATCCAGCCTCCCTCGTCGCGCAGGATACGAGCGCGCGCGGCCCCGTGCCGCCCACACCGCGCACGTTGCGCTTCACGACCAATGAGGGGACGTGGATGTCGCTCGACGTGTCGCCGGACGGTCGCACGATCGTCTTCGACCTCCTCGGCGACCTGTACACACTCCCGATCGCCGGCGGCACGGCGACGCGGATCACCGACGGCCCGACGTGGGACTCGCATCCGCGCTTCTCGCCCGACCGCAAGCACATCGTGTTCGTCAGCGACAGGACCGGCGCCGAAAACCTGTGGATCGCAGACGCCTCCGGCCGTAATCCGCGCGCGCTCACTCGCGGCGACCGCACGTGGTACGTAACGCCCGCGTGGACTCCCGACGGATCGGCGATCATCGCGACCCGCCGGAACGGCTTCCTGGTCAACGAGTCGGAGCTGTGGATGTATCCACTCGACGGCGGCGCGGGCATCAAGCTCACCGTGCCCGGACGACTGGCGCACGGTGCCGCGTTCGGTGCGGACGAGCGGTTTCTCTACTTCGCCGCCATCCCCGGTCCGACGACCGCGCCAGGTGCGCCAGCCCCGCCCGCAATCATCCAGCATCAGCTGTTCATGCTGGATCGCACGACCGGCCGTGCCTCGCAGCGGAGTGGACGCGTGGGCGGCGCGATCCGGCCGACGCTGAGCCGCGACGGCCGATGGTTGGCCTACGCCGGAGGCAACGGGGAGAGCGGCCCCGCCATCATCGTGCGTGATCTCACGAGTGGCGACGAGCGAGTGCTCAGCGAGCGTGCCCTGTGGGCGACGAGCGGCCGCACGAGTGACTACATGCCCGGGTCGGCGTTCACGCCGGACAGCCGCGCACTCATCACTTCGCTCGACGGCAAGCTCTGGTCGATCGACGTGATGACCGGGCGCCGGTCGCCGATCCCGTTCACGGCCGAGGTGGAGCAGCAGCTCGCGGAGCTCGTTCGCACCGAGCACCGCATGACCGACTCCGTGCTGACCGTGCGTCAGATTCGAGACCCGCGGCTGTCGCCGGACAACCGCCACGTCGTGTTCTCCGCGCTCGACCGACTCTGGATCGCCGACCTGCCGGACGCTTCCCGCACCGGTGATTCGACGCCGCGGCGGGTCGTGCCGCGACGTCTCACGACGACCGACGTCGGCGAGTTCTCGCCGAGCTGGGCCGCGGACGGCCGCTCGATCGTGTACGTCACGTGGAGCGACTCGTTAGGTGGTGACCTCATGCGCGTCCGGCCGGTCGCGGGGAGCCCGCCGGAGCGGCTCTCGGCCACCCGCGCGTTCTATGACAAGCCGGTGTACTCCGCTGACGGCACGCGCATCGTGTTCGAGCGTGGCACGCGCCAGACGCGAGTGAACTGGCGCGACGAGCAGCTTCGCGCGCAGTACCGCGACGTCGACCTCGTCTGGCTGCCCGCGGACTGCACGGCCGCGCGACAGGCGTGCGCGGTTCCGCGCGTGGTGGCGCCCATCACCTTCCCGGCGAACTACGACGGATTGCCCGGCGGTGCCCAGTTCGTCACCGGAAGCGATCGCCTGTACGCATACGACGGCGTCGACGGCCTGATCTCGATGGCGTGGGACGGCTCGGACCGCCGTAGCCTGCTCAAGATGACCGGCTGGGCGTGGACCCGCGGGTCGGAGGAATCGGCCGACGAGATCGTCGTCGCGCCTAACGGGAGACGCGCGCTCGCCAATGTCCGGAGCACGCTCTACCTGGTGGATCTCCTCCCCACGGGCAGCGACGTCCCGACCATCTCGACCACCAAGCTCGCGCAGTCCCCACTTCCCACCACTCGGCTCACCGACGTCGGCGGCAGCTTCCCGAGCTTCACGACCGACGGGACGCGTGCCGTCTGGTCCCTTGGCCCGTCGTTGTTCGTGCACGACCTCGCGCGCCGCGCGACCACACGCTACGACGTCGCGCTCACGGTGCCGAAGGACCGACCCCGCGGGGCCGTCGTGCTGCGCAACGCTCGCATCGTGACGATGAAAGCGAACGAGATCATCGACCGCGGCGACGTGCTCGTCGTGGACGACCGCATCGCCGCGGTCGGACCCAGCGGTACGCTGAGCATCCCCGCCGGCGCACGCACCATCGATGCGAGCGGCAAGACGATCCTTCCGGGTTATGTGGACATCCACGCTCACATGTGGACGTCGTGGGGTGTGCACCGCACGCAGCCGTGGGAGTATCTCGCCAACCTCGCGTACGGCGTGACCACGACGCGCGATCCGCAGACCATGAGCACCGACGTCCTCACCCTCGGCGACATGGTCGAGGCGGGCTCGATGGTCGGGCCGCGTATCCTCAGCACGGCTCGGGGCATCTTCGCTGGGGACGACATCGCAAGCTATGCCGACGCGCGCAACATCGTCCGTCGATACGCGGAGTTCTACAACACGGGGATGATCAAGCAGTACCAGACCGGCGATCGAAAGCATCGCCAGTGGCTGAATCTGGCGGCGAAGGAGTTCGGCCTGAACACGACGACCGAGGCCGGCGACTTCAGGCTCACCATGACGCTCGCGCTCGACGGCTACTCCGGCACCGAGCACATGATCGGAGTGTTCCCGTTCTATACGGACGTGGCGAAGCTGATGGCCGCGAGCGGCATCACCTACACCCCTACGCTGATCGTCTCGGCCGACCTCGAGGGCTATTTCAATACCCGTACCGACCCGTACGCCGATCCGGTTCTCACGCGCTTCACGCCGCGGTGGGAGCTGGATGACCGGCTGCAGCGCTCGACCAACTGGATGCGCGACAGCCAGCTCCGGTTTCCGCGCGTCGCCGCGGCCGCAGCGGCGCTCGTGCGCGAAGGCGCGCACGTCGGACTCGGCTCGCACGGCAACCGGCAAGGCCTCGGCGTGCACTGGGAGCTCTGGGGCTACGGCATGGGAGGCATGCCCAATCACGACATCCTGCATGCCGCAACCATCGTCTCGGCCGAAGCGATCGGTGTGGCGCGGGACGTCGGGTCGATCGAGGTTGGCAAGAAGGCGGACCTGCAGGTGCTCGACCGGGACCCGCTCACCGACATCCGGAACACCACGGCTATCCGGTACGTGATGAAGAACGGCCGGTTGTACGAGGCGGCGACGCTCACCGAGATCTGGCCGAGGCAGCGGCCGCTCCCGCGGCTCTGGTGGGAGGGTCCGGTCGTCAACGGCAGCGCGCCCTGAGGAGCGACGTTAGGCGCACGTCCAGCGTCGGCATCGTCCCAGCGGGAAACCAACGATGATGTGTGTGGAAGTGACACACACATATGTAGTAGTCGCGCGCATTCTATAGAAG
>JBKOYV010000477.1:0-15107 GCA_046725585.1 Gemmatimonadota bacterium | reverse complement strand
ATCGCAACGTGGCCCGTGTACATCTAGTCAGCGAGGTCCACGCAGCCAGGCGTCGAGGGCGACGACCCCGGCGAGGGCGGCGAGCATTGCGATGACGTGCAGGAACCCGATGAACATTGTGGCCGACCGAAGAGGACTGGGTGCGACGACTCGCAAGTTGTAACGGCGGCCGGTGCAAGAACAGCGACGACCGTACGGTGCGTGCACCAACGGAGATTGCCATGCCAAGCCGGCTATCCAGGGGCGGCCTAACGCCGCTGCCCACACGGCCCGCGGCGGTCGTCGCGGCGGCAGGTCCTACCGCGGTCTCCATCGGCAACATCATTGGATACGGGGTCAACGACGCCGGCACCATCGTCGGCCCGAGCGACGGCAACAGTCCAGCGCATACCTCTGGGGTACATCCACCGGCCTCAAGCTGTTGGGGTCGGGCGGTATTGCCCTGGGACCTGAGCCAGGATGGCTTGTCGGTCGGCGGGGGTGCTGACACCGATCGTGGAAAGCGCCGCCGCGTCGCCAACTTGACGCGAAAGCGAAGCAGGCGCAACGGGCCGCGATCGACGCAGGATCGTTAGGCAGCGACGGGCGCCCGCGATCCGCGCACCGGACCGGCCATCCCAGTCGACATTCACGGCGCCGGCCCGACAATGCGTTACGCGGCTGGCGAGGCACGACAGGCTCGATCTCCTCGCATTCGGCACGCATCCGGCGTTTCTTTCGGTAGCCAGCTGCCGAGCCAATGCACTCAGAGACCGACTTCCCGACCGACCTCCGCGCCCTCGAAAACGACTACGAGCTCATCCGGGAGCTCGGGCAGGGTGGCATGGCCGCTGTCTACCTCGCTAGACATCGGGACACAGGGAGGCTGGTCGCGATCAAGGCCATTCGCGCCCGGTACCTCGATGACCCGGACGCCATCCAGCGGTTCGCCCGGGAGGCGCGCACGGTAGCCGACCTCGACCATCCGAACATCGTCCGAACCGAAGCGATCGAGGAGATCGGCGACCGGGCGGTCGCCATCATCATGGAGTACGTGCCGGGCGGAACGGTACGTGACAGACTCCGCGAGTTCGGCGCGTTCAGTGCCGAGCACGCTGAGAGCGTGCTCCGGGATGTTGCCAACGCGTTAGGCTATGCGCACGAGCGTGGGATCGTCCATCGCGATGTGAAGCCGGAAAACGTCTTCCTCGAACGGCTCACCGGGCGGGCCTTGCTCTCCGACTTCGGAATCGCGCGTCGCGTCGAGGGTGACGTTGAGATCACTCTGCTGGGCGCGGCGCTCGGCACGCCGCAGTACATGTCTCCTGAACAGATCGACGGTGGCCATGTCGATGGTCGCACGGACGTCTACAGCCTCGGCGTGCTCGGATGGGAGCTCCTGACAGGACGGCGACCGTGGGCGGGCGAGAACCTTTACGGTGTCATCTACAAGCAGAAGCACGAGGATTTGCCGCGCATCACCGGCTTCCGGCCCCGAGTGCCCGCGAACCTGCTGTTCGCGATCGAGGGAGCGCTCGTCAAGGACAGGACCCGCCGCTGGCAGAGCGTGGACGAGTTCCTCGCGCAGCTGACCTATAACCCGCCACCCGTCCTGTCCGCGACTCGGATGGAGCCGGGGCGCCCGGTGGGCGACGAACAGACCATCAGGTTTCTGCGCGTGGCAACACCTCCAGGTGCGGAGCCTAACGAGGCGGTTCCCGCCCAACTGCCGCTGCCCGACCCCGTTTCGCCCGGACAAGTGCCACCGGTGAGCGGGCGCGCGCCCCGACGAAGGAATCGGCGCAGGGTGTTGGCGGTGCTCGCGCTCCTCGTCCCGCTCGCGATCACCGGCGTCTCGTCGTATGTCCTCCTCGGCGGCCGGGTGCCGGACCTTTTGCACCCCGCGGTCTGGCGTGCCGACACGTCTCGGGTGACTTCGAGTGCGGGTAGCCTTGCACTGGATACGGCGTTGCGTGCCGACTCCGGCAGGAGCGAGCGCGATACGACGTCCGCGGCGCCGAGCTCCCCAGCGCCGCTGCCCTCCCAGCCGGACTCGAGCGCCGCGTCGCGGCCTGCCGCGGCACCACCCGATAGCGACAGTTTGTCAGCTGCTCGACGTCCGCGCGCCCAGCGAGATACGGTGGCCAATGTCCGAGCGAGCCCGGAGACGACGGACTCGCCCGGATCGAGTGGTCGATGCCGCAGGGCTGCGATGGCCGACCAGCGGTCGTGCTTGCTGGCGCTCGTGGCCGCCAATGACGTGCCTCTCCAGCGCGTCTACGACTCACTCATCGTGGAGCTGCGTCGCGGCGCGAACGGCCGGAGTGGCGCGCCCGACCCTTCCATTGTGCGACGACTCAGATTCGAGCAGCGGATCTGGATCGCGGAGCGCGACCGACAGTGCACGCGTGACCCCGCACCGGGTTACATCCCGCTCTGGGCTGTGCCCATCTCGGAGTGCTTCGCCCAGATGTCGGAAGGGCGGCGGAGCGAGCTCGCGGTGTCGCTCGACAGCCTGCGCCGCAAGCCTCGTTAGGCGCCGCCCCGCTACCGGCGACGCGAGCCGACCACGTCCACGAACCGCACGTGCGCCCGCGTGTTGGCGTTGGTGTCGACCAGCACGTGGTCGAAGTCACCAACGGCGGTAGAAGCGAGCGTCACGGTGATGTAATCGCCAGCGGTCCACTCGTCGGTGTAGGTACGGTCGGGCGGATAGACCTCCCAGAGCGTTCCGTCGGCGAGACGAACGAAGCTTCCGTCATCCGGTGTGGAAACGAGGCGGGCGGCCGGTGGGACGGTGCCGAGTGGCGTCCAGTACCGGCTGCAGCACGGCCCACTCCCTCGCTGGCTGGACTCGGCGGCCGTTTCCGTGCCGGCCACGTCTCCGTTCGAGGCGATCACAGCGCGAGCCGGATCCTGCTGCGGTTGCCGAAACGCGTTGGCGCGAAGCTCAGCCGAATAGCGAGTGAGCCAGACGTTGAGGGCGAACTGCTGCTTGGGCGTTAGGCGGTCCAGTCCGATGCGTTTCTGGTCGGCCGGCGACATGACCTCGCTCGCGCGGATCGGCACGAACATCAGCTTGTCCTGCTGTCGGTCCTGCGCCAGCAGTGCAGAGGCAGAGCAGGCGACGAGGGTCGCCGCGAACGTGAACGACGAGCGATGATGACGGGAACGAGTGAACATCCGACCCTCCTGCGTTGGCTGGGGACTCTTCCGCAGATTGGTCGGGCAACGCGAGTGCCGCAATCACCAGAAAGGTGAATTGTCGGGGAACGCGGTATGAAACCGATGACCGAATAGCCCTACGGCACGACCCGCTCGGTCGTCACCTTCGGCGTGACATAGACCTTCCTGAGCGCGTCGAGGTACTCCTCGTGAAGTGCCTTGAGGCTGTCGAACTCCTTTTTCACGACGGCGCGATAGTCGGCACGTGTCGCGAAATCATACAGTAGTGCCGCCATGGCCTGCGCATCGGTCACGAAACCAGAGTGGCCAACCTCCGTTAGAGCGTCGGCCTCCATCTCGTACGTGTGGTTAGGCGCGTTCGACGACTTCGCGCTGAACCCGACGCCGGGAATGTTGCTCGACACACTCCCCGTCTCCTCGTAGCCCTGCGGCTTTCCGGGCTCAGGCACAACGCCAGTGGCGCCGTACTTCTTCATGTAGGCGAACGCGACCTCGTTGAGCGTCCCGACGCCGATGCCGTCGCGATTGCGGCCGTAGTGGTCGATCTTCACCTGCGTGCCTGTCGCCAGCGCGGCCGCGCGCGCCGCGTTGTTCACCATCTCGGTTTCCTGCGCGAGATAGACCTCGTCGGGGTAGCGAATGTAGAAGTCGGCGGCCGTCTTGTCGGGAACGACGTTAGGTGCCGCGCCGCCTTCCGTGATCACGCCCTGGATGCGCGCCTCGGGCCTCAGGTTGCTCCGGATGGCGTCGATGTTGTTGAACAGGTGGATGACCGCCTCGAGCGCGTTCCGGCCGTTCCAGGCGGTGAGCTGATGCGCTGGCGCGCCGTAGAACGTGTACTTGACGCCGTCGATGTTCATGCAGCACGTGCCGAATCCCGGAGCGGGGCGCGTCGTCGCGCTCGTCGCGTGACTTCGCACCAGTACATCCATACCCTTGAAGGTGCCGGCCTCGAACATGACGGTCTTCGCGTTGGGCGGCATCATCTCCTCGCCAGGAGCGCCGAACACCACGACCGTCCCCGGCGTCTTCGTTCGCGTGAGGAATTCCGCTACGGCGATCGCCGCCGCGATGCCGATCGGCCCCTGAGTGGAGTGCTGGTCGCCGTGGAACGCGCCCTTCGTCCCGCGCAACGCGTCGTACTCGACGATCACGCCGAGATTCGGGCCTGGCGTGGACTTGGTGTACCGCGCAACGAAGGCGGTCTTGAGCTCGCCGACGCCCATGGTCACGTCGAAGTCGTGCTTCTTGAGATAATCGGTGAGCACCTGCACCGAGCGCGTCTCCACGAACCCGATCTCCGGGTGGCGCGTGATGTCGTCACCTAACGCCAGCAGCTCCTTGTCCATGAGCTCCTTGGCACGTGCCGCGACGGCGTCGCGGGCCGGATTCGGGCCCGTGAGCTTCGTGACCACCGCGTCGACGTTGAGCGAGCGCTGGAGGGCCATCTGCTTCTGCACGACGGAGCGGGCGGCCTCGCGCTCGGTTGGCGTTTCCTGTGCGCGCGCCGTCACGGACGCTGTGATCGAGAGCGTTGCGGCAATCAGGGTGACTCGGGTCATGGGTCTGCGATGGAGAAGGGTAGTGACGAGAATCAGCGCATGCCGAGGTCGTACGCGGTGGTCGCGTTCTGGCGCAACGCCATTCGGGCGAGCTCCTCGGCCCGCGCGCGACTGATCTCGCCGTCGCGCATCATGCCTGTGAGCGCGATGGCGAGAGCGCGCCGAGCCGTCGTCGTGCCGACCCACGCGACCTGCTCCCATCCCTGCTCGGGGCCGCCGTCGAACGCATCGCTGCCAAAGAGGACCTTGTCCGGCCACTCCGCGAGCCACTGCCGCAGCACACCGGCAAGCTGCGTCGGACTGAGGAGGATGTCCATCATGGAGATGTCGGCGAACACGTTAGGCTTCGACATCAATCCCTGCGTTTCGCCGACGAGCGGCCACCCGCCGTGGACAACCACGAACTTCGTCGCGCGCAGCGTCGAGTCGTTGACGAGCGGCTCGAGCAGGTGCGGTGCCGCGCCGGCCGAGCGGTAATAGCCGCCGAACGTCTCGAGGGTGTGGATCTGGATGGTGAGCCCCAAGCTCCCCGCATCCCTGGCGATCACTCGGACGAGGTAGTCCTCGAGCGTCTTGTATTCGGCGCGTGTCGGTACCCCGCCGGCCACGTAACGTGCGTAGACGGCCCGCGCGGCTGCCGGGTCCGGGTCGTCGAAGTCGAGGGGACGGAGGTACGCGGCCTCGAACTTGATGCCCACGGCACCGCCGGACCGCCATCGCTCGAGCGTCGGCCTAACGATCGTGCGGGTGTAGGCGTCCAGGGTCCCCGGCAGCCGGGTAATCCTGAGCTCGCGCAGGTATCGCTTCAACAGCGCGGCCTCCTTTGGATACAGCGCGCGGGTATCGGGTGTCCGGGCCGCCTCGCCGCGTGTGTCCAGTGGGAACATCAGCGGGTCGGCGAAGGGGACCCAGCGGAAACGTGGCGCGCTGAGGCCCGCCCCCATGGCGATGCGGTTCGCCAGCATGACCTCGATGCCGGCCGCGTCGAGGGCCCACTCGGGTAGGCGGTCGCCATGGTCGCGACGGGTCTTCTCCACCGCGGCGCGAAGTCCCGCGCGGTACAGGCTGTCGTTTGCCGCGCCTGGCGCGTGAAACAGCGCGTCCTGCGCGCTTCGCCAGATGGGGTCGTCGAGCGAGAGTCTGTGCGGGACGGGGAAGGGCGGGATCCCGTCGAGCGGGAGGGCATCGAACTCCGTGTCGGCCGGCGCGCCCTGCGGGACCGGACGCATCGGATGCGCGTGGACGTCGATCGCGCGAATCGAGTTGATGAAGGCGAGGAGCGCGGAGTCGACGGGCGCCTGCGCTCCGGCGCGTGGCGTCGCGATTCCGAACACGATGGTAACGATCAACGCATAGCAGTAGGTACCGCAGCGCCGTCTGCCCACCACGCTTCGCCTCGCTGGATGACGTCGCCGATACGCTAGCCCAGCGAGTCATCCACAACAAGCTGCCCGCTGCTTGCAGCTGCTGGCTGGTAGCCGACGGCTGCATCACGGGCAGCTATCAGCCATCAGCCATCAGCCATCAGCCATCAGCTAAGCTCCTAGCGGCGGCTATTAGCGCAACGAGCCCGACCGGGATGGCCAGTCGTGAGTCGGCGGTTTTCAGTGCCGAGTCCCCAGTCCCCAGTCCCCAGTCCCTAGTCCGCGGTCCCCAGTCCCCAGTCCCGCTTCCCGCCTCCCGTTATTCGGCTCTCAACGCGATCACCGGGTCCACGCGAGCGGCCCGCCACGCAGGAACCAGGCTCGCGAGCAGTGCGACCGTGCCGAGCCCAATTGGAACAGTCACAAAGGTGAGTGGATCGTGCGTGCTGACGCCGTACAAAAGGTTCGCCAGCAGTCGCGACAGCATGACGGCGCCGAGGAGGCCGACCAGGATGCCGCCGAGCGCGAGCACCGCGCCCTGCTCGAGGACGAGGCGGACGACGCGAAACCTGTCGGCGCCTAACGCCACACGGATACCGATCTCCCGCGTGCGCTGGGTGACGAGGTAGTAGATCACCCCATAGAGACCGGACGCGGCCAGCACGACGGCGATGCCCGCGAACGTGCCGAACAGGATCAGAATCAACTTCCGGCTCGCCAGCGACCGCTCGATCACCTCGTCCATCGGCCGCACGTCCATCAGCGCAACGTCCGACGCTATTTCCTTGAGTGCTAGACGAAGGTCGGGCACGATGGAACCCTCCGGCACGGAGGTCTTCACGACGAGCGCGACGTCACCCCGCGCGAAGGTGGCCCGCATGTCCGCGTACGACGTGTAGATCTCCACCCTCGGCACCTCGGCCAGACCGGATTGCCTAACGTCCCCCGACACTCCGACGATCTCCCACTCGAAATGCTGGTTCTCGGAGCCCTGCAGCAGCCGGCGGCCGATCGGGTTCTCGCCCGGGAAATAGGTTCGCGCGAGCGTCTCATTCACGATCACCTTCGATACGCTCATCGAATCGTCGCGCTCCTGGACATCGCGCCCGGCCTTCAGCGGAACGCCCATGGCCGTGAAGTAGCCGGGGATCACCGTCCGGATCTCGGCGAACGGTTCGGTTCCTGCCTTGGGCCACGGACGCCCGTCGACCCAGAAGCTGGCCTGCGCTCCGGTTTCTTCAATCGGCAGGAGCGAGACGACCCCGGCCTGCCGCACCCCGGGAATCGACCGGACGCGTTCGAGCACGGGCCGCAGGACCTTTTCCATCTCGGTGTCGTCGCGCGTGTAGTGGTTGGGTACGGCCAGGCGTGCCGTGAGGACTTTGTCCGTGACGAGTCCGGTCTCGGTCGACTGCAGCGTCACGAACGCGCGCATGAAGAGTCCCGCGCCGATGAGCAGCATGAGCGAAAGCGCGATCTGCGTGACCACCAGTGCGCTGCGGAACCGGCGCATCTCGCTGCCCGCTGTCGTCTTCACCGTGAGGTCGGCGAGGTCGTGACGCAGTCCGCCCCGCGTCCACTGCAGTGCCGGCGCTAGCCCGAATGCCATGCCGCAAACGACGGCCGACACGATCAACACGGTGAGGACGCGGCCATCCATCGAGACGGGGCCGACGATCGGCAGCATGCTTCCGCTCAACGCGGTGAGCACGCGGAGGCCGCCGTAGGCGAACGCGAGCCCGAGCAGCGCGCCTCCGAGCGACAGCACGATGCTCTCGATGAGAAGCTGGCGCATGAGCTGGCCGCGGCTGGCGCCGAGTGCCACGCGAACGGCGGCTTCTTTTCTGCGCGCCGCGTTTCGCGCGACCAGCAGGTTCGCCACGTTCGCGCAGGCGATCACGAGCACGAGCACCACGGCGCCGAGCAGCACGAGCAGCGTCGGGCGCACTTCTCCGACGACATCATCTCCCATCGCGACGACCGCCGCCGTCCGGTTGGCTTGGGGACCGGGATACTGCTGCTCGAGTTGCGCCGCGATGCGAACGAGATCGGCGCTGGCCTGCTCGCGCGTCACGTCGGCCTTGAGAAGCCCGATCACGGACATCCAATGCCAGCCGCGTGCGCGTGGATCGAGCGCCATGTCGGGCGGCACGAACGGCGCCCAGAGCTGCGCCTGCCGTGGGCCGAGCGGGAAGTTGAACGACGCGGGCATCACACCAACGACGGTGTACGGCAGGCCTTCGACGCGAATCTCCCGCCCGACGATGCTTCGGTCGCCGCCGAACCGATTTCGCCAGAGCGCATCACTCAGGATCACGACGTGATGCTTCCCCTTGATCTCCTCGTCGCGCGTGAACCATCGCCCGAGCATTGGCCTGACGCCGAGCATTGGCAACACCTCGGCGCTCACATACGTTGCGCGCACGCGCTCGGGCTCCGCATCACCGCCGAGGATCGCGCCGCTCGTGGCGAATCCTCCGAGCGCTTCGAACGTGGTGACGTCGCGTTGCCAGTCGCGCCAGTTGAGGACTGCTACGGAGCCGAGCTCGGGCTTGCCTTTTACCTGCTCGTAGGCGTGGACGAGTCGCGCCGCGTTAGGGTAGGGTAGGGGCCGAAGCAGAACGGCATTCACCACCGAGAAGATCGCCGTGTTCGCGCCGATGCCGAGGCCGAAGGTGAGGAGCGCGAGGGCGGTGAAGCCGGGCGTGCGTCGCAGCGTGCGAACGGCGAAGCGGACGTCACGCACGATGTCGTCGTACAGCGTGACGCCGCGAGCGTCGCGGACTTCGTCCTTGAATCGATCCATCGATCCAAACTCCTTCGTGGTGAGTGCCGCCACGTCAGCGGGTGACACGCCGCGGTCGAGGTGGTGCGCGGTGGCCATGTCCATGTGAAACCGCAACTCCTCATCGAGGTCGCGCTCGAACGCGCGACGGTCGAGGATCAGCCGGAGCCGGCGGAAAAATCGCGAAAGCGCGTATGGCATCATGAATCGTTAGGCAAAGCGGAGGACGAGCGAAACGGCTTCGGCGAAGCGCTCCCAGCTTTCCGTCTCGAGCTCGAGCTGCTTCCTGCCGCGCGCGGTGAGCCGGTAGTACTTCGCCCGGCGGTTGTTCTCCGACGTGCCCCACTCGGCGGTCACGAAGCCATTGTCCTCGAGGCGGTGGAGGGCAGGGTAGAGTGAGCCCTGATTGATGAGGAGCCCGTCACGCGACACCTCCTGGATGCGCATCGCGACGCTCCACCCGTGCATGGGACCGCTGGCGAGCGTCTTGAGCACGAGCAGATCGAGAGTCCCCTGAAGGCGATCGTTCGGTTGCGGCGGCATGGTGACCTTTTCTCCTAGCCTGTCTACAAGAGCATACGCGCGCTCTTGCAGTCAGGCTAGGGGAGAGACGGAACGTAGAGTTGGGCCGCTCGATGGGCCCGAGGGTTGCTTTCCGTGCGCATCATGTCGTCACGGTGCGCTCGCGCGTTCGTCGGGATCAGCGGCTACGACTATAAAGGGTGGCGCGGGCGCTTCTATCCCCCGGAGGTGCCTGCGCGACGCTGGCTCGAGTATGCCAGCCGCCGGTTCAACAGCATCGAGCTGAACGGGACGTTCTACAGCCTCAAATCCCCGGCCGTGGTCGAGCGATGGCTAGCCGAGGCGCCGGACGATGACTTCGTCTTCGCCGTGAAGGGCGGTCGCTTCATCACGCACAACCTCAAGCTCCGCAATGTCGAGGCGTCACTCGGCAACTTCTTCGCGAGCGGCGTGTTGTTGCTGGGTGAGAAAACGGGTCCGTTTCTGTGGCAGCTGCCTGCCACCTATCGCTTCGAGCCGGACCGTCTCGACGGGTTCATGCGCCAGCTACCGCGCGACTCGCGTGAGGGCGAATCAGTCGCTCGCCAGCATGACCACCGGCTGCGCCGCGGTGCGTGGGTCGATCGAGTGGCGGACGTCGAGTACCGTCACGCGTTCGAGGTGCGGCATCCGACGTACTTCTGCGAGGAGTTCTTCGATCTCCTGCGCGCGCACGGGTGCGCGTTCGTCATTGCCGATACCGCGGGGAAGTTTCCCTACGCGGAGGAGGTGACGGCGGGTTTTGTGTACGTCCGGCTGCACGGCTCGCAAGAGCTCTACGCGAGCGGGTATACGGACGAAGAGCTCGATGCGTGGGCGGGGAAGGTCGAGCGATGGCGGCGGGGTGGTCGCGACGTGTACGTGTATTTCGATAATGACGCGAAAGTCCACGCGCCGTTCGATGCGATGAGGCTCAAGGACCGGCTCAGGTAGGTCCGCTCGCGTGTGTTGCATACCGAGACGGCAGAGGGCAGCGCACTGAAGCCGCAGTGAGCGGTAGGCAGTACGCAGACGGCGGAGGAGGAAACGAGATGCCCGGCGCCGTCTCTGCCGTCTGGCCTCTGCCGTCTGCCGTCTGCCGTCTTCAGTTCGCTGCCCTCTGCCGTCTCATACGGCTCGTGTGATCGCCCAGCCTGCAAACAATGGCGGATCTTGCGTACCCTAGGACACCGAGGTATATACATAGGACTCCTAGGTGACCTGGAACCGCCACAGCCGCCATGCCTGATTCAACGACCGACTTTCTGAAAGGAACGCTCGACCTCATGGTGCTCAAGACTCTCTCCTGGGCGCCCGCGCACGGGTACGGCATCGCGCGCTGGATCGAGCAATGCACCGACGACGTGCTGCAGGTGGAGGAAGGCTCACTGTATCCCGCACTCCACAAGCTGGAGGAGCGCGGATTGATCGTCGCCGAATGGGGGATCACCGAGCACAATCGCCGCGCGAAGTTCTACCGCCTGACGGCGGCCGGCAAGAAGCAGTTGGCCGCGTCGCGCGACTACTGGGCCCGGTTCGCCGGCGCCGTGTTCAAGGTCCTCGAGACTGTGCCCGCCTCCCGCTGAGCGCGAGACCGGTCATGTACGACCCGCAACAGGTCCCGGCGCCGAACGCCCACCGCGCCGCCACGTGGCGGCGCTACCTGCGGTTCTGGGGTCCGCGCGCCGAGGCCGACGTGGACGACGAGCTGGCATTCCACATCGACATGCGCGCCCGCGACTACATGGAGCGAGGGATGTCCGAAGCCGAGGCACGCCGTGCGGCCACGCGCCGCCTCGGCGACGTCGCGCAGGCCCGAGCCCAATGCATCGCCATTACTTCCCGGAGGGAACGCCGCATGACTCGGGCGCAGCTCATCGACGCATTCGTCCACGACGTCAGGTATGCCTGGCGAACGTTAGGCAGGCAAAAGGGCTGGACGGCCGTCGCGGTGATCACGTTGGCGTTGGGCATTGGCGCCAACACTGCCGTGTTCAGCGTCGTCAACACACTCCTCCTTCATCCGCTCCCGTACCCGAACGCGGACCGTGTCGCGTTCATCTATCTCGAGCCGACCCGCGGCAACAACACCGGCATGAGCGTGATGGTGATGCCGGGAATGCAGGTCGTTCGCGCTTGGAAGGAGAATGCCCGGTCGTTCGAGGCGTTCGAGGCGTACATGAATGAAGACCGTTCGCTTCGAACGACCGACGGCGCACCCGCCAGTGTCAACGTCGCGTCCGTGCTGCCGTCGTTCAGCGAGTTCACGGGTACGAAGCCTACCATCGGCCGGGAGTTCACGTCGCGCGACATCACCGACCGCGGGCGTGTCGCCTTGTTGAGCGAGCCGTTCTGGCGTGGTCGGTACGGCAGCGATCCCAAGATCATTGGCAAGCCGATCGTGCTCGACAATCAGCCGTACACGGTCATCGGCGTCATGCCGGTGGGATATCGCCTGCCGCAGTTCGAGGAGAACGTGAGCGACGTGTGGCTGCCGCTCGATCTGCGAAACGACAGCATCGCGGTCCGGATGGTCGGGCGACTGCGGCCGAACGTGACGAGGCCAGAGGCGAAACGTGAGCTCGACGCCATCTATGCCCGATCGTCCGGGGAGAAGCCGAACTCGCTCGGGACGAGCGACTTCGCGGTCAAGCTCACGGCGCCCAGTGAGCTGGTCAGCTTCCGCCAGTCGCTGCTTCTGCTGTCGGTTGCCGTGGCGCTCGTGTTGCTGATCGCGTGCGGGAATGTCGCACATCTGCTGCTTGCAAAGACGGCCGCCCGCCAGCGTGAGCTCGCGATTCGCGCGGCGATGGGCGCAAGTCGCATCCGCATCGTTAGGCAGCTCCTGACCGAGAGCCTCATGCTCGCCGTGGCGGGCTGCCTCGGAGGCGTTCTGGTGGGTTGGGTCGGGCTGCGCGCGCTGGTGGCGATGCGGCCGGATTCCCTGGCCGAGCTCGCGGAAGCCCGGATGGACGGGACGACGCTGCTCGTGACGGCCGGACTCGCCGGCCTCACCGGCATCATCGTGGGACTCCTCGGCACGCTGCAGACCTCGCGATTCTCCGCCAATGACGCGCTCAAGGCGGGCGCCATCTCGGTGTCGCAGTCGAGGCGACAGCGGCGGCTTCGCTCGGCGCTCGTCGTGAGCGAGATGGCGGTCTCCACGGTACTGCTCGTGGGTGCGACGCTCCTCATTCGCAGCATCGTCCATCTCCAGACGGTCGACCCTGGCTTCAATCCAGCGCGGCTCTATGCGGTCCAGATTCCGCTTCGCAAACAGTACCCGACCAGCGAGGCGCGGCGAGCGTTCCTCACGGACGCCAAGGAACGGATGCAGCACGTGAGCGGTGTCGAGAGCGTAACGATCTCGACGGCGGTTCCACCGTGGCGGAGCTTTCTCCTCGGCGCGCTCCAGATCGAGGGCGAGCCGCTGCCGCCGGCGGGGACGACCTCGTTCGTCGATTACAACCGGATCGAGCCTGACTACTTCCACTTCATGGGAATCCCGCTCATCGAGGGCTCGACGATCACGGACACCTCGAAGGCGGCCGGACAGGTGGTCGTGAATGCGGGGTTCGCGAAGAAGTACTGGCCACAGGGGTCCGCGTTAGGCCACCGGCTGCGCGTCGTGTACAACGGTGAGGGCGAATGGAAAACGATCGTCGGTGTCGCGGGCGACGCGCTCACGTCCGGCCTCATGGGCGATGCGAGCCGCCCCATGATGTATCTCGCGGCGACCGATTCGTACGAGCCGGCCGTCCTGGTCCGCGTCGCTCCCAACGCCGATCCGATCCCGTCGCTCCGTGCGCTCGTTGCGCAGGCCGATCCACGACTGCCGTCGCCTAACGTGACCAACGTCGAAAGCGTGATGCAGCGCTCCATCGCGCGACCGCGGTTTACCATGACGCTGCTCGTGACCTTCACCGTCCTGGCGCTCGTGCTGGCGGCGGTCGGTCTCTACGGCGTGATGGCGTACGCGGTCGCGCACCAGACGCGGGAGATCGGCATTCGGATAGCGCTCGGCGCCACTCGGTCGGCGATTGCCTCGGCGGTGCTACGGCGCGGGGTGCTGATGGCGGCTGCCGGCGCGGTCGTGGGTGCATTGGGCGCGCGGTGGGCGTCGAAGCTGCTCGAGAGCATGCTGTACGGCGTAGGTCGGACGGACCCGCTCTCGTTCGCGATCGGGGTGGCGGTGCTTCTGACGACGGCGGTGGCCGCCTGCCTGGTCCCGGTGCGCCGCGCGGTCACGGTCGACCCACTGATATCGATCCGCGCGGACTAGGGTCATCCCCTGGCGACGAGGCGCGCCGGAGTCCCCCACGGGTCGTGGGCGAGGATCGTTCCGTCCGGCGACCGCTCGATCTGGCCGCCCGCCGCCTCGACACTGGCGCTCGCCGCGGACACGCCCGCCATGTCGGGCATGACGAGCTCCCACTCGACGAGTTTCGCATCGTCTTCGGTCGCCGACGGCGCTCCAGCCGCCCACGTGTTCGTTCCCAGGTGGTGATGGTACCCGCCCGCCGAGAGGAACAACGCACCGGGGTAGCTCCACACGACCTTGTCGAAGCCGAGCGCCTCGTGATAGAACGCGGCAGCCTCCTCGAGATCGCCCACGTGCAGGTGCACGTGACCGATCCGGGTCCCGTTAGGCATGCCCGTCCAGCGTTCCGTCCCGCCCGCGGCGACGAGGTCCTGCACGTTGAGCGGGATGGTCGCCATCTGCAGCTCCCGGCCCTCATAACGCCACTCGCCGCGCGGGCGGTCGGCATACACCTCAATGCCGAGCCCGTCGGGATCGGTGAGGTAGATCGCCTCGCTCACCAGATGATCCGACATTCCGGCGTACGCGCCGATGTCCGACAGATGGCGCACGAAGCGCCCGAGCGACGCGCGATCCGGAAGCAGAATCGCGAAGTGGAAGAGACCGAGTTGGCCGCGCCTCGGATGAGGTCGGGCACCGGGGCGTTCGCGCAGCTCGATGAGCGGCGAGTCACTTTCGGCTGGTCCAAGCGCGGCGCCGGCGTCGTCACGCCGCACCACGCGAAGTCCGAGGACGCGCTCGTAGTAGGCGAGCGATCGCGCGATGTCCGCGACCTGCAGCCGTACGACGCCAATGCGTGTGGCGGGTGGGAGCCGAAACCGGGGCGCCACGACGCCGTGGTCTTCGGTCTCCGACGCACTTCCGGATACGCCAACGGGTTCTGGTGACATGCCGCGTTCCTCAAATTCGACTGCGACGCTGGTCGATCGCGTGATCGATCGAGAACGGCCCGGCGCCAAGAGCGGCCAGCGCGAGCCCGGACGCACAGTTCATCATGACGAACTCGATTCCCATGGGCACGAAGAACCCATGGTGAATGTGAAAGGTAAGGATCGCACCTAACATGTCACACGCGATCGCGAGGCCTGACAGCCGGGTGAGCAGCCCGAGCAAAACGCCAACTCCAGCGAGCGGCTCGAGGAACGCTAGCATCGGACCGATCACACCCGCGGCGGGCACTCCCATTTGCATGAGCATTCCGGCAGTCCCGCTGGGCCCCATCATGAACAGCTTCTGGCCCCCGTGGATGATGAACACTGTACCGAGCGCGAGACGAAGAACGAGCAGCCCAAGGCCCAGTTGGCGTTGCGTTGGCGTGGTCGAGAACACGTTCATGGAGATCTCCGAGAATGTCCCGCGTTGGCCAAAGG
>JBKOYV010000142.1:0-13642 GCA_046725585.1 Gemmatimonadota bacterium | reverse complement strand
GCCCCACGGAGTGATTTCGCATCCGCCGAGGAAGCCGTGGGGCTCGCGCTGGAGTGGGAGTACACGGTCACCAAGCAGATCAACGCGCTGCTCGATCGCGCGATGGGCGAGCGCGACTACGTGGCGCACGACTTCCTCGAGTGGTTCGCGCGCGAGCAGCTCGAGGAAGTTTCGAGCATGGACACGCTGCTCAAGATGATCCGGCGCAGCGGGGAGGCCGGCCTCATGCTCGTCGAGAACGCGCTCGCATCCGGGCGCGCGCTGAGCCTCGGCGGCCCTCCTGAGGAACAGTGATCGCCGACCAAGATACCCGGGAGCCAACCATGTCGATCTCCTGCTCGTGGTCACATCGATCGCTGATCGTCTTCCTTTTGCTCTCTTCGGCGTCGCTCGTCTCGGCGCAAGCCTCGACGGAATCGATCGCAGTCGCGAACAACGGCCAGGCACCGCTGGCCATGGGGACGACGCGTGGCGAGCGGTACGGTCGCCTGGTGATTCGTGGCGCAACCGTCATTTCTGGCAGGGGCACTCCCGGGACGAACCGCGCGATGCCGCCCGAAGGCCCCGTCGACATCGTGATCGAAAACGGCACCATCGTCGACATGGTCCCGATGGATCCCGTCAACGCGGCGGGCTACGGAGCCGGCTTCAAGCGTCCGACCGGCGACAAGATCATCGACGCCCGCGGCATGTACGTGATGCCCGGCCTCGTCGAGATGCACGCACACCTGCGGAAGCCTAACGCCCAACTCGGCCCGCGCGGCCTCGACTACGCATACCGGCTCTACCTCGGCCACGGGATCACCACCGTGCGCGACGCCGGGAGTGACGCCGGCATCGAGCTGCTCACCGCGCAACGGCGGATGACCGACGCGAATACGACCGTGGGTCCGCGCCTCGTGCTCTGCTTGCGCTGGCCGCAACCGCTCCGGCATTGGGACGAGGGCAACACGCCGGAGAAGGCCCGCGCGATGGTGCGCAAGTTCCAGGCGTTAGGCGCCAACTGCATCAAGATCAGCAAGAGCCCGGGTCAGTACCCGGATGTGCTCGAGGCGGCCGTCGATGAAGGGAAGAAGCTCGGCATGTTCACGATGGTCGACCTCAAGGTCTCCGAGACCGACGCCCGTGTCGCGTCGACGGCCGGGGTCAAGAGCATCGAGCACTGGTACGGCATCCCGGATGCGGCGCTCACGGGGTCGCAGAACTTTCCGGCGGACTACAACTATTGGAGAGAGCTCGACCGATTCCGCTGGGCCGGCATGCTGTGGTCGGAAGCGGACAAGCATCCCGAGAAGCTCAGCGACCTGCTCGACCTCATGATCAGGAACGGCACGAACTGGGATCCTACGATGTCGGTGTACGAGGACAATCGGGACTGGTGGCGTGCAACGGGACTGCCCGTGAAGGAGACACTCGTTCATCCGAGTCTCGTGGTCGACGCGCCCGACACGAGCTCGCATGGCTCGTTCAAGACCGAGTGGAAGACGTCGGACGAGATCAATTGGAAGCGCAACTTCGCCATCTGGATGAAATGGGTGAAGACGTTTCACGAACGAGGCGGGATCCTCACGGCGGGCAGCGACGATGGCGGAATCGGCGGCATCCAGCTGATCCGCGAGCTCGAGCTCATGCAGGAGGCGGGCATTCACCCGATCGATGTGATTCGCGTCGCGACGACGAACGCGTATCAGGTGCTCGGGATGCCGAAGCACTGCGGCATCCGGGTTGGTTGCGCGGCGGACATCGCCGTAGTGAACGGCAACCCGATCGACAACTTCAAAGTCCTGTACGGCCGAGGGTACGGGTTCTACGGGCTCGTGCCGCCGAGTGACCAGTGGAAGCACGGCGGTGTTGCGTGGACGATCAAGGATGGAGTCGTGTTCGACGCGCAGGCTCTTCTCCGCGAAGTCGAGTGGTATGTTCAGCAGGAGCGCACGCGTCTGACTGCGAAGGCAGCCACGGGTCAGTAGTCGGTCGTGGGCACTAAGTGGACTGTCTGGGCGGTGTCGATAGCAGGCGGGATGGGCCGATATGGCAGAATTGCCATATAGCCCCGACGCCGGTCGCGCCTGAGCTTGTCGCCCGGCGTTACCGAGATGCACATTGGCCGAACGACCCGACCGGGCGCACGCGTTTTCGTGCGCGCCACGATTTCAGGACACCCCATCGGAGACCACGATGGCGCTGCCCGATCCCGCTGAGGCGCTCCCGCCTGCCGAGACGACCGCACCGGGCGACGTCACGCGCGTCCTCCAGGCCGCCCGCGCCGGCGATCGCTCGGCGCTGGATCAGGTCCTGCCGATTCTGTACGAAGACCTCCGGCGCCTCGCGCGACGTCAGCTCGCGCGTGAGCGTGGGTCGCGCACCATTCAGCCCACGACGCTCGTTCACGAGGCCTACCTCAAGCTCGCGGGCAGCGCCCCGCACGCACGGGATCGCGCGCACTTGCTGGCCATCGCCGCGCACGCGATGCGGCAGGTACTCGTAGACCACGCGCGTGAGCGTCGGGCGGCGAAGCGCGGGCCCGATTGGGTTCGCACGACGATAACCGACGCCGTTTCGACCAGAGAGCTCGATTCGGAGGCACTCCTCGCGCTCGACGACGCACTGGAACGCCTCGAACCGCGTCAGCGTCAGGTCGTGGAGTGCCGCTTCTTCGCGGGCCTCGACGACGCCGAGATCGCCGAGGCGCTCGGCGTGACGAGTCGTACGGTGCGACGCGACTGGGTAAAGGCGCGCGCCTGGTTGAACCGCTGGCTGAGCGAGAGCACGCCGTCGTGACCGCACCAAGGCGGCCGCGGTCGGACATTCGCGCCGACGCGTCGGACCCGACGTTGGACCGTCGCGCGGCGATCGAAGAGATCTTCGACGAGGCGCTCGACGTCCCGGCGGAACGGCGCGCGGCCTGGCTCGAGGCGCGGTGCGGCAACGACCCCAGCCTGCGGGAGGAAGTCGAGCTGTTGCTGGCTGCCCACGAGACAGGCAGCCCACTCGATCAGCCTGCGGCGGCGCATCTCGCCGCCCTGCTACCGGACACGACGCGCGCTCGCCGGATCGGCCCATATCGCGTATTGCGCGAGCTCGGGCGCGGCGGCATGGGCGTCGTCTACCTCGCCGAACGCGACGACGGCCAGTACAGACGTCGCGTTGCAGTGAAGGTGCTACGCGCGAGCCAGGACGCCGACGAACTTCACAAGCGCTTCATCGCCGAGCGGCAGATCCTCGCGTCGCTCAACCACCCGGGCATCGCCCAGCTCCTCGATGGCGGCGTCTCGGATGGCCAGCTCCCGTATCTCGTCATCGAGTACGTCGATGGGCTGCCGATCACCGAGTACTGTGACCGCCACCGACTCGACATCCCGGCGCGCCTGAAGCTGTTCCGCGAAGTGTGCGCCGCCGTATGCCACGCGCACCAGAACCTCATCCTCCACCGCGACCTCAAGCCCGGGAACGTGCTGGTCACCGGCGACGGTCGCGTGAAGCTTCTCGACTTCGGTATCGCGAAGCTTCTGAACCCGAGCCTCTCGGGAGTGGAGCAGCCGGTCACGCGCACCGCGTTTCGCCTGATGACACCGGCGTACGCCAGTCCGGAGCAGATGCGCGGCGACACGCTCACCACGAGGAGCGATGTCTACGCCCTCGGCCTCCTGCTGTACGAGCTCCTCGCCGGTCGACCGGCACACCGCATAACGACGGATTCGCCGCGCGAGGTCTACGAGGTCGTGTGCGAGCGCGATCCGCAGCGGCCGAGCGACGCCGTCACGAACGGTGCCCTCGACGCGGATGCGCCTCGCGCGTCGGAGCTCGCGGCCGCGCGAGGCACCACGCCAGAGCGGCTACGGCGCCAGCTTCGCGGCGATCTGGACGCGATCGTGGCGATGGCGCTGCGCAAGGAACCGGGCCGCCGCCACGCCACGCCCGAGCTGCTCGCTGGCGACATCGGCCGCTACCTCGACGGCTTGCCGGTGCTGGCGCAGCGCGGAAGCCGGTGGTATCGCTTCGAGAAGTTCGTTAGGCGACACCGTGGCGCCGTGACGTTCGCCGTGACCAGCGCGCTGCTGCTCGTTGCCGCCGCCGGTGTGGCGCTGCGGCTGGCGGCGGTGGCAACGCGGGAGCGTGACCGTGCGGCCGCCGCGCTCACGCAGACGACGCGCGCGCTACAGGAATCCGAGGCGGTCACGGATTTGCTCGTCGGGCTGTTCGAGGCGAGCGACCCGGCTGAAGGTGCGCAGGATAGCCTGACCGCAACCGACCTGCTCCGGCGCGGCGTCACGCGCGCCGAGCGGCTGGATGCCGAGCCGGCGGCGCAGGCGCGGATGCTCGAGGCGCTCGGCCGAGTCTACGCGAGTCGTCGCGACCTCGAGCTGGGAGCGAATCTGCTCCAACGCGCGATGGTCGTCCGCCGGCGCCAGGCGGCGGGCGTCGACGACCCGCGCGTGGCCACCACTGCAGCGGAGCTCGCGGATGTCCTCCGCGGGCAAGGCAAACACGCCTCGGCGGACACGCTCGCGCGCGAGGCGTTACGCGTTAGGCGTGCGGTCTTCGGCGCCGTGCATCCGGATGTCGCCGCCAGTCTGCAGCAGGTCTCCGGCATCGCCATCTACCGGGGGGATTTCGCCGGCGCCGAGGCCTATCAACGGGAAGCACTCGCCGTCACACGCCAGACCGGCGACGCCTCGGCGATTGTGAGCGCGCTGGAAAGGCTCAGCTCCATCCTCTGGCGGCGCGGCGACGATGCCGGCGCGGAGCGTGCGCTCCGCGAAGCCCTCGCGGTTGCGAGACAGGCGTTCCCCGGGCGGCACCCCATGCGCTCGGGCGTGATGTTTCGGCTCGCCGATCTCCTGGACCAGCGGCCTGAGGGCCACGCCGAGGCGGAATCGCTCGGTCAGGCGGCGCTCGGAGTGATTCGGGCGGAGTTCGGCGACTCGCATCCGCAAACCGCGGGGGCGTTGAAGCAGCTCGGCCCGATCCTCGCGGCGCACGGACGAACAGCGGACGGCGCGCGCATGCTCCGCCAGGCGCTTGCGATCGAGCAGCGGGTCTGGGGACCTTCGCACACGGTGCCAGGGCAGACTATGACCGAGCTCGCGGAAGTGCTCATTCGCGATGGCTACTCCAGCGAGGCGGAACGACTCCTGACGAGCTCGGCTGCGATCCTGGCGATGTCGTTAGGCACCAAACACTCTGCCTACGCCGGCACCCTCGGCGACCTCGCCTATGTGATCGCGCTGCGAGGCGCGCTCGACTCCGCCGAGACGTTGTACCGGCGAGCCGTCGCCATCCGGATGGAGTCGTACGGTCCCGATCAGACGATCACCGCGTTGACGTGGGGCGGTCTGGCCGACGTGCTGACACGACGGCGAAAGTTTCCCGAGGCCGACTCCCTCTATCGCGCGGCGCTGGCGGTGATCCGCAGTCACACGACCGACACGCACATCGACGTCCGGCGCACCTACGCTGGCCTCGCCGCATTGTACCAGGCGTGGGGCAAGCCCGACTCCGCCGCGGTGTATCGCCGACTCGCCGGACAGTAGCGGCGACTCGCCGGCGACCGCGTCGCTCATAGCCGAGCAATCGCGCACCGCCCCGGGCAGTTGGATGTCCGCGGTGCTCGGTCCAAGCCGCAGTATCCGGGTCATGGAACGGTTTTTCGATCCGGAGAATGCTCGATGGCGCGGCGAAGGCGCTGTCGAGCAGGTCGCGTACGTTGGCCTCGTTTCCGACAACCCTGAGCGCTGCGACAGCATTGTCGTCGTCGACACGACGCCGGGTTCGCCCACGTTCGGCCAATTGGTCGGCCGCCGCGATCTGCCAGTCGGGAACAACGAGCGGGTTGGCCTCGCCCGCGACTCTGCGTGGCAGCCTGGACACGGCAGGATCATCACGAGCGGCTCGGGCACGCCTGACATGGTGCGTGACGGCGTGAGCTCGGAGCTCTTGCTCGGTGGGAGGTACAGCCACTCACTCCACGTCTGGGACGCTCACACTCGCACGCACATTCAGGCCATCGACCTTGGCGCCGACCAGCAGATGATCCTCCGCCTCTGCCCGGCCCACAACCCGTCCCGCGCGTACGGATTCGCCGGCGTTATGCTGTCGCTCCCCGACCTGTCGGCGTCCGTGTTTCTGTGGTACCTCGGCCGCGACGCCGACGGCGGCCTTGGTGCTTGGAGCGCGTGCAGGGTCATCACGATCCGGGCAAGGCCGGCGGAACCCGCGCGGCTCCCGCCCCTCCTGCGGGACCTCGGCGTTGTACCGCCACTGATCACCGACATCAATCTTTCCCCGGATGATCAGTGGCTCTACGTCTCGTGCTGGGGGACGGGAGAGCTTCGGCGGTACGACGTGGCGGACCCGTTCAATCCACGGCTCACCGACTCGGTGCGTCTCGGCGGCATCGTTAGGCGCTCCGCCCATCCGCGCACCCCAGGCATGCCGCGAAACGGCGGACCGCAGACGATCGACGTGAGTCAGGACGGGCGTCGGGTCTACATGACCAACGCGCTCCACTCCGCCTGGGACGACCAGTTCTATCCTGACGGCATCCGCGGCTGGATGGCCAAAGTGGACGCCCGCGCGGATGGCGGCTTGGCGCTCGATCCGGACTTCTTCGTCGAGTTCGAGCAGGGAATGCGTCCACACCAGGTGCGACTGCACGGAACCAACAGCGCCGCGGAGTAGCTCGGCCGATCGCGGATGTCCGCGTTTCGACGTCACCGCCGCAGCAAGAGACAGGAAGGCCAGGCAACGCGCACGCAACGCTGCACCCTGGCCGAGCACGCCGGCGTTGCCGGTGTGGTGTTCCGAAACCCTGTCTCGAGAGCGATTCCATGTCATCCACCACGATCCGCTCGTTCGCGCCCGTCGCGATTCTTCTGTTCGCGGCGGCGTGCGCGGACAGCGTACCGAGCGAAGCAAATCCCCCATCTCCCGTCGCCGCGCGCGCTTCGGCGCATGGGCAGGTCACCGCCAGCGCAGAATGGAGCGCCGTCGCGCGCGGCCTCGTGAGCGCGCGTCAGTCGAACGCGTTCCAGGCGATTCGGAACTACGCGACGCTGAATCTCGCGCAATACAACGCCGTCATCGCCGCGGGGCACGAGTCGCACGCTGGGCGTCCTCTCTCGCGGCGAGCCGCCGTGGCCGCCGCATCGGCCGTCGCGCTCGCGTACGCATACCCATCGGACCAGGCAGCCCTCGAGGAGCGCCTGCACCAGCAGTTGACCACCCCACACTGGCTGGAAGAGGGGTCGGACGACGTCCAGCGAGCGGTGGCGATCGGCCGAGCGGTCGGTGAACAGGTCGTCGCGCACGCGAAGACCGACCGTCTGTTCGACCCGTGGACAGGTACGGTGCCGACGGGGCCGGGCATCTGGTTCAGCAGCGCGACGCCACCTGCGCCGCCGGGCGGTGCCGGATTCGGCGCCGCACGCCCGTTCTTCCTCACGTCGACGTCACAGTTTCGCCCGGCGCCACCCCCGGCCTTCGGCTCGGCGGAATTTCTTGCCGCGTTAGGCGAGGTGCGGCACATCGCCGACACGCGAACGGCGGAGCAGGACTCGATCGCCAAGGTCTGGGCGCTGCCGCTCGGGACGGTCAGCCCGGCTGGCTATTGGAACCAGGAGGCCGCCGAGCTGGCCGCCGCACACGGGTTCAACGAGCGTCGCACCGCGCGTCTGCTCGCGGTCGCGAGCATGGCCGCGTTCGATGCCCTGATCGCGTGCAACGACGCGAAGTACACCTACTGGCTCCTCCGTCCGACGCACGCGGATCCCGGGATCAAGCTCGCCATCGGTCTGCCAAACTTCCCGTCGTATCCCTCGAACCACGCCTGCATCAGTGCGGCGGAGGCGGAGGTGATCGCTGCGTATGTTCCCGGCGACCGCGATCGCTTGCGCGCGCTCGCGAACGACGCGGCGCTCTCGCGGGTGTACGGGGGCATTCATTACCGCTTCGACGCGGTCGCCGGGCTCGCCCTGGGACAGCAAGTCGCCGAGCACGTGCTTCATATGAGTCACGTCGACCACGACGCATTCTCTCTGCGTTAGGCGCGTTCGGCGGGCGTGGGAGCTCCAACACGGAGGCGCGGGGCCAGAGCTGAGTGCAGCTCGGGTCCCGCGCCTTCTTCGTGCCCGGTCGTGGAGGCTCACCGACGCCTGACGTGAGAGACGCGGATCGCCCACACGGGTGTCGGACCGAGATGTCCGCGATACGGCTCTCACGCCGCAGTCCCACTGATAGGAGCCCGCCACGCACGCGGACTCCACGCGCTGATCGGCCACACACCGATCGCGCCGTCCGCAGCAACCACTCTTTCGACCACGACCGGTAGGGACCTATGGAATACGGAGCCAAGACTCAGAAAGGATACCGCAGCGGCACTCCCAAGACCGACAGCGTCAGCGACGCCGCGCGACTCATTGAAGCCACCCTGGGGCGCGATGCGCTGACCGAGCGGTCACGCCGCATCTGGACGTCGGGCGACTACGACCGCATCGCCGCCGGATTCCGCGAGGAAGGGCAGGCGTTCGTCGGGCGACTCTCGCTGCAACCCGGCCAGCTCGTCCTCGACGCCGCGTCCGGCTCGGGGAACCTAACGATTCCCGCTGCGCGAACGGGCGCGGTGGTCACCGGCATCGACCTCGTCTCCTCGCTCCTGTCTGCAGCATCGCGGTGGGCCGCGCGCGAGGGGCTGGGGGTTACGCTCGATCTGGGGAACGTCGAGGCGCTGCCGTACCGCGACGCGGAGTTCGATGTCGTGATGTCGATGTTCGGCGTCATGTTCGCCGCGAGGCCAGGCGCGGTGGTCGCCGAGCTCGCGCGGGTCACGCGGCCCGGTGGCCGCGTCGTGCTCGCGAACTGGACCCGGGGCGGTTTCATCGGTCGCCTCCTGGCGATGCATGGCAAGGTCGCTCCCCCGCCCGCGGAGATCCCGAGCCCGCTCTCATGGGCCGATGAAGCCGTGCTCCGCGAGCGGTTCGACGATCGCACTTGGCAGCTCACGATGACTCCGCGGACGCTGACGTTCCGCTACCCGCACACGCCGGCGGGCACGGCGGAGCTCTTCCGCGGGGCGTACGGCCCGACGGTGCGCGCGTTCGCGACGCTGGACGAAGACGCTCGCGCGTCGTTCGCTGCCGACATCGCCGCACACTGGTCGTCGCACCACCGCGGGAACGGCACCGGGACCGAAGTCGACTCGGAGTATCTGGAGGTCGTCGCCGTTAGGCGATGACCTGCCACTTTGGCGCGAGCACGAGGCCCGTCGCAGGGCAGTAACGCTCACGTAGAAGATGTAGTGGGCTGCCGGTAAACTGCCTGCACTAGCTGTTGGACTCGCGTTGAGCGTCGCTGCGGTTCGGAATTCCGCAACGACGCTCAACGCATGTGGAGCAGTTGCAGAGCCTTCCGTCGTTTTTGACGGCGTTTGATCGCCGTCTGACCTCCGATGCGCATCATGGCCGCCGTTCCGTGATACCGGACTCTGGCCACGCATCGGAGGTGTTCGCTCATGTCATCCCGCACCAGTCGTGTTACGCTGCGCCTGACAGCCGTCGGGGCGCTCCTGCTCGCGCCTCCCGAGGCCAGCGCGCAGCTCGGTAAGATCGGGCAGAAGATCAAGGAGAAGGCCGCCCAGGCAGCCGACAAGCAGAAGACCCAAGCCGTTGACAAGGGCGACCAGGCAGTCGCCAAGGACAGCGCCGCCACGTCGTCGATCGCGCGCGGCCGAAAGGTCTGGGCCAACTACGACTTCATTCCCGGCCAGCGGACGCTCTTCTTCAGCGACTTCACGGACGAAACCGTCGGAAACTTTCCCCAGCGGCTTCAGTTCAACACCGGCTCCATGGAGGTCGTCGAGCTGGACGGACAACGCGCCCTCAAGGCGACGACCGCGAGCGGGTTCGCAATCCCCCTGAGCGAGACGCTGCCGGAGAAGTTCACGCTCGAGATCGACGTGATCAATCGCAACTCGTTGGGCGTTGCCGCGCCGACGATCAAGGTCTATGGCGGCACGGTGCCAAAGAGCGACGTCGACACCGAGAAGACACGGGTTGCCTTCGGCCACCTCGGTTGGGACGTCACGGGCGGCGGGACCGAGTCCCAGGGCAACTTCACCAGCGTCGAGACCGAGGGGCTGGTCGGGCACCCGGTGTCCGTTCGCGTTCTCGCGGACGGCGCGTATCTCAAGCTGTACGCGGACGGCCGGCGGCTCGCGAACGTGCCTAACGCAAGCTTCGCGCGCGGACGGGGGATCTTCGTGGCGCTCGAGGGACGGGACGAGGAATCCAACGCGGTGTACGTCACCAGGATCCGCGTAGCCGAGAGCCAGAAGACGGTCTACGACGCGCTGGCCACCGCGGGCCGCTGGGCAACGCAGGGCATCTTGTTCGAGACAGCGAAGTCCACGGTGCGGCCTGAGTCGGCACCCACGCTCAAGGAGATAGCGGCCGCCCTCACGCAGCATCCCGAGCTCAGGGTCCGCATCGAGGGCCACACCGACAACGTCGGGAACGCTGACGCCAACCTGCGGCTGAGCGAAGCGCGCGCGGCGGCCGTGAAGGATGCACTCGTGAAGGAGTATCGCATCGACGCGGCGCGCCTGGAGACCGCGGGGCTCGGCGACACGAAGCCCGTCGCGGACAACAAGACAGCCGAGGGGCGCTCGAGCAATCGCCGAGTCGAGGTGGTGAAACTATGACGCGGCTGCTTCTTCCGGTGGCGCTTCTGGTGGTTGGCCCGACCGCCGCCGCGGCGCAATGCCTCGCGGCGCGCGCGGGCTCGCCGTACGACTTCGCGGCCGCAGCAAACACGCTCTTTCAAACCGACTTCAGTGGCGACGCCCTCGGCGAGTTCCCACAGGGACTCGAGTTCAAGACGGGCGCCATGGAAGTGGCCGAGTGGCAGGGAAAGCGGGCGCTCAAGGCCTCGGCGCCGAGTGCGCTCGCGGTTCCGCTCGCAGGGCCGCTACCGGAGTCGTTCACGGTGGAAGTAGGCGTCGTCAACCGCAACACCAAGCAGGTGGGCGCCTACACCGTGAAGATCTACGGCGGGCGCAACTTCCTCTCGGACTTCGCGACGGCGGCGACGCGCGCGAACTACGGCGCGATCGGTTGGGAAGTATCGGGCGGGGGCGCCTCGGCGGAGGGTGCGCTCACCAGCGATGACGCCGATGCCTGCATGGGGCAGGAGCAGAACATCCGGCTGGCGGTCGACGGCGCCCGACTCAAGCTGTACGCCGACCAGCGACGGCTGGCGAGCGTGCCTAATGCCAGCTTCCTGCGGGGGCGGGGGATCGTCATCGCGCTCGAGGGCCGTGACGATGCGGACAACGCGGTGTACCTGACGGGAATCCGGGTCGCCGGCGGGAGTCAGACCGTCGCGCAGCAGTCTACGGCCGCGCCGACGGCGTCGAACCTGCCGATCACGGTGCGTCCCGACCCGAATCTTCCGATCACCGTACGACCCGGCGGTGAACCTGCCGCGGCCACACCTAACGCGCCCACGGCCACCAGGACTGGCATGGCGCCGACAACCGATGCGGTCAACAAGACGTCGGCCGTGTCGTCGTCCGAACCAATCCTCGCCGCGCCGACCGGCGTGACTGCCACGCCGCTCATCGGTGGCGTCGTGCGGCTCCGGTGGGACCCGATGCCTGGCGCGTTAGGCTACACGATTGTGCAGTGGCTACCTGACGGGAAGGTGGCCGGGGCGAACCCCATCGACCGGCCGGAGTACGCTGGTACCGACACAGCCGGTCCCACCATCGAGCTCGCGTCCGGAGCGCGGAAGCTCGGCGTTGTCGCACGCTATGATGCGGGCATGTCTGCACCGAGCGCGCCGGTCGGCGTCGAGGTCGCGCGTTGGTACGGCACCTATCGACTGTCCATTCTCGGCTTCAAAGTCGATCGCGAGACGAAGGACGACCCGTTGGAGACGGACGGCAAGCGCGATGAGATCTATGTCCGGGCCGCAGTCGTGGAGCGCGACGCCAACGGCCAGATCGTCAACGGCATCGTGGACCGCCGCTCACTCGTGCACGGCGATATCAACGCGCCGGACTGGCGGGGTGCGACGAGCCCGAATCGACGCATCAAGGCCGGGCGAGCCAGCACCGATGGTGGGTTGATGACTGGAGATGGCTTCCCGACGGCGTCGCCCTGGCAGCGCACGACGGAATCGAATAGCGCCGAGACGTTTCCGATGCTCCTGTGGGAGGGCGCGCTATACCAGGGCATGAACCACGTGCAGATTGCCATGCAGGTGTGGGAGACTGACCAGCGCCCGGGCCAGGGCCTTCTGACCTTCAGTGGCTCTCCGCCGGAAGTCCAGGCACTCGATCCTGCGGCGCTCGTGACGCGACGTCTCGAGCCGAGCACCACGGACAAGGTTCTTACGGGCGTCGTAGCCGGAGTGGTTCTGGCGCCGACGGTCGCGCCGCTGCTCGTGCTTTCAGCGCCCGCTCTCGCGCCAACGGTCGCAGCAGGTCTCCTCGCATCGCAGGTCGAGGTTCGGCTTCCCGCCGTGCCTCGGGTGTCCACGCCGCTGGACAGCCTTTCATGGTATGCCGCCATGAATGCTGCCCCACTTGGGCTCAACGACGCACTCGGATCCATGGGGAACGACATCACGAGGAGCGTTGGCCAGTTTTTCGCAAACCAGTGGGCGGGCTGGGAGCTCCGGCTCAACACGAAGGACCGGCCGATTGGGATTCGAAGGGACGGGGAGGGAAGGATCCTTGCAGTGCCGAGAATTCTCACGCTGACGTTCGAGAACGCGGAAATGGAAGCGCTCTCGGGAAACGGACCGGCAAACCTCGGCCCGGGTGTCTATCCGCTGAAATTCGTCGACACGATCACCGACGACGGTGGGAACGGTGCGTACACGCTCTACGTCCAGGTGCAACGCATCCGATGAAGCCGGCGTGCTCGCCGGAACTCTTGACGCGGAGGTTCGCATGAAGCCGTCGTTTTTGGTGGTTTCCATGTCGTTCGCCCTTGGCGCAGGGTTGGTCATCGCTGCGTGCTCCGACCAAACCGTCGCGCCGCGAACAGATCCGGCGAGTCCCGACCCACGTGCGCTCGTCCTCTCTCACTCGCCCGCCCATCATGGCGCGAGTCCCGCGCTGGCCATCACGGCCGCGCCGGACTACACGGGTCTGGACGACGCTGCGGCGGACGGGCGCGGCGGAGGCGTGAGTCTCTCAGTGAACGCTTCCGGAAGCATTCCTCGCTTCCCCGACGGCTTCATCTCCTCCGTGGCGGTCTTTGGATACGCCTGGGCTGACCTGGGCACGGGACGGGGAATCGTCGCCGTGATCCACCCGGTGATTGGCCGCGATTCTCGCCAGAACCCCGACGGGTGGCATACGCATCCCGTGCAGCTCACCGGCGGGACCAAGCCCTCGGGCACGTCCGACTTCTGCATCGTGAGCATCGGAGCGTCTCAAGGCGGGATCGCTATTCAAGGGGACGCGCTGCGCGTCAACATGTCCGATCGGTGGGCAGGCATCTCGGCGGAAGCCCTGGATGTCGCCGCGTCCTTCGTGGTTCAGGAGGACAATGGCTGCACGGCCACCGGCCTTGGCGTACGAGTCCTCGATACGGCTGGTGTGTAACACGCTCTCGTAAGCCAACTATTGCTCAGC
>JBKOYV010000204.1:0-9245 GCA_046725585.1 Gemmatimonadota bacterium | reverse complement strand
TGTGCGCGTCCGAGTCCGAGAGCTTGAGGGCGCTCGAGTTTCCGGACCTGCGCTGGATCCTCACCGGCGGCGCCGCGCCCGACCCCGTGCTGATTCACCGGACCGCCACGCTCTTCGACTGCGATTTCATCCAGGGGTTCGGCATGACGGAGGCGACCTGCCACGTGGCCTTCAAGGTCGAGACGCAGGCGCCCATGAACGAGGGACTTCGAATCCTGCCCGGCCTCGACGTCAAGGTGGTCGACCTGAACGACGAAACGGTTGGTCCGGGCCAGATCGGAGAGATCGTCATCAAGGGCGAAACGGTGTTCGGTGGCTACCTCGCGGACGGAAGGGTGGAGACCAACAACACCGAGGTCTTCACGCACGACGGCTATTACCGCAGCGGCGACCTGGGCTTTCTCGACGAGGCGGGCCACGTCCACGTCGTCGGCCGACGCAAGGACATGATCAACGTCGGCGGCGAGAAGGTGTTTGCCTGGGAGGTCGAGCAGGTCGTTGGAAGCATGGAAGGCGTGAAGGAGTGCGCGGCCTTTTCGATGCCGAACCAGATGCTCGGTGAGGTCGTCGAGGTGGCCATCGTCCGGACCGGCGCGGAGCCGACGGCGGACCGGGTGAGAGACCGCTGTCGGAAGCTGCTGGCGAGCTTCAAGGTCCCGCATCGCGTGCACTTTCTGGACGAGTTGCCTCGGACGCGGACCGGCAAGGTGCAGAAGCAGCGCATCCCGGAGCGAATCAGGGATGCCCAGGCTCCCGCCGAGGCGCCGCCCGCTCCGGCCGGCGCCCCGCCCGCGTGGCTGGCGATCGAGCACACCATCGCGGAGATCGTGACGGCCTACACGGCCCCGCTGACCAGCGAGCGCATCGATCACGATCGACCGCTGTTCGACGTGGGACTCGACTCCATCGACGCCATGGAGCTGCTCATCGCGCTCGAGGAGCGATTTTCGGTGGAGCTGCCGCCCACGCTCCTGTACGACCACCCGACGATCCACCAGCTCGCGGCATACTTCGCCTCAGAGGACATACATGCGCCCGGGGCGTCGATCGCCGAGCTCCGGCGAGTTAGCGCGGAGCTCCCGAGCATGACCGCCGAGTTTCCGCGCATGACCGCGGAATTCCGCCGCGTCACCGGCGAGTTCCGGCGCGTGACGAGCGAGCTCCATCGCCTAACGGGCGATTTCGCTCGTCCGACGGCCGAGCGACCGACCCGACCTGACACCCCTGTCGCGCGGCGATCGGCCACGGGGCGCGGTGCGATCCTGCTGCAGATGGTAACGCTCGTCATCAAGCCTGTTGTTCTCGCGCTGAGCATCGTGCCTCTCCTGGTCCTGTTCGACCTGGCCGCACGTCGGCTGACAGCGTTCCAGCTGCTCCTGACGGGACCCCTGTGGCTCGCCCTCGTGCCCCTGACGACCATGGCGGTCGCTCTCGTCATCATGGGGCTGGTAGGACGGAGCAGGCATAACGAGTGTGAGGTATGGAGCCCGGGCTACTTCCGCTGGCTGATCGGCCATCAGCTGCTTCGCGCGCTCGAGGGACCGCTCGGGGTGCTGCGTGGCACCGAGATCCTGAACGCCTTCTATCGGCTCGGGGGAGCGAGGATTGGCAGGGGCGTTCGGCTCGAGTCGGTCACCGTCAGCGATCTGGACTGCATCGACATCGGGGACCACTCGATCATCGGGCGGGATGTGAACTTCCAGCCCGCGCAGATCCAGGCCGGTCGTCTCGTTAGGCGCCCGATCCATGTCGGCCGTCAGTGCGTCATCGGCCCGAACAGCTCGCTGCTGGGAGGCGCTGCAATCCCTGACGGCAGCATCATCCGGCCTCTTTCGGCCGTCGACTCCGCCGTCCCGGAGTCTCATTCGCCGGGCGCGCACAGCGTCTCGTCCGAACCCTCGGGATGGCTCTCGAACGTCGCCGGCTACCTCGTGGTGGGATACCTGACCGCCATCGCCATCGGCGTCGGCATGCTGTTCGTGCGATACGTGGTCGAAGCGGCCGGCGTAACGGTCCCATCGATCGCCGACATTCTGCTGGGGGAGTCGGCCGGGCCCATTCCTCTCGCCTTCTTCACGGCCGTGGCATTGGCGGTCTATCTCGTCATACCGGCGTCGTACTTCGCGCTGGTCGTTCTCTGCAAGCGATTCCTGCTCGGAAACCTCTCGCCATGGGAGGAACAGGGAGAGGCGCGTAGCCATCCCACCTGGGCTCACCGGCTGTACGCCACCCTCGGCGACGTGCCGTTCTTCGCGATGTATCTGCGAATGAACGTCATGTCGCATCTCACGAACTGGAACTATCAGCTGCTCGGATCTTACATCGGGCCGCGGGTGGTTCTGGCGGCGCCGTATACGGCCGAGCCGGAACTGCTCGACGTCGGAGAGCGGGGCATGGTGGCGGGGAACGTGTCTCTCTACGGCCTCGGTATGTCCGCACAGCACTGCGGCCCGATCCGCGTGGGGGCCTCGGCGGTGGTGACCAACTCCTGCGTGCTGCAGGCTGGAGCAGTGCTCGGCGATGCCGCACTCCTGGGCGACCTGAGCGTTGCCGGGCACGGCGATGTGATCCCGCCTAACGCCGTTGCCGTGGGCTCACCGCCACGGGTGGTCGGACGGACGACCCTTCGCCCGGACACGGTGACAACCGGACGCTATGTGCTGAACCAGTCCGCGCTCATGCTGCTCCAATGGATCTCCCTGGCCGCCAGCAACGTCGCCGGGTTCGTCCTGATGGGGCTCGCTGTGGGTGGACTCGCGGCGTCGGCGCCGATCTGGGGCCTCTGGCTCGCGCTACCGATGCTCCTGCTCGTGCCGCGACTGGTGAAGGTCGCCTTCGTGCCGCTCGCCAAGTGGATCGCGTTAGGCAGGGTGACTGCAGGCGAGCATCCGGCCTACGGCTGGTACTATGCGCGGTGGGTCCTGCTGGAAACACTCATTATGGACGCAGAGGGATCCTTCCTCACGCAGCTGCAGGGCACGCAATTCCTGCCCCTGTTCTGGCGCGCGATGGGCGCGCGCGTCGGCTCGAACACGTGCATTCTCGCCTCGTCGCTCGGGTGCGAGTTCGACCTGAAGACGATCGGTAGCGACGTGGTGCTGCAGCATCAATCGCTCGTGCTCGGGCATTCGATCGAGCATCACAGCCTCCTGCTCTCGGCCACGACGATCGAGGACGGCGTGGAGATCGGGCCATTCGCCATCGTCGAGACCGGCGCCGTGGTGGCCAGCGGACAGGTCGTGCCCGCGCACATGGCCGTTCACGCCAAGCGCACGCGCACCCAGCGAGCGGAGGAGCCGCGCCTGCTCAACGCGCATGATTTCGAGGCCGCGGCCCGGGCCAAGCTCGCTAAACCGATCTTCGACTACTACGCGGGTGGCGCCGAGGATGGCCGGGCGCTCGAGCGAAACCGCCAGGCGTTCGGTTGGGTGCATGTCTGCCCCCGTGTGCTGGTGGACGTCTCTACCGTCTCGACCACCTGCCGCCTGCTCGAGCGTTCACTCGCGTCGCCGATCGTGATCGCTCCCACGGCCATGAACAAGCTCGCCCACCCGGAAGGTGAATTCGCGGTCGCGGCGGCAGCCACTCGACTCAACATGGGGATGATCGTGTCGATGTTGTCGAACACTCCCCTGGAGCCTCTGGGCGATGTGCTGCGCCGGTCTGGGCTCTCGCTCTTTCAGCTCTACCTCCTCAAGGATCGAAGCCTCGTGGAGGATCTGGTGCATCGGGCGGAAGCCAGCGGCTATGACGGTCTGGTCGTCACGGTCGATGCGCCCGCGGCGGGGCGTCGGGAGGCGGACATTCGCAATCGCTTCGCGCAAACGAGCCAGATGGATCTTCCTCATCTGACGGGCCGCAGCCTAACGATGCGGTCGCCGCTCATCGAGTTCGAGACGATGAAGGACCCCCAGCTCACCTGGGAGCGACTGGCCTGGCTCCGCGAACGGACGCCGTTGCCGATCTGGCTCAAGGGGATCCTCCGAGTCGAGGACGTGCTGCAGGCCTGTGAGCGTGGTTACGACGGGGTTGTCCTGTCGAATCACGGGGGACGACAGCTCGATAGCGGACTTTCGCCACTCGAGGTCCTGCCGTCGGCGCGGCAGGCGGTGGACCGGGTCGGCTACAAGACTTCGCTCCTGATGGACGGAGGAATTCGGCGGGGATCGGACGTCTTCAAGGCCCTCGGGCTGGGCGCGGATGGCGTGCTGGTGGGGCGGCCGGTCCTCTGGGGGCTCGCCGTGAACGGGCAGGCCGGGGTCACCCAGGTGCTGAATCTCCTGAACAAGGAGCTCGCACTGACGATGACGCTCGCCGGGTGCGCGCAGCTGAGCGACATCACGCCGGATCTGCTTTACGGCGACCCGATGTTTCGCGCGGTCTCGCTCGGTGGCGACCGAGCAGCATGGACGGCGGCTCCCGAGCTTTTCGGCGGGAGCGGGTGATCTCGAGCGCGAATCGAAGTCGTTAGGCGGCGCGCTCCAGCACGTTAGGTGCGCGGTCATCGAGGCGGTTGCTGTGTTCGGCGCCACCCGTGGGCTGCCCTCTTGTCGTCGGCGCCTGGCCGCGTAGCTTGACGTCGCAGTTGTCCTACAATCGACGGTGCCGTCTCGATCTGGGAACGTACGTGCACTACACCTCACCAGGAGGTCACGTATGGATCGTCTCCTTCGAGCTCCTGTGTTGGTCGCCGCCCTCGCCGCCGTGCCTGTTATCGCGGCCGTGGGGCAGAATCGCGATTCGGACGGACGATCCGAGTCGTGGCTGAGACCAGCTCGCGACCGCGCGGCGCCGCAGCAGACGGGCATTGTCGCCGGCACGGTCACCGCCGCGACCACGAACGAGCTCCTCGTCGGCGTGACTGTTCAGGTCGAAGGGACGCAGCTCGGAGCCGTCACGAGCCCGGCCGGTGCCTATCGGATCACGAACGTGCCCGTTGGCACGCACACGCTCACCGCGCGCCGATTGGGGTACGCGCGCGCGACACGACAGGTGACCGTGCGCGACTCGGCCGTGGTGACCGTCAACTTCTCGCTCGAGAAGACGGTCACGACGCTCGACCAGGTCGTCGTAACCGGAACGCCCGAGGCGCAGTCGAAGCGCGAGCTCGGCAACGCGATCGGGACAGTGCCCGTGGCCGAGATGGTCCAGGTCGCCCCGCCGCCCAACGTACAACAGCTCCTCAACGTCGTCTCGGGCGTCCGCGTGCAATCTGCCGGCGGCGACGTGGGTTCTGGCGGGAACACACGCATTCGTGGCGCCAACAGCATGACGCTCATGTCGGAACCGCTGCTGTATATCGACGGCGTGCGCGTGAACAATACCGCCGCCGACAACGGAGCGTTCCCGGGCGTCGGCGTCGATTCGCGCTATCCCCCGTCACGCATCAACGACATCAACCCTGACGAGATCGAGAGCATCGAGATCATCAAGGGTCCCGCGGCTGCCACCCTCTACGGCACCGAGGCTTCGAACGGAGTCATCCAGGTGATCACGAAGCGCGGGACGCGCGGGCGTGCCACCGTGACGTATCAGGTGAAGCAGGGCGCGAACTGGCTCCCCGATCCCGAGAATCTCTTCCAGCACTCGTACTACAAGACGGCCGCCGGGGAGATCGTCGATGCCAACGTGCTCGGGCACGACCGGACCGTCGGTTTCCCCGTGAGCTACTACGGCTACTGTCCGAAGCCGTACAAGCAGTCGGGCGACGCCTGCAAGGGCACGCCGTTCTCGACCGGCCACGTGCAGTCGTATGACGCGACCATCTCCGGCGGCGCCGAGTCCTTGAACTACATGTTCTTCGGCGCGTGGGCTCGTGATGAGGGGGCGGTGAGCTACAACTGGAAGGACCGCCTGAGTGGCCGGAGCAACCTGACCTTCATACCTAACGACAAGGTCACGGTCGATTTTGGCCTCGGGTACGAGCGGAGCAAGTTGCGCTCGGCGGGTGCGCAACAGCCGATCACCACGGCCATTCTCTGGTCGTGCCCGTCGCCAGGGTGCGAGCCGGGAAAGAACCTGCCTAACGGGCTCGACGGTCCGCTGCGCGGGTACCTGCTCTACGTGCCCGAAGTCTACCAAGACAACATTCAGGGATACGAGGACATCAACCGGAGCACGCTCACCGCGACGCTCCGCCACAAACCGTTTGGGTGGTTCTCACATCGTCTGACCGTGGGCGGTGATTTCACGGAGCAGCAGCTGAGCAGTCTGTGGAAGAAGATCACGACGGTGGGGAGCCTCAACCCGAACGGCCGGCGCGACGTCGAGAACTCATCAGCGTCGTACGTCAGCGCGGACTACGCCGCGACGGCCACCGTGACGCCTCGCGCGGGATACCAGTTCCAGACGGCGGTCGGGGGCCAGTACTACCGCAAGCAGAACGAGGCCATCCTCGCTCACGGCGAGACGTTCCCCGTCAGCGACCTCGAGACGATCAGCTCGGGCGCCCTGAAGACCGCGCAGGAGACCTTCGTCGAGAACAAGACGGTGGGTCTCTACATCCAGGAGCAGTTCGCGTGGCGCGATCGCCTCTACCTCACGGCGGCGATCCGCGGCGATGACAACAGTGCGTTCGGCAAGGACTACAAGGCGACGCGGTATCCCAAGCTGAGTGCGTCCTGGATCCTCAGCGAGGAGCCGTTCGCGTCGCACATCCCGCTCGTTTCATCGCTCAAGCTTCGGGCCGCGTGGGGGAAGGCAGGCCAGCAGCCCGACGCGTTCGCCGCGCTGCGCACGTACGCGCCGGAGACTGGCGCCGGTGGCACGCCGACGCTCACGCCGCAGAACCTGGGCAACGTCGACCTCAAGCCGGAGGTTGGAGAGGAGATCGAGGCTGGTTTCGACGCCTCGCTCTTCTCCGATCGCATGGGGCTCGAGTTCACCTGGTATAGCAAGCGAACGAACGACGCGCTCGTGGCGGTGCCGGCGCTGCCGTCGCTCGGCTTCCCCGGCGTGCAGTTTCAGAACATCGGTCAGGTGGATAACCACGGCTTCGAGTTCGATGTCACGGGAGACGTGATCCGTTCGGCGAGCACGGACCTTCGTCTCGGGTTCAAGTTCTCCCACAACACCAACGAGATCGTCACGCTCGGCGGGGCGTCGTCGCTCGTCATGAACGCGACCTTCGGACAATACCACGTGCCGGGGTATCCGCTGGGAAGCATGTTCCAGCGGCGCGTCCTGTCGGCCGACATCACGAACGCCAGTGGGACCCCGCGCGCCACGAACATGATGTGCGAGAGCGGAGCCATCCTGCCGGGAACGAACTTCTCGAAGGGAGGCGGACCGGCCGTCCCATGCCAGCAGGCGCCCGCGGTATACTGGGGCAACCCACTCCCGTCGTGGGAAGGCTCGGCCAACGCGACGCTCACGCTGTTCCGTGACCTGCAGCTCTACGCGCTTGCCGATTTCCTCGGCGGGAACACGATCCTGAGTGGCGACATCCGCGCGTCGCTCATGTCGTTCCGTAACCAGCCCGCCATTCTCGAGGCGAAGGACCCGATCCTTCTCGCCTACGACATTCTCGACACGCGCCGGCAACCCGGGATCGTGAAGGGCGGCTTCGCGAAGCTCCGTCTGGTTAGCGCGACGTACAACTTCCCACAGCCGCTCCTGCGCCGAGTCAAGATGTCGCGCGCGTCGGCCACGCTTTCGGCTCAGAACCTCTGGACGCCCTGGGTCGCGCAGCGCTCCGACTTCGGCGTCAAGCTGACGGATCCCGAAGTCCGAAACAGCGCGGGGTCCGGATCCGACCCTGGAGGTCTGACCGGCTACAACCAGGAGGGATGGCCGCAGCTGCGTCGATTCCTGTTCTCGCTGCGGGTGACGCCATGACGACGACCGCTCGCCTCTCCATCTCGCCACGCCTAACGACCGGAGCACCCATGACTGTCAGGGACGGCTTCTCGCGTCGCCGGCTGAGCGCTCGAGCCATCGCGCTCGCGCTGGTACTCCCCTTCGCTGCGACGGCCTGCAACGACATCCTCGACGTACACGTGCCCGGCCGTGTCCAGGAGGAAGCGCTGGACGATCCGGCCCTCGCGCCCACGCTCGCCGCGAGCGTGGTGTCCGACTTCGAGTGCGCGTGGAACAACTACGTGGCGGCGGCCGCGCTCATCAGCGACGAGTTCATTCAAGCCTCGGGCAATCTCAATCAGCGCAACTGGGCGTCGCGCCGGATCACGGCCGATGACCCGAACATGGCCCAGGGAAGCTGCCGCGTACAGTACGGCATCTACACCACGCTCCAGACCGCACGCTTCCAGGCCGAGGACGCATACGCCCGGCTCGACAAGTTCACCGACGCGCAGGTGCCTAACCGCGCGGTCCTCAAGGCGACCGTGAAGGCATATGGCGCCTACGCCCTCCTGGCACTCGGCGAAGGCTTCTGCGAGATGGCGCTCGACGGGGGACCGCTCATGACGCCGAAGGAGGTGCTCCAGCTCGCGGAGACGCGCTTCACCGAAGCGATCCAGCTCGCCACGGCGGCGAACAACCAGGACATCCTGAACATGGCGCTCGCCGGGCGTGCACGAGTGCGACTCGACCTCGGGAACTTCGCGGGGGCGATGGCCGATGCGAAGCTCATCCCGGCCACCTATGTCAAGAACGCCACTCGCGACGATAGCGACGTGCGTCGGTACGATGCCCTCTGTGAGTACATCGCGTGCGCGCAGATGCGGCACGCGACCGTGGCGCCGAACTACCGCCAGGTCACGTGGGCTGGCGTCGCGGACCCGCGTGTCGCGGTGAGTACGCGCAATCAGCTCGCGTTCGACAACGCCCAGATCCACTACTACCCGACGAACAAGCACACGACTCGCAGCTTCCCGGTCGTCATCGCCTCATTCAGGGAAGCACGGCTCATCGTCGCCGAGGCGTCAGCGCGAACGAACGACCTCGCCACGGCCCGCCAGTTGATCAACGCGATGCATACGGCCGCAGGGATCCCACCGTATGACGCGGCCGGCACGGCGACACAGACCGAGGTCGTCGCACAGGTGATCGAGGAACGCCGGCGCGAGATGTTCACCGAAGGCGGTCACCGGTTGAACGATCACCTCCGCTTCGCGGGGACCCCGTGGGCCATCCCGTTCAAGGGCGAGCCCGGGTCGATTCATCCGAATGGCGTGGACGCTACCGGCCTGCCGTACGGCGACGCGAAGTGCTTCCCGCTGCCGACGGTGGAAAAGGTCGGGAACCCGAACATCCCGAAGGGCTAGTGGAACCACGGACTACTGTTC
>JBKOYV010000008.1:0-11277 GCA_046725585.1 Gemmatimonadota bacterium | reverse complement strand
AACGCACCTTGGCGTGGCTGCACCGGTTCCGCCGGCTGCGCGTGCGGGACGAACGCCGCAGCGATATTCACGACGGCTTCCTGCACCTCGCGATCGCGCTCATTTGCTGGATGTTCGTCCAAAGGTTTTGTTAGGTGCTCTTAGTGGTGTGGGTGGCTATCCACCTGGTGCTGGTTGCGTCCCGCGCCGCGCGCTACCTTCGCCATTGCATGTCCACCGCGACCGCCGCGACTCGCGAGTCACTCGGCGTCTCTGGCATCGATGCGCCGCTCGCCGCCCCCGCATCCTATCGGGCGGTGGCCGGCCGCGTCATCGTCGCCCTGTGGCTCGCCGCGATCGTGTACGTCGTCGTTCTCTCCCTTCTCGCCGTGCGTGCTCCGGGCGACCAGTTCGCGCTTCGCGCACCAGTCCTCGAGCAGGTCGTCTTTCTTCTCCTCTGGGGTGTCGCAACGCCAGCCATCATCTGGTCCGCCGAACGGCTCCCGATCGAGCGCAGGACGTGGCGCGGGCGAGTGCCGACCCACCTCGCGCTCGCGATTGCGTTCATCGTCGTTCTCAACCTGGCCGCTCCCACCATTGCCTGGGTCATCCTCGGCCAGGTATCGCCGTACGGTGCGGTGCTACACCATGCGGTGACCGAGCTCGTGGGTGTAGGTCACCTCGCGCTCATCGTGTACGCGTTCATCCTTGGCGCCGGCCACTATCTCCACACGCTGGACGTTCGCCGTGAGGAACAGCTGCGAGCGGAACGCCTTCGCGCCGACCTCGCCGCGGCGCAATTGCGCGCGTTGACGCTGCAACTGCAGCCGCACTTCCTGTTCAACGCCCTGAACGCGGTGGGCGCGCTGATCATCACCGAGCGGAATCGCGAGGCGTTCGAGGTCCTGGGCCGACTCGGCGAGCTGCTTCGGGCACTTCTCGCGATCGAGCGACGCGAGGAGGTCTCGTTGCGCGAAGAGCTGGAGCTGGTGGAGTCGTACGTCGGGATCGAGCAGGCGCGCCTGGGAAATCGACTGCGGGTCGAGTGGGATGTCGCGCCCGACGTCGTGAGCGCGCAGGTGCCCCCGATGCTTCTGCAGCCGCTGGTGGAGAACGCGATTCGCCACGGCGTCTCACGGTCGCCCGAGGGCGGCCGCCTAACGATCGCCGCTCGCCGCCGAGATACGCGGCTATCGCTGGACGTGTGCGATGACGGGCCGGGTCCGTCCGCTCCACGCCAGCGTGTCGACTCCGGCGGTGGCGTCGGGCTGGAGAATACGCGCCAGCGCCTGTCGCATCTCTATGGGGACGAATCGCGACTGGATCTCGTGCGCGACGGCGACTGGACGCGGCTGCGCGTCGAGCTCCCATTTCACGTGCTCGCGAACGCGGCGCCCACGCTTCCGGGAGGTGCGGCCTCGTGAATCCCGAGCCACACGACACACGCAGCGACGTGCGCGTGCTCGTCGTTGACGATGAGCCGCTCGCGAGAGCCGGGCTTCGCGCGATCCTCCGCGAGGAGAGCGATCTTTCGGTGGTCGGAGAAAGCGCGTGTGGTGCGGACGCCATCGTCGCGATCGACACCTTGTCGCCTGACCTCGTGTTCCTGGACATTGCGCTGCCCGACCTGGACGGCTTCGACGTGGTGCAACGCCTACCGTCCGACCGGCGGCCGGCCATCGTATTCGTCACGGCGCATTCCGACCAGGCGCTCCGCGCGTTCGAGACGCGGGCGCTGGATTACGTCACCAAGCCGATTCGTCGCGACCGCGTCCACGAGGCGGTGGCGCGGGCGCGGGAGCGTATCCGGCTCGAGCGACTCGATCGCCAAAGCGCGACCGCGCCGGCAGCGGTTACCGGCGGGCCTCTCGCGCTCAAGGTCGACGGACGCGTGCAACTGATCGATCCCCTGTCGATCGACTGGCTCGAGGCCGACGACGATCACGTCGTGGTGCATTGCGGGGAGCGCGCCTGGCGGTCGCGCGAGACGCTCCGCCACGTAGCCGCCCGGCTCGACCCGACGTGGTTCGTCCAGATCCACCGGTCGACGGTCGTTAGGCTCCGAGCCGTGCGCGAGCTGCAGCCGTGGTTTCACGGCGACTACGTGGCCATCCTGCACTCCGGGGCGAAGCTGCGGTTGAGCCGGAGCTTCCGGGATGCGGTGGCGGCCAAACTCGGGCGGCCGCTGTAACCAGTTGGCCGTTTTCAGAGTGGAGTACATTCGAGACCGGGACTGCGGGGTGGCGAGCCCACGCGGACGACTTCCATATTCGCGAATCTTTTTTCGGGAACAACGATGAAGCGGACGGGGGCGGAAACGGCCGGATACTGCCTAACGGGTTGCACCCTCCGAGCTAGCGTCACTGCAGGGCCGGATCCGGCCTTTTTCGGCTTCTTCCGCCCAATGGTCGTTCGCCGAAAAGGGTTGGCTCTGCGCCGAAGTCGTCCGCGGCACCGGAAGCTATCCGCGGGTGGCAAGACCGTTCACTGCGTGCGTCTTCGGCGACAGGTGACAGCAGCCGCTAACCCTTCAGTAACAGACTACAACACGTCACCCCACCCTCCGCCTTCGCGAGCTCGCCTGCCGGCACGGGGTGAACCGTTAGGCCGGCGGCCTCGAGACGTTCGCGCGTTCGGACGTGCTCCGCCGGGTACACGACCCTCCCGTCGATCAGAAGCGCGTTCGCGGCGTACGGTTCGGATGGGTCGACGTCGATCGTGCGAAGCGGCTGGAAGCGTTCCGCGTCCACCCACGCCGGGTTGATCAGGACCAGATCGTCTGCCACGAGAGACGCGGCCGACTTGAGGTGGAGACAACCCTGGAACGGCACCGCCTCGACCGAATATCCCTGCGACCCGACGATCGAGCGGAGCTGTTTGATCCCCACATCGTTGCTCCGATAGCCGCTGCCCACGAAGAGCCGTTGGCCGATACGCAGCACATCGCCGCCGTCGAGCGTCCCGGGCGCGAGGATCGCCGCGACCGGACGGTAGGTTCTCACCGCGTCCGCCACGACCGCTGTCTCCACCCGCCGGGACTCCGCGCCCGGGCGCATAATGACCGCGAGCTCATCGAGCACCACCGCCGTGTCCTCGATGAACACCGAGTCCGGCATGTCGGGTCCCGCGGGCAGGCGTCTCACCTCGTAGCCGAGCGTGCGGAGAGCGGACTCGTACTCGTTATGCTCGGCTCGAGCGCGGGCGAGGTCGATGGTCGTGCGCTCGAGGTGCGTGAGCTCGCAGTGCTCGATCGCGGGCGAGATGTCGCGCGTGAGCGCGAGGAGTCGGCCAGGCTGGCTGGACATACGGGAAGGGTGCACCCCAATCGACTCCAGGGCCAGATCCGGCTCACCGTGCCGACCGTCCGGTTCGCCGTACCGCGGCGTGACCCGCCGCGGCTTCGCTGACGTCGCCCGACACTCCCGCCATCGTTGGCGCAACTCGACCACGAATGGTGCAGCGATGTTCTGCCTGATCCGTCGCGTTGCGCTCGCGGGACTCATCTTCGCGAGCAAGGCCGGTGCACAGATGGCCGACCAGCCGGCGGCCGACGTCAGCCTCATGTTCCGGGGAACCCCGGCGCATACCGGCGTCGCCGGCGGTCAGCTGTTCGACGGCCAGGGGGGTGTGCGCTGGCGCTTTCAGACGCGCAGCGCCGTCCGGTCTACGCCCGCTGTGAGCGCCACGCGCATGTTCGTCGGCAGCGGCGACAGCACGCTCTACGCGGTCGAGCGCTCGACCGGGAAACCGGTCTGGACGTTTGCCGCCGGCGGGCCTGTCCACTCGTCGCCGGCGGTCGCGCGCGGGCTCGTGGTCGCCGCGACGCTCGGCGGGCGCATCTTCGCCGTGAGCGAGGCAACCGGCGAGCTCCGCTGGTCGGTGCAGACAGGACCAACGCTTCCCAAGAACGTCAGTCCCGCCGGTGAGTGGGACTTCTACGTCTCGTCTCCCGTCGTCGTCGAGCGAACGATCGTCATCGGGGCGGGCGACGGGAACGTCTACGCCCTCGACCTAACGACTGGCAAGGAACGTTGGCAGGTGAAGACCGGCGGGAAGGTCCGGGCGACGCCGTCGGTCCGGGATGGCGTTGCCGTTGTCGGCTCGTGGGATGGCCGCGTGTACGCGATCGACATGGCAACCGGCAAGACCCGCTGGGTGCATCACACCGTGGGCGATACGCTCGACCTCAAGCGCGAAGGCTATGATCGACGCGCCATCCAGAGCACCGCGGCGATCGCGGAGGGCGCTGTGTTCCTCGGCTCGCGCGACGACGGGTTTTACGCGCTCGACTTCGCGACCGGTGAGCGGAAGTGGCGCTCGAGCCACCGGACGTCGTGGGTCGTTGGATCGCCCGCAGTGCGAGACGGCCGAGCGTTCGTGGGAAGTTCCGATGGCCACTTCATTCACTCCGTGGAGGTCGCGAGCGGTCGGGAGCTGTGGCGAACGCCAGTGGGCTCGAACGTCCTCTCGTCTCCCGTGTTGACGGGGAAACTGCTCATCGTCGGAACGGCGAACACGAATGCGGGGCGAGGCGAGCTGCTCGCGCTCGACGCCGCGACAGGTGTGGTGCGCTGGCGCCTTCCGCTTGGCGACGCGGTGTGGTCGACGCCGGCGGTGGCCGGCAACGAGATCTATATCGGGTGCGACGACGGCGCCGTCGTGGCCATCGAGGAGGCGAACGCATCGATTCCGCGGCTTGCCGTCTACTACGACTCCACTGCTTCCGGACGGCCGTTCGTCGGCGGCGGCCGGCTCGCGTTCGAGTACTTCCGAAGCGTCGGATACGAGCCGCTCGACGCGGATTCGCTCACCCACTTTCTCGCCGCGCGCATCGCGGACAGCGTGCCGAGCGTCGTGGTCTTCGCCACCGACGTGGTGCCTAACGTGGTAGCTCCGGTGGCGTCCGATACCGTGTTGCTCGGGCGGTACCTGAAGGCGGGCGGGAAGATCGTCTGGATGGGAGAGCCGATCGGCGCGCTCGTGCGCGATTCCACCGGGCGCCCGATCGGCATGAATCCACGTCGGACCGAAAGTCTGATCGGCGTTGCGATGGGAACGGTGGAGTTCGACCACAACGCCACCTATCCCACCGAGGCCGGGCGACGGTGGGGCATCGATCGGTTCTTCCGAGGCGACTACCCGATTGCGGTCTCCGACGCCATCCAGCCGCTCGCGATCGACGAGCTGGGGAAGACGAGCGCGTGGGTGCGCGTGTATCGGCCCGACCGCCCCGGGTCCGGGTTCGTGCAGCTCTGGGGACTCGGGGCCACGGCTGAACGCTTGCCGCTCGTCAGGGCGGCTGCGGAGTACGGCCTACTGCGGAGGGCTACCGGATCGTCGCCTTCTCCAGCTTCGTCGTCATCCCGTCTCGGGTCGTCAGGTAGACCACGCCGCCCGGGCCGAACGCCGTGATCGATCGATTCACCGGAACCTGTACGCGCTCGACCAGCTCGCCCTTCCGGTTCACCACGTCGTAGACTGGACCGCCCGCCATCGGCTTCGTGGGAATCGTGCGGATCCACACGTTGCCATCCAGGTCGGCGCGAACGAAGCCGTTCAGGAACACCGGCTTGTAATCGGGCAGCTCGGTCGGCGCCACGAAATTCATCTGCGGGGTGACGTTCATGGTACCAGTGGCCGGGGCGCCGCCCGCGTTAGGTCGACCACCTTCGCCTGGTGGACCACGGAAGATCATGACCTGCGCCCCGTCCATGCCCGGCGGTGGTCCGTTGCGCGTCTGGTTTCCGCCGCCCGGCGTCGCGACTTGGGGAGCATTGGCGCCCATGCGCTCGCGCGCTGCCTTCACCGAGTCGATGAACGCCACCTTGTCTTCGTCGGACAGACGCTGCCACTCGAACGGAATCTTCGGCGACGACGTCCGCGACCCATCGGCGTTCACCCAGTCGATGTGATAGTCACGACCGCGCACGATCGCGACCGAGCCGTCGGACACGAGCGCCCACTCGTCCACCACCGGCAGCGGGTTGATCTCCGACGTCATCGTGATGCGCCCGTTGTCGTCCTGCGTCGTGTTCATCTTGATCTTCTGTGTCTTGATGTACGCGACCGTGTCGATCTTTCGGGTCGCGAGATCGATGCGGAAGATCGCCGCCGAGTCGGGCATCTCGGGGATGCGCGGTGGCCCACCGGCCGCGCTCGGCCCCATGCCGCGGAACTCGAAACGAGGCGAGGCACGGTAGACGAGTCTCCCCTGCGAGTCCATCACCGTCCCGCCCAGCGGGGTACCTAACGACATGGCATCCTGAGCACTCGGCACTGACATGACGCGCGCGACCTTGCCGGCGGGGTCGAGCACGAGCATCGACAGCGATTGGGGATCCACGAGCAGCGTCGAGTCCCCTCGCGAGGGGATGAGCCCGGAAGCGCGGCCGTATGTGTTTCCGTTCACCCCGAGTGAGTCGGCCACGACCGTGAACGTCTGCAGCCCGGCGTCGAACAGAATCACGCGACGTCCCATCGGATCGTTCACGTACACGCGCCCGTCGGAAAGCGGACGAATGTTGTTGACCAGGCCCAGCTTCTCTGTCGCCGTCGCGGTGACCGCTCCGAGCTGCCGGATGGGCGGGAGGTCAGGCCCCTTGGTTTGCGCAAGCGCCCCGCTCGCGCCTAACGACGTCCCGAGCAGGACGAACGACGACTTCAGTGGAATGTCGAGTCTCATTGCAGTTACCACGAGAGGGTTTCAAGAGCGGGGACTGGGGACTGAGAACTGGGGACTAGGGACTGGGGACTGGGGACTCGGCCGGGATGCTTCGACTCGCACGGAGCCTTCCTCGGCGGTAGACGGTTCCCTGCCGAGTCCCCAGTCCCCAGTCCCCAGTCCCCAGTCCCCACTAACGAATGATCACCTGCTGCCCGCCGCCACCACCGCCGACGAACACGTTGCCACCTCCGCCCGGGCCGGGTGCCCCCATCACCGGGAACATCCCGCCGACGAACGTCGCGGTACCCGACCGGATCGACGCGAGGTACCGGGGTTCGAGATAGCTCGCGACGAAGGGCGGCAGCTTCCGCCGCTGTTCCGGAGTCAACAACCCTTTGACCTCCGGCCCGATCTTCATCAGCAGATCGATCGTCGCGTGACGCGCGGTGATGTACCGCTCGTACGCGGCGCCCTGGTCATAGCGATCGGGCAGCGTGCCGAGGTACTTCGCCACGGGTGGCCAGATCGAGTCGTTGCGGAGGGTATACCATCGGTTGAGCGACGCGATGCTATCGGCCTGCTTCGCCGTCAGGTGAAGGCTGTCCTGCTGGCGAAGGATCGTCGCGAGCGGGTTCTGAATCCCGCCGCCCTGGCCGTAAACCACGCGCAGCATCGGCTCCGGAAGCTTCTGACCCGGTAGCGTGCGGCCGCGATTCAGCTGCGTCGTGAGCAACTGCCGTTCGCGCGTGGGTCCGACGTCGAAGCGCACCATCGCGGTCAACGTCACCGGTGCGCGGAACGCGCTGAACTGCGGGTTCGTGGTGCCGAAGCGCTGGTTGACTTCGTACTTGTACCGATTCGTCGAGGGGTCGAAGCCGCGAACGTAGAGCAGCGACGGATCGGGCGTCGCGAACTGGCCCCAGCCCTTCAGGTTGTCGTCGTCGTGGAAGAGCATGTCCGCGGCGGCGAGCGGGTTCGAGAGCTGGAACTGAATCGACGCCCGCTGCGGCATGCGGATCTTCGCCGGGTTGAACGAGATCGACAGGGTCGCGCTCGACGTCCACGGCCCCTGGCAGCTGTTGCGCTTCGCCAGCTGCCCGAGCTGCCTCGCGAGGCACTCGCGTGCGGCGGGCGAGCCCGAGGTGAGCAATCGCTGCATCTCCGCCGCGACCGCCGGGTCGCTGCTCGACAGCTTCGGGTCGAAGATGAACGCGCGGTCGTTCGAGTAGCCGTCACCGTTGACGTCACCCGAGATGACGGGCGTGAACGGTTGCCCGGACCGGAACTGGCCGAACCAGCTCACGCGGATCGCGTCCCAGAAGTTGTAGCCAACGCTGTAGACGATCTGGTGGCGGGAGTCGAACGATGGGCGCCCCCACGCCACATCGAGCGGGTTGTTGGCGGTGCTGCTGAACCCGCGAAACTGCTCGCGCACGTTCGAGTAGACGTACGAGCCGTTCCACGTGAGCCGCGTGCTGAAGCTGGCCGGTGAGAGGCTGAGCGAGATCTGCCGACTCTCCGAGCGAAGGTCCGAGCGCTGCTCCGTGACGCGCGAGAAGAGCGACGACACGCGCCCGTCGCGCGAGGCGATCACGCCGGTTGCCGGAACGATGCTCGTCGGCTGCACGAACACCGGCCGCCCGCCTTCATTGCTCAGCGTGAAGCGCTGCTCGGGCTTGAAGTTGAGATCGACGAAGCCGCCCTGGTTGAGGTTCAGCGAGTACGTGGCGTCGACGGTGGTGGAGAAGCGGTTGCCGAGGACCGGTCCCGACCACTGCAGGTTCGACCGCACGCTCCTGGGCGCGACGTAGTTGTCGGCGAAGAGGGACACGTTAGGCGCGGCGTCCGAAAACACCGTGCCCGTCGTGCCGTCCGCGCACCGGTCCGGAATGCTGCCGGCGCTCGAGCCGTAGGCCGTCCAGTTGGGTATCGGTGCGGCGGCACCGATGCAGGTGAGCTGCTGAATTCCGCTCGCCAGACCGGTGTTGTCGAGCGCGGTCCCGATCTGGTTTACACCGGGCGTGTTCTGGAACAGGCCGATGCCGCCGCGCACTACGGCACGCGGGCCCAGCGCCGCTCCCTGAAACGCGCCGATCGCCGGGGCCTGCCCGTAGCTCCACGAGAACCCGACGCGCGGGCTCACGTACAGCTTGTTAGGCACGTGATCGTTGCGAACGCCGAACGCCGACTCGAGCTGGGGGTTGAGCGTGGGTTCGTCCAGGAAGCGATTGCCGTCGAGCCTGACGCCGTACTGGAGCTGGAAGTTGCTGCTCCGGCGCCACGAGTCGCCGAGGGAGAGGCCAGCCACGAGCTGGCCGGCGTCGCGCTCGTGGCGCGTCAGCTGCCGCGTGAACTGCGCCGGTCGCCCCGCGGAGAGATCGGCGAGCGAATTGTAGGTGAACGTGCCCAGCAGGTTCGACGTCATGTCCTGCGCCACGCCGTCGTACCGCAGCTCGCTCGTGAACTTGAGCCGATGCTTGTTGTTCGCGCTGAACCATGACAGCTGATTCATCGCCTGCGCGCCGAGAGTCGTGGAGGCGTTGCTGAGCGACTGGCTCCCGCCGAAGCTGAGCATCTGCACGCCGCTCGTCCCGTCGTCGAACACCGAGCTCACGCGGACGCGACCGCCGGGCATCGAGAGATAGGCGTCGGCGTAGTTGCGCGACCAGCTCATGCCTAACGACGTCTCGCTCAGGATGCCGACGCCGAAGTAGGTCGTGTGCCGTCCCTGCAATCCGCCGCGCCAGCTCGTGCGCTCGCCGTCGCTCGCCGGCACGGACGTCACCGAGCCGAACACCGGTCGCTGCGTGGACCAGCCGCCGTTGAACGAGAGGTTGTACGCGCTCCCGCGCGTCGAGCCCGGCGGCGCGAAGTCGATGCTGCCGAACAGCGAGCCCTGATCGCTCAGCTTGTCGCCCGAGAGCCCCCCGACCGTCGCCGGCACGGCCTGATTCCCGAGAATGGTGAGGAACCGTCCCACCGAGTCGGCCGACACGCCGGCCGCCTTGAGCCCGACCGGATCGGTGTCGAGCAGGTTCTGATAGTCGTTCGCGCGGCGCCCGAGCTGCCAGGCGATGTTGTAGAACGTCTTGTCGAACGAGATGGGGCCCGCCGCCGCGCCGCCCAGCGACTCGTTCATGTACTCCTGACCCAGCGCGCGCGCAACAGGGTCGGTCCACTGCGTCTGCGGCGAGTCGAAGTTGAGCGACAGGCCTCGCGTGATGAAGTTCGACCCGGGCCGCGTACGCAGGGAGAACTGGGCGCCGCTGAAGCCTCCGCGCGACACGTCGTACGGAGTCGTCGCGAGCGAGCTCGACACCTGTGCATCACGCGGCAAACCCGTCCCGCCGAAGTTCATCCCATTCAGCGTCATGTTGTTCTGATCGGCGCCGAGGCCGAGAACCGAGAACCCGTTGGGATCCCCGTTCTCGCCGGGCACCGTCTGCACCCCGGGCAGCGTCGCGGCCATGGCTGCGAGATCACCCATGAGGTTCGCCGGAACGTCCTGTGTGGGGATCGGTCGTTCGCTTCCGCTGATGTCTGGTGTTGGGTCGTTCCGCGCGACCTTCTCGCGCGGCGCAGTGATGTTCATCGTGCCCAACACCGCATCGACCTTGGTGAGCTTCGCGTCGGCCACGAGGACTTCCTCGTCGGCCATCCGCTTGACCTCGAAGCGCTTGGCGGCGTAGCCGATGGCCGCGAACGCGACCATGTAGTCGCCATCCCCGGCGGGAAACGTCACGGTGAACCGGCCATCCCTGTTCGTCCGGGCGGTTCGGCTGACGTTGCCGGAGAACGACGTCACCGTGACGAGCACCTCGGGGACCGGCAGGCTGTCCGGCCCGATGACACGACCTCGAATGACGTCCGCCTGCTGCGCGGCGACCGAACGGGGGGCGAATAACAGGCTCGCGAACAGCGCCGCGAGCAGGATGACGAAATGGCGAGAGGGCACGTGAGATCCCTTCAATCCTTCGGAACGCGAGTGTGAGGCCGAGCCCAGTGTGGGGCGGCGAACTGTTGGACTCCCGCGACCGCGATTGGGTTTACTACAGCCGTCAGGGATCCGATCCCCGGCGATCAGCGGCGCTCCTCGATCCAGCTAGACCAGACCGATGTCCCCATCGGCGTGGAATCATATTTCGTTTCGCGACGATGCAGGTCGGCGCAAAGGATTGATGCTTTCATGTACGCGTCCCCAATTTCGTCGTTGCCACCCTCCCACAACGAATGCTTCAGCTCCCTGGAACCCCGCACCGAGTCGTTCGATCCGGCGCCCTGGCCGTCGTCGCCGCGGCCGTCCTCACGACGTTTCCGGCTGGCGCCAGAGCCCAGCTGCCGCGCGTGGGGATAATTGACCTGTACGGGCTCCGCAAGACGAGTCCCCAGCAGGTTCGCGACGCCCTCGGCATCAGTGTCGGGGATTCGCTCACGTCGCTCGCGCTGCTGCAGGTGCCGGCGAAGCTCGCCGCGCTCCCGGGAGTCGCATCGGCGTCCGTGGATCCGGTGTGCTGCGAGGACGGAAAGACCATGCTCTACGTCGGCGTGGTCGAGGACGGCGCGCCGGCCCTCGAGCTCCGCTCAGCGCCTAACGGCGAGAGCCGGCTGACGCCCGACGTCATGCAGGCGGGGAC
>JBKOYV010000038.1:0-28837 GCA_046725585.1 Gemmatimonadota bacterium | reverse complement strand
TTTCCTGCAGGGCTCGGGCTCATCTTGCGAACTGATCGCCTTCAGACGGTTCACGCCACGTCGTAGCGCGCCATCATGTCGTGGTCTTCGTGCTCGAGATTGTGGCAGTGGATGAGATAGCGACCGCGATATCCCTCGAAGCGCGCGATGATCCGCGCGTCCTCGCCCGGCGGTACGGCGACCGTGTCCTTCCAGCCCATCTCGTGCGCGCCGGGTGCGCGGCCGTTGCGGTCCACGATCTGGAAGCGCACGAGATGCACGTGGACCGGATGCACCATGCCGATAATCCCGAAGCGCCTGCGATTCACGAACCGCCAGACCTCTACGTTGCCGAGCCGAGGCGCCGCGATCGCCCGGTTGGCATCGAAATCGAGACCGTTGATCGTCCAGTGCGACTCTGGCCGAAAGGATTCGCCTCCCCCGGCCGCGAAGACGAACTCGCGCGTCGTCGCCGCGGCGGCAACGGGAATCCGGTCGACGGTACTCAGGCGGCGGGGCAGCAGGGCGGGATCGCGCTCGGCACAGACGACGTCGAAGCACATGATGTCGTCGCGTGGCCCGTCCGCCATGAGGTTCCGAAGCAGCACGCGGCTGCCGACGGGATACTGCGCGAAGTCGATGACGACCTCCACCCGCTCCGACATCGCGACCGCGATGCTTTCGTGTTCGATCGGCTCGGGGAGAAGTCCGGTGTCCGTGGCGATCTGCACGAGCGGACGTCCGGAGCTCAGCGCCAGCCGAAGCACGGTGGCGTTGGCGCCGTTCACGATTCGAAAGCGGTACTTGCGCGCGCACACCGGCATCCGAGGCCACGGTACCCCGTTCACGAGCACCACGTCGCCGAGCGCGCCGAGTTGACGATCGGAGTCGTAGCGGAGGCGGCCATCTGCATGGAGTGACCGCTCCTGGATCAGGAGCGGCACGTCGTAGTCGCCTCCCGGCAGGTGGAGTGCGTCCTCCTCCTCATCATGGAGGAGATACAACCCGGCGAGCCCCATGTAGATGTTGCGTCCCGTCCGGTGCATCGAGTGGTCGTGGTACCAGAGCGTCGCCGCGGGCTGCTCGTTAGGATAGACGTACGTGCGCGCCTCGCCCGGCGCGATGGCGTCCGTCGGGAAGCCGTCGGAGTCGGGCGGCGTCGCGCCGCCGTGCAGGTGTACCACCGTCGGTACAGGGAGCCGATTGGTGTGTCGTAGGACGACGCGCCGCCCGCGCCGCGCGCGAATCGTCGGTCCTGGAGCGATGCCGTCGAAGCCCCAGATCGTCGCGTGCTTCCCCGCCAGGATGTCGGCCCGACCGACACGTTGCGTGATCTCGTAGTAGTCCGTGGTCTCGTCGGTCCGTACGGGCCGCAGGACGGGCGGGCGCCGGAACGGGTACCGAAAGCGAGGGATCTGGGGGCTGGCGTTAGGCACCCCGAACGGGCGGCAGGCGATCGCTGCGCCCACGAGTAACTGACCGCCGACGACGAGTGCCTGGCGGCGTGTGATCGGCTCGTCCATAGTCACGTGTCCATAGTCACGTAAGGAAGTGGCGGACGATGGAGGCGAACTCCTCGGGGCGTTCCTCCATCAGCAGGTGGCCGGTCTCGGGGAGCAGCTCCAACCCTACGGCACCGGGAATGTCGCGCCGAAGCCGCTCACCCCACTCCGGCCCGAAATGCGGATCGTCCCTCGCCCAGAGGAGCAGCGTCGGATGGTCGAAGCGGCGCAGCCCGTCGAGCAGCTCCATCGTCACGCGGTTGTTGCTCGGCTCGTACTGGACGGCGAGGAAGCGCTTGGTCTTCGCGCGCCGGTGCCTAGTGCCGAAGTTCGCGCGGATGTAGCCCTCGAGCAGCTCGTCGGTCAGGACCTTCGGATCGTAGACGGCGTGTGCGCGGGCGAGCGTTGTGCGCAGCGCTCGTTGGCTTCCCCATAGGCGAAGTACCAGGTCGCCGAGGAGGGGAAGCTGCGTCAGACGCACGAACGGCCGCTCCTCCTCCGAGGGCCAGTTGTCGTACGCCTCGACGTTCGAGAGCACCAGCCGGTCGATCCGCTGTGGATGCTCGGCGGCGATCAGCTGCGCGACCGCGCCCCCGTGGTCGTGTGCGACGACGTGCGCGCGCGCGACACCGAGTGCGTCCAGGAAGCCAAGGACCATCGCCGCCTGCGCGCGGAGCGACCAGTCCGCATCTTCCGGTGTCTCGGTGTCACCGAGTCCGAGGAGATCGGGCGCGAGGCATCGGTGCGTGCGCGACAGCGGAGGAATCACCTTCCGCCAGATGAACGAGGAGAACGGGCAGCCGTGGAGGAGGAGCAGCGCCGGACCCGTCCCTTCGTCGCGATACGCGACGTGGGCATCCCCCACGCGCATCACGTGCGCGGTCGATGCTGGCGGGGAGACGCGCATGCTAATGCCGGGAGCAGGGCGATGAAGGCCGCGATCTGAAACGCGGTGCGCCACGCGTGCCGGTACGCGAAGCGGTCGAGCTTCCGCGTTAGGACCGCCTCGTCGTCCGGCGCCGACTTGATGCTCCACATGATCGGTGCGGCCTTCGTCGTCGCCAGGAGATAGCCGACGCTCGCAAGCGCGGCGGCATACAGCGGATGACGGATCGCCGTCGGCTGCCGCGTCACCTGGGCGACGATCGTCAACGTGTTCGCCAGCAGCGCGCCGCCGACCACGGCGAACCGGTAGACCTTGAGCCCGTTGCCGAGGTCATTCCCACGCGCGAATTGCGCGTACCCGACGGCGCCGATGCGGTGCCGAATGAGGAGCTTGACGGTGGCGATGTCCAAGCAGATCCCAGCTCCAAGCCCCTGGAGAAACGTGATCAGCAGCATCGCGGTCCTCATGGCGATCCTCATAAGCGGCCCTCCGCGGGTGCCATGCCCCCCGCTGCGAACGTGTACGTCAGCGGCGCGCCGGACGTCGTGCCTTGCGCGTGGACTTCGATGCGGTCCCCGTCTCCTCGATCAGGCAGAGGCCGAGATCGAGCAGCCCCGCGACGCACGGGTCGGTGAGGTGGTAGTAGAGCCGCACGCCCTCGCGCCGCGCGGCGACCACCCGGCGATCGGCCAGACGCTGGAGCTGGTTGGACACCGCCTGGGGCGCCATCTCCACGTCGGCCGCGAGATCGGTCACGCATAGCTCGCCGGCCCGCACGAGGGCGTGTAACAGTCGCAGGCGCGTGTCGTTCGCGAGCATCTTGAACAGGGCGCTCAGCTCCGCGGCGTTCGGCGGGTCGATGAGCGGCCGCTCGTGCGCGGCGGGCTTGCCATGGCGAGCAGGCTCGCCGGCGGAGTCGGGGACGCATCCCATATTGACATTATTACACGATATCATGTAATAATGTCAAGGGTTGGTCGCTCGCGATTTCTCTGCGCGCGGAGGTAGCCAGATGGCCCGACCGGGGGACGTCATCGAGCATCCAGCGTACGGCGTGCGCATCACCTTCCTCCAAACGTCCGCCGAAACGAAGGGGGAACTGTTGCGCGTGGAGGTCGTCCTGCCGCCCGGCTTCTCGATGGCCGAGCACGTTCACCCCGGGCAGGAGGAGCGGCACGAGGTCCTCGCGGGGACGCTCCGAGCGCGGGTCGGCGGACGGCAGCGGGACTACGGAGCAGGGGAGCACGTGGTCGGCCCTGCCGGCGTTGCACATGCATGGTCCAATCCGAGCGAGCACACGCCGCTCCGACTCCGATCCCAGCACCGTCCGGTGCTCCACATGGAGCTCATGCTGGAGGGCGGCTCCGCGATCGCTCGCGACTGGCTGGCCAACAAGAAGGCGGTCGTCGGTGCCGTCCTTCGCGCGGCCGCGTTGCTCGACGAGATCAAGGACGATTTCTACTTCACCCAATGGCGGCGGAGAGCGGGCATGGCGCTATTGACCTCGCTCGCACCGCTGGCGAGGTGGCTCGGTTACGGCGCGCTCGAATCCCAGGCAGCTCCGTTGCGGTGATCCGAATCGCCTTGCGCTCCTCGCTCGAACCTCGGGGGTGACTTCGAGGCCGCGACCAGTTCGTCCCAGTCGGACGGCGGCGCGCCCCGCTCGAGCATGCGGCGGAACACGGCACACGGATCGGTGCGACTTCCCGCCTTGCGCAGCGTCTCCTCGTCGTTCAGCCAGGCGTACACGATCGTCCGCGACACCGAGTGAAACCGAAAGAAGAGTCGGAAGCGGCGGTGAAACTTCGCGCGGCGCCAGTGGGTGTGCGTGGCGCCGAGGGTCTTGCCCTGGCGGAACTGCGGGTCGTCGGGATTGCGCGGGATCTCCTCGAACACGAGATCCCGTACGGCGCGCACGAACTTGAGCTCGGGGCGCTCTCGGTATCCGACCGGGTCCGCCGCGCGGGCGTCTCGCGCGGCTTCGAGGATTCCCGCCCACCGTTCGCGAAAGTCGGTCCAAAAGAGGAGCGTCCATCCGTTCGCCAGCACCGCGTCCGCAGGAAGAGCAGGGCGGGTCTGCGCTTTGCCACCGCGGCCCTTGCCTAACGGCTCTTCCGGCAGACCGGAGCGCCTTCGCGGTCTGTCGCGCTTCCCCTTTCGGCCCACGGCCGCTTGCCTAAGCCGAGCCGGTTCTCACTTTCTGGACTGTCGCGATACGCGTTTCGACTTGGATCGCGGCGCACGAGCGCCCGGCATGCGGAATGACTCGCCCAGATCCGCATCGCGATCCGCCTCAACGCCCGAGAGCAACTCGTCCGCCTCGGCGAGATCGGCGCGCGTCGCTGGTGTGATGAGATCGGGCCGGCGCTCCATCTGGTGTTCGAGGAAGCCGAGGAACGCGTCGAACACCGGATCCGTCTCCTCGTTAGGTGCGGCCTCGGAGGTCGACTGGACCAGCAGCCGGCCGGGAGCGATCACGCTCACGGTGAACTCCCCCGCGGCAAACTCCGGGTGCTCGCGGAAGAGGGCAGAGTCGAGGCGGAGCGCCTTCGAGTTCCCGACGGTGGCAGCCTTGGCGCGGTAGGTCATAAGCCTCTCCCTGCATTGTACTTACAAATGTAAGAACACACCCGTGCCGCGGCAAGCCGCGCTCGCCACCTGGAACTGGGGCATGTGGGGTATGTGCAGGGGCTCAAACCGTGCGAAAATCCTTCGCGAAGCCACACGCTGAAAGGTGAGGCAACGTGTTATTTTGCTTGCGGTCCGCGCGCAGGGCACACCGGGCGAGCATAATGGGGTTCAGGGGGTCGCGGGTTCAAATCCCGCCGTCCCGATGGTCTGTAACTGAAGGCCCGTCAGCATTTTATATGCTGGCGGGCCTTTTGTGTCCTTACCCCTCTGTGCGGCTTGTCGCGGCCTGGTAAGGTCATGGTAAGGTCGCGAGCCAGCGTGCGACGGTACGCTTCCGTCGCACGCTACCACGCCGCGCCTAACGTGACATGACTATGTCGGACGACCGGGGTCGCACGTGGAGCGACGAGCTTGCGAGTCGATCCACGCATTCACGTCGTCCGGGCGGTAGCGCACGCGACGGCCGATCCGAATGAACGTGGGACCGGCGCCAGTCATGCGCCATTGTGCGAGCGTGTTGGTCGTGGGACCATGAGTATCCAACCACGAATGCGGAGACGCTGACGCCCACGACGCCGTGGCGTGGCCCGCGGCCATACCGGACATGCCGATCCAGGGGACCAACACGCCTCGCTGACGTTAGGTGGTGCCTGCGCTAGATCGATCGGGGGTGCAATAGAACGATGACGGGGCAGTCGTAGTGAGCCGTAGCCTGCGAGCTTACGACTTGGCCTAGTAGCTTGGGACGAGCTCGCCCTTGGCGTTGAACATCATTGTCTCGGGAGCCACGGCGCAGGAGATAGTCGGGTCGCCCGCGGAGCGCGAGGACAGGATCAGTTAGGAGAACCGAGCGGCCGGCGCCAACGTGGACGCCGCGACGGAAGCTCTGCATCGGAGCGTCGGACGGAAGCCGGTCCCTCCGCACTGAGCACATTTCCGGGCGGCCGCCGACGGCGTGCATGTGCGACACTCGACGTTTGTAATCCTCCAAGGAAAAACGGAGGCGGTTGCACGCAACCGCCTCCGTCGTGTTCGAGTTTCCTCCGGGGTTAGTTGGTGCTCCAGGACGGATTCATGTCATGCACGAAGATCGACGCGCTCGGCCGGTTGAGGAACGTGCCGTCGAGGTTGATCGTGAAGATCGACCACTTGCCACCGATCTGGCCGCCCCACGCACGCGAGCTCATGAACGCAATGCGCTTTCCGTCGGGACGGAACGTCGGGTAGTCGTCCACGCCTTTGCTCGTCGTCACGAGGTTCGGGATGCCGCCCGCCGCGTTTACCACGTAGATCCCCTTCGGGACGGTGCCGTACGGGTCGGTCACGAACGCGATCTGAGTTCCGTCCGGGGAAAACGCCGGATGGCTGGCCCGTAGCGTCGTCGTCACCCTGCGCTGCGAGCTCGGGTCACCGACCTTCATGGTGAAGATGTCGAATGCGCCGGACGTCGGGTTGGCGACGTTCGACTTGAACGCGATGGTCTGCCCGTCCGGCGACCACGTCGGCTGTCCCTCCGACACCGCGAGGGTCGTGTAACGGAAGATCGTCTGCTGACCGCCGTTGGCGTTCATGGTATAGATCTGATACCGCTGCTGGTCGTACGTGCGGTGGAAAACGATCTTCGTTCCGTCCGGCGACCAGTGCGGCCAGCTATTCTGGCCGGAGCTCGTGAGCTGCGTCACGTTCGAGCCGTCGGCGTTCATGGTGAAGATCTGAGAGCTCCCTGTCCGCGTGCTCACGAACGCGAGCTTGCTGTAGTCCGGCGACCATGAGGGGTAGTTGTCGACGGCGGAGTTGTACGTCAGCCGGACGACCTCGGTCCCGTTGTACTTCATGGAGTAGATCTCGGCGTTCCCGGCCCGCTCGCTCACGAACAGTATGCGCGGGGGCACGTTGCAGGCGTTCACGTTGCAGCCGGGGAACGGCGTAATGTCGGCGTTCACCTTGAGGTCCTTGATCGCCGGGCTGGTCGGCGCGGGGGTCGTGGACTCGCAGGCCGCGAGGAAGCCGCCAAGGAGCACGGCGGTCATGGTGAGGCGGGGCCGGCCCGCTCGAGGGGCCAGGCGGAGGGTGATGCGTTCCATTGGTAAGTCTCCCGAAAGTAGAGTGTGTCGTTGTTGTCGAGTGGCAAATCGGCCGCGGTGGAGTGTGCTGGCCGACGGGGGGAGACTACGAGCCGCCATGACCGCGATCTCACCGCGCTATGACCGCGCTATGACCGCGATCTCATCGTGTTGTCAAATGCGGGGTTAGTCGTCGAAGGGCGGGTCGCGGCACAAGGGGGCGGACTTCGATCCCGGCGCGGATGCGCGTGCACAAGTCGCGGGAGCGACGGTCGAGCAGATGCTCGCCGCGCGTCCCGACTCGGCGCTCCGCGCCGCGAAGCTCCGCTTCCGCCGGATTGTCGGTTCTCGGCGCTCACGGCGATGCTCTGGCAGGGTGGCGATTCGCATGAGCATCTCGGCCAGCTGATCACCTACGCGAGGTCGGTCGGCGTGACGCCGCCCTGGAGTCAATAGGCTCTGGAAGCAGTGGCTGCGCTTCAGGACTTCGACGACTTCATTCCATGAGGCGGACTCCGCGACCGCGACTGGGCTGATCCGCCTAGCGCGCTGGTGGGCACACGGGAGCTCGACCAGACAGACCGTCTAATCCTGTTGGCCGTGCGGCGGCGCGCGCCGCCGCACGGTTCCGTACGATGCGCGCATGGCGGTGCTGGAGCAGATCGCCGACGGGAAAGTGCATCATCTCGTGCGCGATCCCCAAAGCGACGCGGTTCGCGGCGTTAGGCCGCCATCGTTCGCTGACCGCATAAGCGCGATCGCCGAGCTGGGACGCATCGGCACGGGGCCGCCGTGCCGTATGGAAGTGAGTTTTTACGGCACGGAGAGACACAGCGTTGTCACGGCAGTTCCGTGGGCCAGATCGTGGGCCAGAATCAACATGGGATGTGCCCTTGCTCGATGACACACGAGCCAACCCGCTGGCCGCGCCACTGCCTGTGCCAGCTGCGCTACTGCCTGTGCCAGCTGCGCCGCTGCCTGCGCCAGCTGCGCCAGCCGCTGGAATGTAGCTGCGCAGAAGGGCATTACCCCCGCCGCAGCAGCAGAAGCGAAAGCACGATCCCGACGAAGATGGGCCAGACCGTAAGAAGGGGCGTTGGGAGAACCACTAGGGCCCAACGGCCTGCATCGCTCGGGGCTCTAGCTGCCCAGCTCGCGCCGTCGTCGCTCGATCGCTCGCCGGAGGTCGAACAGCGACGCGCGGTCCCACTGGCGGAACGTCCGCTCCTCGAAGTCCGCGAGCTCGTCGGGGCCCATCGTGGCGACGAGATTCACCCAGAGCGTAACGGTTTCCGGTGGCGCCGGCCCGACGCCGGTATCGTCGTTAGGCTCTGCGGGAGCCGGCAGCGGCGGGCGCTCGACTGATCCAACGCGCTCTGACTCGGTGAACAGCCGATCCAACGCCGCCCTCGAATGCCAGTCCTCGCCGCCGATCCACCTTGCGAACCTCTGCTCGCCCTCCGACTCGAACCGGATGACGAGGGCGAGGTTCGGCCCGTCGATGGAGGGCGGGACCACCTTGAGGCGCGCGACCTCCGAGATGTACCACACCCGTCTCTGACCGTCGCGGTACTGGATCGGCCGCTGCTGGCGTTCTCCGGACTGGGGGCCGGGCATTCTGCTTGGTATCGCAAAGGATGGGCCCGGTGCAAGCCCTGTCATGTAGGCCGCGCGCGACGACTGTCGCGTCGCGGCCGCGCCGGACCGCCTGTCAAGCGCGCGTTCTCGCCGGATCCGCCGCATCTAACGCCGGGCGCCCGGCGCAACCGCCTCCGGAACGCCGCCTGCCTTCTACCGGGGCGCACGAACCCTCGCTCGTGACTACGCCACGGGGGCGGTTCAGGGCCAGCGCCGCGGTGGCCGCGCGATCTCCTACTTCAAAGGGGCGCGCAACCCGCCACGGTGCCCCGCGTCGCCGGCTCTCGCGTCTCCCCTGCCTCGTGCCGATGAATGCTCGCGCGTACTTCAGCCTCATGGACGCGATCGCCGCGGCCCGCACGGCCGACGAGATCGAGACGATGCACGCCCGCGTCGCCAGCACGGACATGCACCCGATGGATCGCCGGCAGCGAAAGACGGGTGTAAGTCGTTAGGCGTGACATCGTATGCTCCTGAGACATTCGTCTCGGTGGGTCGTTAGGTCGCGCGGCGTCATGACGCGCGTGTTGATTGCGAGGGCAGTGGAACAGCTACACGAGTGAAGCGCTGATCTCGTCGACCTCGAGCCGCACCGCGGCGAGGTCGGCGGCGTCGCCGCGCGCGGGATCGGTGAACTGCGCGAGGACGTTCTGGACGGTCGCCGCGGCGCGAGCCTTGGCATCCGTGCTGGCGCTCGCGTCGCGGAGCTTCGCGTCGAGCGTGCGAAGTGCATTGCCGACCGGTGTGGCCGCATCCTTCTCGAGTGCCGGCAGAATGCGACCAATCGCGTCAGCCGTGAGCTCGGTCTGCGCGACGACCAGCGTCGTCAGACGCGGGCCTGAAGGGACGACCGACGTCGATGGCGACGTCGGATTTCCGTGCTCGGCGCACGCGGCCAGCGCGGCGACGACGGTGAACGCGATCGCACGGCATGCGAGCGCGAGAGATGGTGGACGCGTATTGGCTCCGCCGCAGGCAACGGACGCAAGCGCGGCCGGTGCGCGGATCGAGCGAGTGTGAATGCTGGTGAAGCGCGACATAACGGTCTCCTTCCGTATCGGACGTGATTGGTGTCTCTGGAACTGGCGGATCCGGTGCGATTCGTCCGGCTTCCGGCCAGCGCGGAGAACGGTAGAAACGCGCCTTACCACGGAATGACCCGCGCATCACCTGCGCGTAAATGCACGCCGTGCAATGTGTTGCCGATAGACGAGACCGACGCGGCGGTCTGCTCGGCGCCTCAACCGCTCAGGCGGGAGAGGGCGAGGTCACGTGCAAGACGTCAGGCCCACGTTCGATTGCCGGTACCAAACACCGGCCGTACTATTGCCCTGCGTTTCGCCTTCGAGGTTGCGCCGTGATTCGCATCAAGGCGCTCGGCGGGCTGTGTGTGTACGGCGACGACGGAAGACCGCAGTCGGGAGCCGCAGCCCAGCCACGCCGCATGGCCGTGCTCGCGCTGCTCGCCCATGCCGGCGATCGCGGCGTCATGCGGGATCGCATCCTCGCGCTGCTGTGGCCCGACACGGAGGAAGAGCGGGCGCGCAACAACCTCGCGCAATCGTTGTACGCCCTCCGACGCGACCTTGGCGAAGACACCATCGTCGGGACGAAAGAGCTGCGGCTGAACCCGGACGGAATCTCGAGCGACGTCGCCGATTTCCGCTCCGCGTTGACACGCGGAGACAACGCACGCGCGGCGTCGGTTTACGCCGGCCCATTCCTCGATGGGTTCCACGTTCCCGGCGCGTCCGAGCTCACGCGCTGGGTCGACGACGAGCGACAGGCGTTGTCCCACGAGCACCGGCGTGTGCTCGAGTCACTCGCGCGTGCTGCAACCGCCGCGGGTGACACCGATGGCGCCGTGGCGTGGTGGCGGAAGCTCGCGGCCGCTGATCCACTCAACGCGCGCGTCGCCGTCGGACTGATGGAGGGACTGGCTGCTGCCGGTAACCGCGCCGGAGCGCTCGACCACGCGCGAATCTACGAGGCGCTGCTCGAACAGGAGCTCGACCTGCCGCCCGATCGCGAGGTCGTCCAACTGGCCAAGCGCCTCCGTGATTCCGCGCTGCCGGTCGAGGCCGCGGCAACGGTCGCTACGATCGACGCCACAACGGCGATTCCCAATCGCGCGGCACCAGGAATCCGAGCGACGGTCTCGCCGCTTACGCCTAATGAAGAGCGGGACCACGAGCCGACGGATGTCGCTTCGGACGCCGCTATCGCCACCGAGTCGGTTGATGGCCCACCCGTTTTCTCCCCCGTAGCTCCGCCAGCAGCGGTCGCGACAGCGCCCGGTGCTGCCATGTCGCGTCGCGGCTCGCGCATCTCGCGGTGGGGCGTCGCCGCTGCGTTCGTCGCGGTAGCGGTGGTGGCGGCGACATGGTATGTCCGCAGCTCGAGAAGCAGTACCGCGATGCCCGTCGTTGCCGTCGGTTACATCGCCGGCTATGAGCTCGGCGAGCGTTCGAGTGAGCTCACCGCGCCACTCGGCGACCTGCTCGCCACGAACCTCGCACGCGTCCCGGGCCTGCGCGTGGTCAGCGCTGGCCGCATGCTCGAGCTGATCGGGCGTGCGGGCTCCGATACCAGCGCTCGCGCGTTGAAAGCGGCCGCCACGGCGGCGGCGCGCGCCGCCGGCGCGACCGAGCTGGTGGACGGTGCGCTGTACCGACGGGCCGACCGACAGCTGCGACTCGATCTCCGCCGGGTCGACGTGACCACCGGCGCCATCGTCGACGCGCGCACCGTTGAAGGGCCCGACCTGTTCGCCCTCGTGGACAGCGGCACGGCGCGGCTGGCGACGCGGCTCGGCGTGAACGCCCCCGTGGGGTCGGTGGCCGACGTCACGACGCGCTCGCTCGCGGCGTACCGCCTCTACGTCGAGGCGATGCGACGCTACTACGCGACGGACGAGGTCGCGGCGCATCGGCTCCTCTCGGCGGCCGTAGCCGAGGACTCGACGTTCGCCCTGGCCACGTACTACTGGGCCGTGACGACGCCTAACGCGGAAGTGGCGGCCGAGCGGATGGCGCGTGCGGTGCGACTCTCCGCCGCCGCGAGCGACCGCGAACGCCTGACGATCCGCGCCGGCGTGGCCTTTCATCTGTCGGCGCCCGAGCTGGGCTCGATTGCCGAGACCCTCGCCACGCGGTATCCCGACGAGGTACACGGCCACTTCTATCGCGGCACCGCGTTCACCATGGCCGAGGACTACCTCGCCGCCGTGCCGCACCTCCGGCGCGCAATCGAGCTGGAGTCACTCGCGACGGATGCCCGATCCGGTGCACCGGCCGGCCCCGGACCGTGCCCCTCCTGCGACGCGCGCAACCGGCTCGTGTTCGAGTACCTCTCGCTGGACTCGCTCGCGGCAGCGGAGCGCGAGACGAAGGCGTGGATCCGCTCGGCACCCACGTCGGAGAGCGCGTGGGTCCAGTTGAGCTATGTGCTCGACGCGCTCGGGCGTCCGGGCGACGCGCTTGCCGCGCTCGACTCGGCACGGCATCTGGAAAACGGCGGAAGCACGGAAGTGCAGAACGCGCTCGTCTCGCACTGGCTGCGCGTCGGCGACTACGCCCGGGCCGAGGAGCTGCAGCGGGTGAGGCTGGCCAACGCGTCGGCGCTGGACCAGCGTCAAGCCCTGTGGTACCTCGCCATCGCGCTTCGCGACCAAGGGCGCGTGAACGAGGCGCTCGCGATGGCCCGCCGCTTCCGAACCATCAGTGCGAGGATCGAGCCGTCGCCTGGTCCTGGCGGCGTGCCGCAGTCGGCGACGATGGAGGCAGTCATCCTCGACGCAATGGGTCGATATCGCGCAGCGGCCGCTCTGTTCGACTCGATAGCACACTGGCGCGTGGCCGGGATGGCCCCGTCGCAATACGCGCGCAATCGCGTCTGGATGTCGGCGCATGCCGCGAATGCGCGCGCCGCCATGGGTGACACGACGGGCCTGCCGGAGCTCGCGGACACGATGGCAGCGTATGGGTCACGGAGTGGGCTCGGTCGCGACCAGCGGCTTCACCACGAGGTCCGCGGGCTCATCCTCGCCGCGCATGGCGACGATAACGCCGCCATAGGCGAGTATCGGGCGTCCATCCGGTCACTCACCACCGGTTACACCCGCACTAACGTTGCGCTCGCGCGTTCACTGCTTCGACTCGGCCGCGGCGCCGAATCAGTGCCCGTGCTGCAGGCTGCGTTGCGCGCCGGCGTCGAGGCGTCGGCTCTGTACGTGTCGCGCACCGAGCTGCACGAGCTGTTGGCGCGCTCCTGGGAGGCCGCAGGCCGAGGCGACAGCGCGGCGGCGCACTTCGCCATCACGGCGCGAGTCTGGAGCGTCGGGGACCCGCCGTACGGGGCGCGTTCGGCGGTGGCCGCGGCGCGGGCCGTCGCGCTCACTCGTTAGGTAGCACCGGGCGGCGAGAGCAGGGCAGTTTTTTTCGCGCTTCCGCCACCAGGTCGTCCGGGCGCCGGTTCGCCTCGCGGACGATCTGATGCGCGCGGTCGTCCGCCTCCTTTTTCAATCGATTGGCCACCACGCGCGCCGCCGTCTTGGCCAGCGGGTTCGCCGCCTTCGCCGCACCGCGGCCGCCTTCTGATCCGCCTCGGCGACGAGACGCTCCGCCTCGGCCTGCGCCTTCCGCCTGGCGTCCGCGGCCGCGAGTCGGCTCGCGCCTTCGCCGAATCGACGCGATCGGCGATCGGCGAATCTGGGGCGAAAAAAAGCAAGCGGCGCTCTCTTTCTCCCGAAGGTAGCCCCGCTTTCTAATACTCTGAGAGCGAAAAACTAAATACACTATGGCTACGGACGGAATCGAACCGCCGACACGCGGATTTTCAGTCGCCTAACGGGGTTTCTCGCCTAGTCCCACGCGATCTCCCGTCGCTCTCGCCAATCGCGATCGGTGCGCCTGATTGTCTCTACAAGTCCCCGCTGGGACGCGCACCACCCGTGACAGGATCCGTAACACTCACGGCGAGCACTCACCTGACATAGGGAACGGCCCTATCAGTCACTGGAGCCCCAAGGCGAACGCCGCCACGCCCCAGCGGCCTGACTCACCACCCGAGACATAATGACGGACATAGGCGTGTGGTGCGTACCGCGCGCGCGCGCAAAGCGCGCGTTCCGTCCCAGGCACCGTTCGCCGCGTTAGGCCCCCCCTTCGTGCAAGGAGGGGGCAGGTGGAGCAGCTCCCCCGGCGCAAGGCGCGTCCGGTCCCTGGTGTGGGGCGTTAGGCGCAAGGTCCCCCCTTTAGTTGCAAGCCGGGAGCGCATTGCCTCGGGTCGGACCGCGGCAGTCTGTCTGCGGGCGATCCTCGCGGGTTGCCCGTCTGGCTTACCGGGTGCAGGCCTCCTCCGCTCAGCCGCTCCCTGCGGAATCCCCTCGTTGCTGATTCGTGAATAGCTTTGCAGAGAAGCGTGCTCGACGGTCGGGACCGTTCCATCGGGTTCGAGCTTCGAGCGGAGTCGGCGCACCTGAACGTCGATGACGTTCGTATCGCTGTCGAAGTTCATTCCCCATACACGATCAGCGATCACCGTGCGCGAGACGACTTCGCCGGCATGCTCGAGCAGGAACTGTAGCATCGAGAACTCGCGCGGCGTCAGGTCGATACGGTCGCCGGCACGCTCGACGCGCCGTGTCCGCAGGTCGATGACGAGATCGGCGACGCGATAGATGTCTGGCGCGCGGGCGGGTGTACGGCGGAGCACGGCGCGGACCCGCGCGAGGAGTTCGGCAAAGGCGAACGGTTTGACGATGTAGTCGTCGGCACCGAGATCGAGCCCGCGGACCCGGGCATCGACGTCGCTACGGGCGGTCACGAGCAGCACCGGAGTTTGTCGGCCCGCTCGGCGCAGTTCGCCGACGAGCGAGAAACCATCCCGATGGGGGAGCATCACGTCACACACGATGAGGTCGTAGTCCGCGGCGCGCGCCGCGCGGAGCCCTTCCTCTCCGTCGCGAGCGGTATCGACCACGAATCCCGCCTCGGTCAAGCCCTGGGCGAGGTAGGCGGACGCTTTGGGTTCATCTTCGACCACGAGCAGCTTCATGGAGATGAACTTACGGCTGTTTCGGAGAGCCCGTCACGTGACGGGCGAGACATCCCTTCGGCCAGCATGGCCTGGCGGTGCATGGCGGAAACGAGCGGAGCGACATCCAGCGTGCGGCTTCCCGACGGACGAACCGTTGGGCTCATCGAATACGGCGTTCCCGATGGACAGGCGCTCCTCTACTTCCACGGGTACCCAGGTTCTCGACTCGAGGCTGGACTCCTCGCTGACGCCGCGGCGCGACTCGGCGTTCGGCTCATCGGCATTGACCGGCCGGGGATGGGCCTCTCGACGTTCAAGCCAGCTCGCCGGCTCGTGGACTGGCCCGACGACGTCGCGGCGTTGGGGGACCACCTTGGGATCGATCGCTTCTCGGTGTTTGGCTTTTCGGGCGGAGCACCGTACGCGATCGCGTGCGCGTACAAGATCCCGGACCGCCTAACGGGGTGCGGTATTGTGGCGGGGCCGGGGCCTGTAGGCGGCTGGCGATTTCTTCTCTCGCGATTGCTGCCGAGGCTGGCGACGCCATTCGTTAGGCGCCTGTTCAAGGATAGGAAGCGAGCAACGCAATCGCTTCGTCGCCTTGCTCGCCGCTGGCCGGACGCCGATCGAAAGAGTCTCGCGCTGACAGGCGTCAGCGAGACGCTCGCTTCGTCGCTCACGGAATGCTTTCGCCAGGGCTCGAAAGGGCCGGCGCGCGAAGGCACGCTGCTCGGCGGCGGCTGGGGATTCGAGCTGCAGGAAGTGCGGTACGATCATCTCTGCCTATGGCACGGTGAGCGTGATGCGGAGATTCCGATCGCGACTGCACGAGGTGTCGCGGGTCGCCTCCGCCGCTGTACAGCGACGTACTTCCCCGACGACGGCCACATCTCGCTCATCGTCAATCACAGTGACGAGATCGTACAAACTCTAGTACGACGCCGACAGACTGGCGCATGACCTGGCCGCGGGAACTCGCCGCACAAATGCCCGCTAGACGTCGCTCCCGAATCGGCTCAGCCCAAGTGCTCCGAGGGGTCCGCATGCGGAGGCCACACTGGGAGCGGCCGGCGGGATCACTCCTGGTCGGTCGACGCGTCGGACAGCACCGAATTCCAAGCTGCAACCAGCTCGTCCAATCGGACGGTGGCGTGCCGGGTGCAACAGCCTGTCAGTTTCCCGTGGGGGACACGTTGGTCCGACGCCAGCCAGCTTCGGGCGTCCACTCTTCTTCGAGCGGCCGTGCCTTTCGGGCCGCCTGCATAACCGGAAGTGAGAAGGAAGCAACTCGCGTCATCACCTCCTCGAATGCGCGAGGTGCATCCCCGAGCCGGGAGCGGTTCAGGAACGCGGTCCACTGCGCCCGCTTCTCGCTGTCGCGCGCGAACTCCGCGGTGAGTGCAGTTGGTGCAGCTATCGGAATCGGCGTCCCGCGCCGACTGAACGTCGCCGCGATGGCGCGCGCGAGTGTTCCGCCGTTGAAGGCGCGCGTGCTGGCGAGGAGCCAGACGTCGTAGAAGTCCTTCATGCGCGTGTTCACTGCGCCGAGCGACACCATCGCCTGGAGCTTCTCCGCCACCACCGTCTCTGGCGGGTACGAGCGGATGTGGGGCGCGGGAAAGTCGAGCAGCGTCGGGAACTCGGCGAGCGTTGCCGCGGGCGTCACAACGTCGCCGAACCCGACGTCGACCTGAAGCGGGATGCGGGCGTTTTGAAGCATCGCGAGCAGCGTGACCCGCACGCCGCCGTACTCCTGTCGATCGCGTATGGGCTGCGCTCGCACGGTGTCATCAAGGAAGTCGAGACCGTCCGGTTCGACCTCGGTCGAGCACACGCTTCGAAACGTCGCGGCAATCGCCTCCATGGACGGGTCGCCGTACGCGAGGAAGTCCACGTCGCGAGTCGGGCGGTGCGGTGAACCGTCCCAGAGCGAAAAGAGGACGGCGCCTTTCAACACGAAGCGGTCGCGCTCCGCGGACTGTGCGAGGCGGTAGAGCAGGCGCTCGACGGCGTATCTGACGAGCAGGGACTGCATCTCCTCTCGGCGCTCCCGAGCGATCGTCAGCAGGCGCCGGTGGACCGAGGCGGCCAGGTTCACGGGAAGATGCTTCTCGCGCATCGGCTTTCAGCAGCTGGTCACGACGTCATTCCGCCGTGGTGATCGCCTCGAGGTACGGCCGCATGACGTTGGTGACGCGACAGACCGCGGCGTACGTCCAGAGGTCGTCGACGGAGCACCTGCGCTGCCGCCAGCAGTCGCGGAGCGCTTCGATGGCGATGTCGACGCCGATCTTGCGCCGGTACTTGAAGCAGTCGGCGACGGTCTTCGCGACGCTGTAGATCGGGACCCGTACCCCGTCGAGGAGGTGCCGCTCGACGCCCGCGGTTCGCGCCGGTCCCGAAAAGCGGACGACGCGAAGCGGCAGGTCGCGTTCCACGGGCGCGCGCGCCTTGCGGTCGATAGCGAGCCAGAGGTCGGGTGGGTTCTGCGTCGTTAGTCCGTGGTAGCGAAGGGCCGAGAGGAGGCACACCACCGCGTGCGGTACGCGCGCGCTCGCCGCCGCGAGGACGGCGTGCTCACTCGGGGCGGCGTCCGCCAGGACGTACAGCCCCCGGCCCCGACGATCGAGCCTGCCGGCCTCGTACAGGCGGCGAAGGGTCTCGCGCGGCAGGCGATGTTGGTCGAGGTCGCGCGGGCGCAGCACCCCGCGGCGCTTCGCCAGAACAAGGACTCGCTCGGAAGCCGTCCGAGGTGTGCGTGCGTGACGTTTCGTAGGCACATGTCAATATGTGCCGACATTACGTCACATTCAAGCCCAACGCAGGAACCCGGAATGGACTTCTTACGCGCGTGCCCAGGCGGAGGGCGATGGGCTTCCGGAACGCGGATGATTCACTGCGATCCGCGTCGGAGCTTGGAAGCGCCATCATCGCTTGGCTGGTGGCACTTTCTTGCATCTTTGTGACGGGTGCCGCTTGTGGTGGCGTTCCGCGCCGCTGCGGCCCCCGAAGCGTTCTGCGCCGGTTCACCCTGGCGGGTTCCGGAGGCAAGTCATTGTGCGCGACATCCACCACACGCCCGTCGAGCATGACGAGGCGCACCTCGCGCGTCGCGCCGATGGCGGCGAGGGGGTCGCCAGCGACCGCGATCAGATCTGCGCGCTGCCCTTTCTCGAGGGTGCCAAACTCGTGGTCGCGCGAGAGGAGTCGGGCCGGATGAAAGGTGGCCGCACGGATGGCGTCCATGGGGGACAACCCCGCCGCGACGAGGAGCTCGAGCTCGCCGTGCAAGCTCTCCCCGAAGCGCTGATTGCCCAGCGGGGCGTCGGTGCCCGCGGTGATCACCACGCCGTGCGCGTAGAGCCGGCGCACGTTGCTCAGGGGCCCGTTCGCGAACATCTCCGGCGAAAGGATGGAAGAGAGCACGTGGAGCGTCGGGTCAACGGCAATCCCCCTGTCGGCAATGTCGCGGACGAGGGACGAGGGAAGGGCAGCGTATCCGGCGTGCTCGAGCTGGGTCGGCCGCGCCGCGACGACTGCCGGCAGCTCATCGACGTTCCCCCAGTGAACGGTGACCGACAGCCTTAGCTTGCGAGCCTCGGCGACGACGGCGCCTAACGTTACCGCGTCGAGCGTGGGAAGCCGTTCGGGACGGGCTGAGTTCTTCCGTCCGGCGCTATCGAAAACGACCTTGACGAGGTCGACGCCACCCGCGTGGAGGTCGCGCACGACCGCACGCCCCTCGGCCGGCGTGGCGATTTGCCGTGTCGCCGCGTCGATGGCGGCCCTGTTCCCGCGTAAGAGGGTTCCAGCGGGGTGCCCGCCGGGGGCGGTCAGGAGGGGACCGGCGGCCACGATGTGGGGGCCGGTGCGCCGGCCTTCCTCGATCGATCGCCGCACCTCGGTGATCCACGGATACGCGTCGCCGACGTCGCGAATGGTCGTGACGCCGTATGTGAGGAACTCTCGCAGCAGCGAATCGAGCGCTGCCTCCGTCTGTGCTTCGCCCGCCCCCTGCGGTAACGCGAACTGCAGATGCACGTGGCTGTCGATGAGGCCGGGGAGGATCGTGAGGCCGGAGAGATCACGGCGGTCGAATCCTTTGGGGATGCGTACGCCGCCGCGAGGTCCGATCGCGCGAATGCGGCCTTCTTCGATGAGCACGACGCCATCGGGAAGAGGAGCCGATCCCGTACCGTCGATCACCGTCGCCCCGAGAAGTGCAAGCGGGCGACTTTCTTGTGAGGAGCCCATCTCACTTCCCCCGATCGAGGTGAGCGCGAGACTCACGCCCAATGCGATCCGTTGCGTGCTCATGTGGCGTCTCCGTTGGCGTGATGGACTACAAGGCATGCGATACTGATCCGGCGGCCGACCGATCGCCGACCCGTTCCCGCAGGAACTCAGGCAGCGTCTTAGGTTTCGCCCCGCCGATTCTCTCGATCGTCTCGGCGTTCGCGTTCGCGAATTCGTAGTACGCTGCCTGCAGCGTCTTTGGCCGTGTGCGGAGGTGACGCCAGAGATGGCTCAGGTGTTCGACGGCCGCCGGATTCAGCCCCGCTTCAGAGGCGGCGGTAATCCAATGCTCGTCGGTGATCTCCTTGTATCGAGCCGGCGTTCCGAACGCGGCGCTGAAGGCGTCGACCATCTCCCGAACCGTCACGACGCTGCCGATGAGGGGAATGATGGCACCGTTAGGCAGAGCCGGTCCCGTCAGCGCGCCGATCGCGACTCGGCTCACATCCTCCGCCGAGATCATCGGGAACGCGGTGTGGTCCGCGCCCCACGGGAGCATGATGGCATCGCCCATCGTGAGGCTGTCGCGCGCGCGCGCGAGGAAGTTCTCGTAGAACACCACGGCGTTGAGATGAACAGCGCCGACGTTCGCCCAGTCAAAGATCTGTTCGGCGAGCCAGTGACGCGCCTGGTGCGGGGTCGCCTGGTCGCCCGACCGCGCGAGCATCTGCGAGAGATTGACGACCCGTTCCACCGACGCTTCCCGCGCCGCGACGGCGAAGTTCGCCGTCGCCTCGAGCAGACCAGGCTGCACCGGGTAGGTGAAATAGGCGCGCCGCACGCCGCTCATCGCGCGGCGAACCAAACCCAGGTCGAGCAAGTCACCGGCCACGATCTCCGCGCCTCGGCCGCGAAGATCGTCGACGCGACGATCGTCCGTGCGAACGAACGCGCGAACCCGAACGCCGCGCTCCAGCAGCAGCAGCGCGACGTGGTGTCCCGTTGATCCCTGGCGCCCGCCCGAGGCGCCGGTCACGAGAAAAATGTCGTCGTCCATCGGACACTCCGTGGAAAGGTGGAAATGAGTGTATATGCACTCTTGCGCCGAAAAAAACGCTCACTGCGTCGTGAGAAGTTTGGCGGTGGCAGAATCGAGCTGGTCTGCGAGCTCCCGAGCCATGGACGGACCGAGTCTTTGGGTAACGAGGGCCTGTGCCGCTTCCCAACGGGGAATGGCGGCCTTGAGTCGCGCGTGGCCTTGCTCCGTCAGCGTCAACACGCGCTCGCGGCTCGCGGCAATGGGCACGTCCCGGACAAGACCCTCCCGCTCGAGCGGCTTGAGCCCGCGGCATAGCGTGGTGCGGTCCATTCCAAGTGTCACTGCAAGACGTCTGGTCGTGGCTTCGCGCATCATTGCGAGCGCCACCAGGACGTTGAGTTGTCCACCCCGAAGGCCGACTGGGCGCAACGCCTCGTCGTAGATGGTGCCGACGAGTCTGGACAGCTTCCGAAGCCGGGCATTCGTGCACGATTCGGCAATCTCGGCGCAGCGCTGCAGGTCTGAAGGTGGCGTCTTCACAGTATGAGTGTATATGCACACATCCTCGGCCGTCAAGGAGCGAGTTCGCCCCCGTGACGCTTCCACATCAGCGCGCGGGGCTCGCGCGCGTACCCGATAACCTGGCGAGTACACGCGCATCGTCCACAGCGCCGACTTCCCGACGGGAGCAAGCTCCCACACCAACGGCCGAAGTCGAACGCGCCGTCGTGATGCTGACGCGTCGCGCGGAAGAGTGACTCTCGACGCTCAGCCGCCCTCGTCGCGATCCGGTGCTCGAGAGGCGGCGACGAGACTCTCCCAGTCGGTCCGCGGCGTTCCGCGCTCGAGGAGGCGGCGGAAGACCGCATACGCGTCGGTGCTACTCCCCGCCTTGCGCAGTGTGTTCTCGTCGTTCAGCCACGCGAAGATGATCGTGCGCGACGCAGAATGGAATCGAAAGAAGAGCCGGAAGCGACGATGGAACTTCGCAAGCCGCCAGTGCGAGTGTGACGACCCGACAGTCTTCCCCTGGCGGAACTGCGGGTGATCGGGGTTCGCCGGGATGTCCGCGAAGACGAGGTCGCGCACGGTCCTGAAGAACTTGACCACAGGGACATGGCGGTAGCCGACGGGATCTGCCTTCCGTGCTTCGCAGACGGCGTCGCGCATCGCATCCCACCGGGCGCGGAAGTCCGTCCAGAAGAGCAGGGTCCAGCCGTTGACCACAATGGGTGCGGCAACGCGGGGAGCGCCCCGCGCGGCGGGATCGTCGGCCGCCCTGCCTAAGGCGGCGTCGGCTGGTCTCCGCTTGCCCGCTCTGTCGCGTCGCTGACCACGTGGCATCTAATTGGGTGCTGGATCGCCGCTCGGAGTCTCAGCCCTTTGCGGACCGTGTCCGCCGCCCTGCGGGCCGCCGAGCCTTCCTCGGCTCCGGAAGGATGAATCCCTCAGCGAGATCCGCGTCGCGCTTCGATTCAACGCCGTCGAGTAGCGCGTCCGACTCGTCGCGGTCGGAGCGTGTGACGGCGCCGATGAGATCCGGGCGCCGAGCCATCTGATACTCGAGGAAGCCGAGAAACGCTTCGAAGACAGGGTCGTTCTCCTCGTCCGCCGCGGCGTCAGCGGTGGATTGGACCAGGAGCCGGCCCGGAGCGATCACGCTGACGGTGAACTCGCCGCTGGCGAACTCTGGGTGCTCCCGGAAAAGTGCGGAGTCGAGGCGGAGCGCCTTCGAGTTTCCCACGGTGGCGGCTTTGGCGCGGTACGTCATGACACTTCCAGGACGAATGTACTTACGAATGTAAGTACGCCGCGTGCTCGCAGCAAGCTGATGTCGGGCCCCAGGCTGGGGTATGTGGGGTATGTGAAGCGCCTCAAAACACGCGAAAACCCCTCACGAGGCTGTATGTAGGTAGGTGACGCAACGTGTTGTTTTGGTTGAACTTCAGCGGTTTGGACACGCCGTTTGAGCAGAATGGGGTTCAGGGGGTCGCGGGTTCAAATCCCGCCGTCCCGACTCGGTAATCCGTTGTCGAATTGATACTTAGGCGAACAGGCTCCGACGTATCGTCGGAGCCTGTTCGATATTCGGAACCACAACGGAACCACCCGGCGGCGAACGGCAAGTCAAGGCGTCAAGATGGCTGCAACAAACGAGCGGCCTGGCGCGTGGCGTGTGTCGGCGTATAGCTGCCGAATTAGTTAGACGGTCTGAGGCCCACTCCCCGCCTCGTATCACAGCAGCCGGGGCACCAACCTCCTTCAAACCCAAAGCCCGATGGAACAGGGACAACTGAACTGGATCGCCAGCTTCATTTGGGGCATCGCCGATGATGTGCTCCGCGACCTTTACGTCCGCGGCAAGTACCGCGACGTGATTCTGCCAATGACCGTGCTGCGCCGGCTCGACGCCATCCTCGAGCCGACCAAACAAGCTGTCCTTGACATGAAGGCTTCACTCGACGGAGCGGGAGTCGTCCACCAGGACCCTGCGCTGCGCCAAGCCGCCGGTCAGGCCTTCTACAACACGTCGCGGTTCACGCTCCGCGACCTCAGGGCGCGAGCCAGCCAGCAGCAGCTGAGGTCCGACTTCGAGGCTACCTCGACGGCTTCTCACCTAACGTCCAGGACATCCTCGAGAAGTTCGAGTTCCGCAACCAGATCCCGCGTCTTTCCAAGGCCGACGCGCTGGGCACGCTGATCGAGAAGCTCCTCTCGCCTGACATCAACCTGAGCCCGAACCCGGTCCTGCCAACGGTTGCTGGGCGCTCGACCCAGTGCGCTTGCGCACCTGCGCGCTAGGCTCACCATCCCGAGGAGGGCAGACCATGCCGTCGATCGTAACGCAAAACGAAGCGCAGGAGTTGCTGGGGCTGATCCGGACCGAGTTCCGCAATCTTTCGCTGCGGGAGATCCTGGCGCGCCCGCCGCGCGTCCTGCTCGGTGAGACTCCCGGTGCCGCGGCGGCGATGAGCGGGCTCGGCATCACGACGGTGTTTGACCTAGCGACCTCGGGCCTGTTCGATGATGCCACGAAGATCGTGCCGCGAGTGAGGACGTGCACAGCATGCTCTTCCAGTTCGGCGCCGCGAACTCGGACCTTGTACGCGATGCGCAGGCCGCTGGTCGACAGGTAGGCGAACTCCAGTTCCTACCGATCGGCCTTCTGCAGCGCGTCCCGGTCTCGGAGGAGGCAGTGATAGCGACGGCGTTCGATGCCACGTCGGTCCGCCACCTCGCGCTCTATCCGCCATACCGTGCCGCTACGAGGATCCTGAACGCCGCGTATTTCCCAGAGAACACGGCGAGCTTCAACCCCGAACGGCCGGACGACCTCCTACCGAAGAGCGGCGAGTACCCGACGGAGCGCGTGCAGTATTCAACGCCAGCGCGGGATGCGTACAAGTCAATCTGCTCGGCGATCGAAGCAGGGGACTTGAGCGCGCCAATCTCCGCCTACTCAATGCACGCCTATATCGCCACATCACCGCGTGTCGACGCGTGGTTGCCTTTCTTGAGCGAGCGGGCTTTCCAATCTCTGGTCTCGGTGACTACGAGTATGACGCCAAACTCGCCAAAGCGGCGGGGCTAAGGACCGTCGAAGACCTAGACTCCGGGAGTCGAGTCGGGCAGACGGTCCGTGACGTTGCGCGGGGCGACCGCGCACGTTCGGACTTCGGGGTTGGGCATTCGCCGCGGCAAGCTCCTTGACGCCCGCGGAACCTCCAGGAGATGTTCTGCAGGCAGACCAATCGCGATGAGGCAGGCCATGACGCGATTGCTGTTCCGTTCACTGCTCGTCGCTCTGGTGGTCGCGGTCACGGCGGTCGCCCAGCGTGCCAACCCTGAAGACGCGCGGTTCCGAGCTCGCCGTCTCGAGATGGTCGAGCGTCACATCGCGGGCGAGGGGATCAGGGACTCCGCGACCTTGCACGCGATGCGCACGGTGCCCCGACACGAGTTCGTCCCCGCGCGTCTTCGCGATGAGGCGTACGAGAACCATCCCTTGCCGATCGGCCTGGGTCAGACGATCTCGCAACCGTATATCGTCGGGTTCATGACGGAGATCGTGCGACCTCGCCCGGGGATGCGCGTGCTCGAGGTAGGAACGGGATCGGGCTACCAGGCCGCCGTGCTCGCCGCCACGGGCGCCGAGGTGTTTACGATCGAGATCTTCCGCGCACACGCCGACTCGGCGCGCTCGCGGCTCGAGCGCCTGGGCTACCGCGGAGTGACGGTGCGCTACGGCGACGGACATCACGGGTGGGCCGAGGCCGCGCCGTTCGATGCGGTTCTGGTCACGGCGGCCGCCGGCCACATCCCTCCCACGCTCACACGGCAGCTCCGGCCCGGCGGCCGGATGGTCATCCCCGTCGGCAGCATGTACGGCGCGCAGTATCTCATCCTCGTCGAGAAGGACGCGAAGGGGACGCTGCGCACCCGCAATCTGCTCCCCGTGGCGTTCGTGCCGATGCTGAGCGGACCGCGATGAGCGCCAGAGCGGCGGCGGTCGCCCTGCTCGCCGCTGCCACGCTCGCCTTCGAGATTCTCCTCGTTCGCGTGTTCGCAATCGAGCACTTCCACCACGTTGCGTACATGGCGATCGGTGTCGCGATGCTCGGGATCGGCGCGAGCGGTGCGCTCATCGCCGCGTTAGGTGGCGCAGATCCGCCTGCCGCGCAGCGCTGGTTCCCGGCCGTCGCGCTCGGCACGGCGCTCTCGCTCATCGCGACGCCGGCCCTCGTGCACCGCGTTGCGCTGGACCTGACGCAGCTCGCCTGGAACGCGGAGCAGTGGCTGCGCCTCGGCGCCGTGTACCTTCTGCTTGCGCTCCCGTTCGCGTTAGGTGCGCTCGCTAGTCTGCTCGCCATCACGCTCGAGAGCGCACGAGCGGGGCGGATCTACGGCGCGAGCTTTCTCGGATCGGGCCTGGGGGCGATCCTCGCCGTTGGCGTGCTGTGGATCGCTTACCCCCCGCGCGCGCTCGCGATCCCCGCGCTCCTGGCGGCACTCGGCGCGTCGGTGGCCGCATGGAGCGGAGCGCGACCGGTCCGGGCGCTCGGCGTCGCGGCGCTGGGGCTCGCATCGCTCGCCGTGCTTCGGCCGCCGTGGCGCGTGGGCGCCTCACCATATAAGGCGCTCCCGCAAGTCGAAGGCTACCCCGATGCGCGACGCGTGGCGGAGCGTACGAGCCCGCTGGGATGGGTGGTGGCCGTACGCGCACCAGCGTTCCGTCACGCGCCGGGGCTGTCGCTCGCGTACGGGGGAGAGTTTCCGCCGCAGACCGCGCTCTTCGTCGATGGCGAGATCGCGGGTGCAGTCACGCGCTGGGACGCGAGTGGCGCCGACGTCTCGGCGAGGGAGATTCTCCACTGGCTTCCGACGGCCATCCCCTACGCCCTTGGGCGTCGAGCTCGCGTGCTCGTGGTTGGCGCCGGCGGTGGCATGGACGTGTGGGTGGCGACGGCGCACGGAGCCCGCCGAATCGTCGCCGTGGAGCTCAACTCGGCGCTCACCGCCGTGAGCGCCGATGTCGCGCCGCTTCCCACCCGCGCCACGACTGGCGCGGAGATCGACTGGATCGCCGGCGACGCGCGCACCGTTGTCGGGCACACGGCCGAGCGGTTCGATCTCATCACGCTCGCCCCGGAGGGCGGGATCACCGGCGCGGCGGGAGGCGTGCACGCGCTCAACGAGGATTTCCTGCATACCAGCGACGCCTACGCGCAGTACCTGCGGCGGCTGACGCCTAACGGCGTGCTGGTCGTCACGCGGTGGGCCACCGTGCCGCCGCGCGGGAGCGTGCGTGCGATCCTCACTGCGGCGGAGGCGCTGCGCCGGGTGCGACCGGCCGCAGTGGAGAACGGAATCGTCGTCGCGCGGAGCTGGGGGACGGCCACGGTGCTGGTGAAGCCATCGGGCTTCTCGGCAGCAGACCTCGAGCGGCTGCGCGCGTGGGCAGCGAGCCGGCAGGTGGACCTCGACTGGTATCCGGGCGCCGTCGCCCCCGAAGCGCGGTACAACATCCCCGACAAGCCGACACTCGTTCAAGCTGCGCGCGCCGCGGTGGCGCGTCCGGACAGCGCGCGCCGCTTTGCCGACACGTATCCGTTCGCGGTCGCCCCGGCGAGCGACGCTCGCCCATACCCGCACCGCTTTCTCCGCGCGGGATCGGTCAGGGCTTTCCTGCAGAGCGGTTCCACAAGCTGGCTGCCGTTCGCGGAGTGGGGCTACATCGCGCTGCTCGCGACGCTCGCGCAGAGTGTGTTGCTCGCGAGCCTGCTCATCCTCCTGCCCGCCGCCTTGCCTGCACGCGGCACCCGCGCGCCTAACGGGTCGATTCTTCCGCTCGTCGCGTACTTCTCCGCCATAGGCCTCGGCTACATGGCGGCCGAGATCGCGGTGATTCAGCAGCTCACGCTACTTCTTGGGCACCCGGTGTACGCGGTAGCGGCGGTGCTCGCGGCGATCCTGATCTCGTCGGGCGTGGGGAGCGCGTGGTCGGACCGCCTCCCGCCGTCGCGCACCCGGAGCGCGGGGGCTGCGCTCGGCGCCGCGCTCGTGCTTCTCGCGGCGGTCCTGCTTGACCTCGTGCATCTGCTACAGCCGGCGCCCATTCTCGCGCGTGGTGTCGCGGCTGCCGCGCTACTGGTGCCGGTCGCCTTCATCATGGGCATGATGTTCCCGTTAGGTCTCCGAGGTATCGCGCGAGACGACAGTGCGCGAATCGCGTGGGCCTGGGGCGCGAACGGGTTCGCGTCGGTCGTGGGGGCGCCGCTCGCCGCGCTGATCGCCGTGGAGGCGGGGTCCCGCGTGCTGCTGGTAGCGGCGGCGGGGGCGTACGTCGCGGCGGCAGCGGTGGTCGCTGCTTCACGGACGGGACGCAGTGTGAATCGTCGGTCGCGTGCCTCGGGGTCGTAAGTTCCCTCAGGCACCGCGAACGAGAGCGCTGCCGGCCCGTCCGCACTTTACCGTTACTCCATCCAAGCGACCAATGCTATCCGGGTTCCGCCTCGCCTCGATGGTGGCGTTGCGGTACAGCGCGTAGCGTGGCTCTTGCATTGTGTCGTTGTGGTAGCTCTTAACGCCGCGCGTCGACGTGCTCGAGACGCACGCATGTTCACACAGCACTCGCTTCGACCACACCGTGACACAGCGCGACAGGTAATTCACCGGACGGGATACCGGCGGCGACGACGATGCCTCATTCTCGCGCCCACCCACCGGTCGATTCTCGATCCCTGGCTCATCATGAGCGCGCTGAAACGCAGTCCGCCGGTCGCGAAGTTCGCTCCCGGAATCGTGTACCTCCAACGAAAGTCGGGCGCCGACATCGTGCCGGTGGCAATGTGGATGAGCGAGCGTACGGCGGAGCTCTACGACCGCGCCAGGCGAGGAGCAGGAACCCGGTGAGCAAGGCCCCGAATGCATTCGCTGACGTCGAATCGTGCGTCGAGGCAACGCTCACACGAATTGGTCGGCGGATTCACCTCGGCACTCCGCTCGGGCTCGGGAAGGCGAACCACCTCATCAACGAGTTCTACCGGCGCGCTCGCCAGGACGCTCGTCTCGAGCTTCGCATCTCCACGGCGCTCACGCTGGCGAAGCCGCGCTGGAAGAATGACATCGAGCGGCGGTTCCTGGAGCCGCTGACGGAGCGACTGTTCGGCGGCTATCCGGATCTCGATTACCTCGAACCGGTTCGTACGGGGAAGCTCCCCGACAACATCCGCGTGTCGGAGTTCTACTTCCAGCCGGCGAGCCTGCTCGGCAGCCCGCTCGCGCAGCAGCAATACACCAGCAGCAATTACAGTCACGTTGTCCGCGACTTGATGGATGCGGGAATGAACGTGCTCGTACAACTCGTGGGGACAGAGGAGGAAGACGGCACCACTCGCTACAGTCTGAGCTGCAATCCCGATCTCACACTCGACCTGGTGCCGCGCATGCGGGAGCGGGAGCGGCGAGCGGAAAAGATCGCCGTGCTGGCCCAAGTGAATCGCAACCTTCCGTTCATGTACGGCGATGCCGCGGTCGACCCGGACTACTTCGACGCCATCGTCGACGATCCGCGTTACGACTTCCCCCTCTTCGGTCCGCCTAACTACCCAGTGGGCACGACCGACTACATGATCGCCTTGCACGTCAGCGCACTCATTCGAGACGGTGGTACGCTTCAGATCGGGATCGGTGCGCTGGGAGATGCGATCACGTGCCTCTTGAAGCTGCGCCATGAACAAAACGAGGTCTATCTCGATCTCCTTCGCGACGCCGGTGTCCTCGCGCGCTTCGGCGGGCCCCTCGAGCGCGTGGGGGGCATGGGCCCGTTTCACGAGGGACTCTTCGCCGAGACCGAGATGCTGGTCCCGGGCTTTCTCGAGTTGTTCCGAAGTGGGATCCTCAAACGGCGGGTCTACGCTCACGCGGGCGTGCAGCGACTTCTGAACGAGGGCCGTATCGGCGAAGAGGTGACGCCGGCGACGCTGCAGGCGCTCGTCGAAGCGGGGATCATCGAGTCGCGGCTCACCGACGACGACGTTCAGCTTCTCAAAGTCCTCGGCGTACTCAGGTCGGATGTGACGCTGGAGGCCGGATGCATTCGCGTCGACGGCAAGACCATTAGTGCGGACCTCAGCGATGACCGCGCCTCCAGCTTGATCCATCGGCACGGGCTCGGAACGCGTCTCAAGGGCGGCTACTTCGCACAGTCCTGCTTCTTTCTCGGCCCCAGGAACTTCTACGACGCGCTCTCGCAGATGGATCGGTCGGAGCGTGAGCAGATCTGCATGACCCGCATCAGTTACGTGAATGAGCTGTACGGCAA
>JBKOYV010000011.1:0-33553 GCA_046725585.1 Gemmatimonadota bacterium | reverse complement strand
CCGATACTCGGCTATCGGTCTCCATGGAATGTCTTGCTCGTGGTTGGACCCGGAGCCGGCGGCTTCCAGCGCCCTGACTCGTAGTCCATCCAGCGCATGAACAGCGCGTCCCCATAGTCGGCCATGATCTGCTTGCCGTCGGGCAGCTTGCGCACGTTCTCGACCAGCACGCCCGAGTATCCGGCGCGCGCCGCCCTGACCAGTGCGAGCACGCCGTCGTAGGCCGCGCGGTAATTCGGCGCCGTGAATGTCACCGTCTCGTTCGCGTATTTGATGCCGGGAATTCCCTCGAGAGATGCAAGCGTTGCCGGTGGGACGGCATGCAGGCCGGCCTCGAGCGGCTCCGCGACCTTCATGACCTTCGCCTTCGCCAGATTCCGCACCGCGCGCGCCGCTTTCTCCTTCATCTCGGCGTGCACGGAATCGACGTTGCGCAGCTCGACGGTCGATGCGCTCGTCGCCTTCTTCGTGACGACGAACTCGAGCCAGGGCATGCCCTTCAGATCGTTCTGCAGCCGGTCATCACCCGACACGAAGATGAGCGGAACCCCGACGCGTCCCCACGAGTAGGCGACGATCTCGCTCTCCGTGATCGGCTTGCCGTTGAGCAGCACGTCCATGCCGAGCGTGATCGTGTGCGATGCGAAGCCGCGGCTGCCGGTCTTCGCATGCATCGCGACTGCCACGACGGCGTCGTACGTGTTAGGCGCCGTGAGGTCCACGTAGGGATCGAACGCCTTGTCGCGAAAGACCTGCTTGGCGCGCTGATCCAGCAAGTCGCGCCGGACGTCGGGGTCGGGGTTGCCACTCCCGTGCGCGTCCACGACGTCGACCTGCGTCGCCCCACCCGCGAACAAGCCATCGATCACGGCATTCAGATCGGCCGCGAGCATCTTCTGGCCTTCGGGATACTTCTCCGGATGGCTGAACAGGAACGTCTTCCAGTCGTCCTGACCGGCGAGGCCTTCCATGTCGTGGTAAACGAGAACGCGGACCGCTGCTTTCGGCGCGAAGGAATTGCTGCGCGCGGCAGCGGTGGCTCCAGCTACGCTTGCGGCAATGCACACGGCGCTGAGAAGCGCCGATCGTGAATTCGACATCGGATCTCCGAGCGAGACGGTGTGCGCCCATCCTACGACGCTGTCATGATGCCAACAAGGAGGCGAACGGCCTACGGTCTATTCCGTCGTCATCGGCCGCATTTTGAAGCCGCCCTGGGTCTAGCCCGGCACCGATGACAGTAACCTCGCACCGCTGCGTGGAATGGTCGTCCGACGTCTGGTGGGCATGCGTGAGGCAACGGCGCCACGCGCGAAATTCCCGGTCGGTCTTATGAGGCGCTGCACGACTGTTGGGCGCGGAGCCACGTGGCTGCAGCTTGTGCTGCCCCATCGCCCGTACTGGTCGGGTCGATGACGCTCCACATCACACGCTCGTCCGGCTGGAGCGACTCGCCATACAACGTCCCCGATCGATCGCCGTCCACTGCCACGGTGAGGTAGATAATGCCGCCGTCGCTCAGCGTGAATCCGGCGTTCGCGGTCGAGAGCCCTGCTGTCGGCACGCCGAAACTCCGCGTGAGCGGGCGCGCACGGAACGCGACGGCGACGGCCTCACCGGAGCTCGCGGTCCGCGCGCTGTAGATCACCGCCACGGGCGGCGGGGGGCCCGCGAGCCGGTACGCCGAACCCGTCACCCGCTGAATGATCGCTTCGCGTCCCCCGCCGTCCCGCAACCCCGCCGCGCCATCGCGATAGAACCAGGTCTGCCTAACGCTGTCCGGGCCGACGAAGAAGCCGAGGTCTCCCGCCCCGAGCACGGGGCCGATGCCAGCCACCATCGGCCACATGTTGCCACCCGGATTGTCGCGAAGATCGACGATCCACCCACACGGCTGGCTCGCGTCCACGGTCTTCACGACCTCCTGCAACTGGTCGGCGAAGGTGGTCGCTGCCGTTCCCGGTCCCGAGAAGCTCGGTATCGTTACGTAGCCAAGTCGACCGGGCAGCGCCCGGCCGGAGGGATCGCTGAGCGCGCCTAACGAGCCGACGTCCAGCGTGATCCCGGGCCCCGTCGCGACGATCGACGTCGATCCGGGAGGGCTGAAGAAGCTGTGACGGTCGCCGAGCGCAGTGAGAGTTGCTCGAAGCCCGGGGTACGTGTCTGCGGTCGTCGTCGCGCCCTCAATGCGCGCCAGCGCGTCGGCGCGGAACGTCGGCCAATCGATTTTGTATCGATTGATCGACGACCGCTGCATGATGTCGAGCGCCGCGATCATATAGCTCGTCGCGGCCGCCGAGGTTCGCTGGGGGGTGATGTTGCCCCCGCTGTCGGTCGGACCGGATGATCCGCAGGCGGGGCCGGCGAGGACGGCAGCGCCGGCCGCGACCCACCAATGACGTCTGCCTCGGAAACTCATGGTAGTCGGGCGTTCAGCCTTCACGATTGGCTCTACCATATCACGCGCGGATGGGGCCCGATAGTCGACCGAGCTTGCATCGCTTGTCGGGTGTCACACGACGCGTAATTTCGACGATGATGCAACTCCGGAAGTACATCGGTCCCGCCCTCCTCGCCCTTCTTCTTTTCGCGGCGGTCTACGGCGTAATCCTAACGCGCCCCGGGCCACCGGCCGCGAAGCGCGCGCCGGGTGCACGCGGTCAACAAGTCGGGCCGCTCGTCGTCGACGAGAGCGCGCGCGAAACGATCAAGGCGCTGGTCCGCATGCCGACGTCGCCCGAAGAGCGCGAGTCGGCCCAGTCGGCCCTCCGGCTCGCCGACAAGGCGAGCGATCTCGCCTTCGCCCAGGCGGTGTGGCGCATGGCATCGCGTCCCGCCGCCGCCACGCCGGAAGCCCGCGAGATCGACGCGCGGCTTCAGGAGGCTCTGAAGACCCTCGCAGCGGATAAAGCGACGGTCGATCGGCTCACCGCCGCGGAAGCGAAGGCCAGCGTGACCGATGCCGCGACTCAGGGATCAGCTCGAGCTGGCGAAGGCGATCGCGACGCTCGACCAGGATGCGGTCGATGACGCGCAGCAGGATTTGATGAGCGTCGGCGGCAATCCGCAGTCGGGATTCGACGAGATGATCCGCCAGCACGAGGCGGCGGCCCAGTCGTCGGACACGCTGCGCATCGCGACGGCGCCACTCGTCATCAAGCCCGGATTGCTGTCGCACGTGTTGGCGTGGCGATCGCTGCGCGACAAACGCCTCGCGCTCGGCGCGGCAGAAACGTCGGCCGACTCGACGGCGACTGTGCTTTGCCAACGCCACGATTCGATTCAGGCTCGTGCCGCTCGGCGCCTGCAGGCGTCCAAGGCCACCGCACTCTCGTCGGACTCAACGGCCGCGCTGCTCGCCGAGGCGCGCCGGCAGGCGCTGCGCGAGAAATCGCTCACAACACTCGACCGCCGCGTCGACAATCAACAGCAGTTGGCGGGTGTGCTCGCGACGTGGACGACGATCGTCCGCGGACAGGAGCTCGCCGCGATCAATCGCGCGCTGCGCAGCGTCACCACACTGCTCGTGATTGCCCTCATCGGCGTGCTGCTCGTGCGATGGACCGAGCGCACGACGTCGCGTCTGTCGGTGGACCGTCGTCGCATGCACACGCTGCGGATGGTCGGCCGCGTCGTACTTCAGGTTTTGACGATCCTGCTCATGCTGCTCGTGATGTTCGGGCCGCCGAGCAATCTTGGCACGTTCCTCGGCCTCGCCGGCGCCGGACTCACCGTCGCGCTCAAGGATTTCATCGTCGGTTTCATCGGGTGGTTCGCGCTCCTCGGACCGGACGGCATTCGGCCCGGGGACCTCGTGGAGATCAACGGCGTGACCGGTGAGGTGATCGAGGTCGGAGTCTTCCAGACGGTGTTGCTCGAAACGGGCGACTGGGGCGGATCGAGCCATCCCACCGGCCGTCGCGTGACCTTCCACAACAGTTTTGCCATCGAAGGCCACTACTTCAATTTTTCCACTACCGGCCAGTGGGTGTGGGACGAGCTTCAGATCGTGGTGCCGGAGGGGCGCGATCCCTATCCGATCAGTGAGTCCCTCCGCCGCGAGGTCGAGGAAGCGACGATGGAGAGCGCGCGGCAGGCCGAGGCCGAGTGGAAGGGAGCGCGCCGCACACCGCAGTTCGCGACGCTGACGGCGACACCGACGGTGAACCTCAGGCCGATTCCCGGCGGTGCGGAGATCGCCGTCCGCTACGTGACCCGCCTGAGCGAGCGAGCGGCGCTCCGGGCGCGGTTGTATCGTGCGGCGATGGACCTCTTAGGGTCGGGTGCGCGCGTCAGTGCGGGATTTACGAATGTCGAAGCGGGCTAGTGCAGATTGTCATTCCGAGCGCAGCGAGGAATCCTCATCGTCTCGGTAGAGGGCCCTCTGTCGGGACGATGAGGATCCTTCCCTTCGTCGCTAGCGCTCCTCAGGGCAGGCGGCTGACGCCTCAGGATGACAACTGTGGCTCCGCTCGGAATGACAGGAACTCAAACCAAGGTCAAGTTTCGTGACGCTGCGCATCGCCACCCTGCTGCTCTCGCTTCTCGCGACCGTGCTGCCCGCTCAGGAGCGCGACGTCGTCATCACCGGCGGCTGGCTCTTCACCTCGACCGGCATCGATCGCATCCGCAATCCCGGCATCGTGATTCGCGCCGGCAAGTTCCTTCGCGTCGGCGGCGACCTGGCGATTGCGATGCCTAACGCCGAGCGAATCGCGATCGCGGATACCGAGACGGTGATTCCTGGGCTGTTCGACCTCCACGCCCACTACGCGGTGGAGCTCTTCGGCGCCGGTCGGAAGGACGAAACCGCTGCCTACCCGTCGCTGTTTCTGGCGAACGGCGTCACGGCGACGTTTCCTGCTGGCGAGATGGACCCGAACGCCATGCACGATCTGCGCGTCCGTATCGAGAATGGCGCGGAGCCTGGACCGCGACTGCTCAACTCCGGCCCCTACTTCGGCACCGCTCGGCCGGGCTGGGATCGCGACATCACCGCGCAGCAGATCTACGACGAGGTTGATCACTGGGCGGAGCTCGGCGTCAAGGGATTCAAGGCGAAGGGCGTCACCCCGGACGAGCTGCGTGCGCTCATCGAGCGCGCGCACTTTCATGGGCTGACGGTCACCGGCCATCTGGATTCCGGCAATCGCAACAGCGTGAATCCTCGCGACGCGGTTCTGATGGGGATCGATCGCATCGAGCATTTCATGGGCGGCGACGCATTCACCGCCGACAAGTCGGCGTACGCGTCGTACGAGCACATGAGGTTCGACACGCCGGAGTTCAAGCGCATCGCCGAGCTGTACAAGCGAGAGCACACGTACTTCGACGCGACACTCAGCGCGTACGGCTACTACGGAAAGAAGGATCCCGCCGTCTTCACGTATTTCGTCGACGAGAAGAAGTTCCTCACGCCGTACATGCGTTCCGTCATTGACGCGCGTCCGCCGCGGCCGGTGAATCAGCAGTTCGAGAACATCTACTGGACGAAGCGAAAGGAGATCAAAGCCTTCTACGACGCCGGCGGGGGCGATCTCATCACGCTCGGCACCGATCATCCGAGCTGGGGCGAGTTCTTCACGCCATTCTCGGTTCACCGCGAGCTTCTGTCGCTCTCACGCTCTGGTATTCCGAACGCCGCCGTGCTTCGCATCGCGACGATCAACAGCGCCCGCGCCATGGGACTCGGCGATCGGCTTGGGTCGATCGAGGTTGGGAAGTGGGCGGATCTCGTGGTCGTTCGCGGTAATCCGCTCGCGGACATTCGTCGCACGCGTCAGCCGCGTCTCGTCATCAAGGCGGGCCGAGTGTACGACCCAGCAGCGCTCATGACGTCGGTGGAGGGGAAGATCGGCCCGACGAGCGCTGCCGACACTGCGGCGTGGGCTCCAACACCGCGCCGAAGCCGCGCAGGGAGCGCATCGGGTCAATGAGCGATCGTCGTTAGGTGGAGTTCGGTGACTCGCCGCGACGTCCTCGCACCTCGTACCGAAGCTCCACCATACCGCTCTTGTACGCTTTGACCTCGGCGAGATGGAGGGCGACGTCTCTGGCGAGCTTCTCGAAGAATGGGATCCCATCACCAATCAGGATCGGCAGGATCGAATAGCGAACTTCGTCGGCCAGCCCGAGGCGAAGGCATTCACCGGAGACCACACCGCCTCCAACAAACCAGATGCTGCGGAACCTGGGCCGGAGCCGCCCATTGACGAATTGCGCGAGATCGCCTGCGTGGAACTCGACGGTATCCCGTGTCCGTGGTAGATCGCGGCTGGTGAGGACGAAGGTGGGTTTGTCGCCGTACGCCCATCCCAGCCCTTGGGCGTGAAAGCGAAGCGCCGTCTCATAGGTTCGCGATCCCATGACGTAGCAGTCGATCGTCTCGAGGAACGCCTCGACGGACCCTGGGTCCATCGTGTCCCCGCCTGCGAATTCGTCTGAGGTCTCGAGCCAGTCGACGCGCCCGTCCTTTCGAGCGATGAAGCCGTCGAGGCTCGCCGCCATGTGGATAGTTACGTGAGAGTCAGCGGTTGCCATCGTTTCGTCCCGACGTTGAGGGCGACGCCTAGCAGCACGCCTCGGGGCCGCCTCCGCTTGAGTCCACCTAACGCCTAAGTTTAGGCACGGGCGCGATCAAACGTACCCGAGGATATCGAAGATCGCTCGCTTCGACGCCAGAGGAAACCGGCGATCCCGGACAGCAGCGCGAGCTTGTGGTCGAGAATGTCCGTCGCTCGCAACACACGGAGCGGGACGCCGACGTCGACAACTGGGGCGCGGCTTGGCGCCCGAAGTGCGTCGGGGAAGAAGTCCAGTCGAAGGCGCGTGCGTGGGTCGGCCAGCTGGACCAGGAATGGCGGAGCATCACGTGAGCTCGTACATGAGGAAGTCCCGTACGGGCCGATAACCGATTCGCGTGTAGATTGCGTTCGCCGTCGGGTTCGAAAGGTCGGTGTAGAGAACACAGAACTCGAACCCACGCCGCAGCAGGAGCTCGCTGAGCGCTGCCACGCACGCGGTTGCATAACCGCGGCGCCGCCACTCGGGCGGCGTGTACACACTGTTCACCGCGATCGCCCGTTTGGTCGGTCGCGCCGATGCCGCCATCGTACGCGGCTCGGGGTCGCACCAGACGTGAATCTCGCCGGCCGCGATTCGTCGCTCTGCCGACGCCCTCGTGGACTGCGGCACCACGTTGGCGAAGGCCTCGGATTCGAAGTCCGAGATCCACTCCGCCACGAGGTCGAGGTCATCCGACGTCGCAACGCGCAAGCTTCCCGACGTCGGAGGAAGGGGATCGAGCGACGCGAGCTTGTACGCGCGCTGGCGCATGGCGAGCTTCGCCCCGTCGCCTGACGCGCGCGTCCATTGCTCCACGACACCTTCGACCTGGCCGACCGTGCCGATCACGAACCTCGGCTGAAGCTGCGCGGCGCACAACGCCTCCGAAAGGAGCGCCGGGGCGCGCGTCACGTCCGCCCGGTCACTCGCGAGCAGCAGCGGATGATCGCGCGTCATGAGCGCCGCCAGCGCCAGCCCGTCCGCGTCGTCAACCGACGCCGCGAACAGGTCAGCGTTAGGCGCCCGGCCCGTGGCCGCGCCCTCCGCAACGCCGAGCACGAGGTGATGCTCCACCTCATGCTCGGCGAGCGAGGGGCGCACCGCGTCGAGAAATGCGACGGCCGTCGGGTACGTGGTCAGCCTCATGGCCTGGTCAGATTACTTTGGCCTTCCACCCACCGCGCCGGAACATCACGAGCGCCGCGATCGCATACGCAGAGAACGCGATCGGGATAGCGGTGAACACGCCCAGCGGTCCGAGCCCGAGGTGCACCGAGAGCAGGTACGCCAGCGGAATCTCGAACATCCAGAACGAGAAGAACCCGAGCCAGGTTGGCGTCCACGTGTCGCCCGCGCCGTTGAACGCCTGCGACAACACCATCCCGTACGCGTACAACACGAACCCCACGGCAATGACGCGCAGCCCGGTGCGTGCGTACTCGGCCACGGCCGGGTCAGTCGTGAACAGGCTCACGATGCCGCCTGCGCCAAGGACGAACACGAGGCCCACGACACCGAGGAAGCACAGGTTGTAGAACGCTGCGCGCCACACGGCTTGCTCAGCCCGATCGGGTTTGCCTGCGCCTAACGCTTGCCCCACCATCGTCGCGGCCGCATTGCCCATCCCCCACGACGGCAACAGCGCGAACAGAACGATCCGGATCGCGATCGTGTAGCCCGCGAGTGCCGTGCTCCCAAACCCGGCGAGAATCCGCACGAGCCCGATCCAACTCGCCGTGCCGATCAACACCTGGAACATCCCGCTCCCCGAAAGCCGAAGCAGCTTCAGCATGAGCGCGGGATCCAACGCCAGATGCCGGCGATGGATGTGCACCCGACCACTCCGCCTGAAGAACTGCGACATTCCGAACAGCACGCCCGTGCTTCTCCCGATGGTCGTCGCGATCGCGGCTCCGGCCACGCCAAGCCGCGGGAACGGACCGAGGCCGAAGATCAGGCACGGGCCGAGGAGGATGTTGATCGCGTTCGCGAGCCAGAGCGTGCGCATGGACAGCTGCGCGTCCCCGGCACCGCGAAAGATCCCGTTGATCAGGAAGAGCAGCAGGATCGACGCGTTACCGCCGAGCATCACCCGGGTGAATCGAGTGCCGGTTTCGAGCACCTCCGGAGACGCGCCCATGAGGCTCAGCAGTGAGCGCGCGAAGATCGCCCCGAGCACGCCGAGGACGAGCGCCACGGACAGGCCGAGCGCGATGCCCTGCACGGCCGTGCGCGACGCGCCCTCGCTGTCGTGCTCGCCGGTACGACGCGCCACAGTCGCGGTCACGCCAATCGAGAGCCCCATCGCGATCGTGTACACGACCGCGAGCAGCGACTCGGTGAGCCCCACGGTAGCGACCGCGTCGGGGCCGAGCTTCGACACGAAGAAGACGTCGCAGACCACGAACACGCTCTCCATCATCATCTCCAACACCATGGGGATGGCGAGGATGAGGATGGCGCGTCCGATCGGACCTTCCGTGTAGTTCCGCCGGGAGCCGCGGAGTGCCTCGCGCACGGCTCCCCAGATACTTTCGCCCGATTGAGCGGCCCCAGGCGCCGCGAGGGCGATTTCAGTCAATTCTGACATAACGATCCTGTTGATCGGCGCGGCCCGACCGGACGGGGCGCCGAGAAAAAACAGAGAGGGCGGCACCGATCGCGGTGCCGCCCTCTCAAGGGCCCGGCTCAGCGTGCGATCGATGCTAATTCATCCAACCGACACAACCGTGACCATCGGCGTGCCACACACGACGACGACATCGGTTTGGAAGGTGAACGTGCGCATCGATCTGCTCCGTGAAGGTGGGCCTGGCGACAGAATACAAACTCCGTGCTGGGCGCGCAAGCGCGAACATCGGTGGCGACGGTCGGCGTTAGGTCACGCCTTCGTGACGTTCGTCACACGAGTCACTCTGCCATTTCGGCTCCGGCCTCGACGAGGAGCTCCCGCAACAACGAGCGGTGGCATCGCGACTCGTCCTCGCAGTAGCACCCGACGGACAGGTTCGTCTGCTTCGACAGGGTGGCGAGAAGCTGAATGAGATGCCGCGACTCGGGCGTCGACATCTGCTTCCGATACGCCTTGGCGTAGGTCGCCCACCGCTTGTCGGTCCAGGGTTCCGACAGAGCCCATGAGACCATTTCTCCCGGAGGCGCGAGCTCGGGGAGCCAGACGTCGAAGTAGTCGAGGGTCGCGAAGTCCTCCTTTCGAACGCCGCGAGGCGGTCGGCGCACGGTCCCGACGCGCATGCCCTCCCCGGGTTGTCGAGGCTCGCCCAGGCGGACGACACGAATTGCCATGGTCCTTGCGGTTAGGCTGTATTTTTGAGACGGAGCCGAAGCCACCATGGCCCGCTCCAGACGAAACCCAGAAAGATCCGAGCTTGCCGCGTTCTTCAGACGACTCTCCATACCGGGACGAGACCCCAGCTCCGCGCCGTGACCGCGGTTCGGCTCAGGCGCGTCCTCAGCCGGCCGCTCGGCCGAGGAAGGCGAAATCGGCACGGGCGGAATCGACGCACCGGCGTCCGGCCCGGAAAGTGTCGACCAAACCGGCGTCGCCCCCGAAATCGAAGCAGAAGTCGAGCCGCTCCGGTCGCTCGAAACGGGGCCGCGGGGAGGGGAAATCGAGCCCCGACTGGTCACATGCGGCAACGGCGCGACTCACGTCGCACCCGACGCATCGCTCCGCCTACGCGGAGACGCGCCGTTGGCTTCTAGCGGAGCATGGGCCTGTCTGCGCGTACTGCGAGCGGAGGTTCAAGCCGTCGCAGATGACGCTCGATCACGTCGCGCCGCGGCGCGGCCAATCGGCCTACGACCGTCGCGACAACCTCGTCCTCGCCTGCCCGGAGTGCAACGCAGCAAAGCGCGACATGGCGCCGATCGCCTTTCTGCTCGCGCGGCGGAGTCGTGCCGTCTCGCTGCTCCGGTACGGCGGCCATCTGAGCCCGATGCTGATCGACCTCGCGCGCTCGCTCGTGCCGGCCGCCGCGCTGGCGACGCTCGCGAGCTCCGCGGTGGACGACGACGGCGACGAAGACTCGCCATACCTCGACTGATCGTCGGGTTCTTTCGGCGCACCTGTTCCTATTGACGACCAATAGGACGGCCATTACCTATTGCACCGTCATGGGAGAGCGAATGGGCGACGCCAGGACCGATCTGTTACAGGGGACACTCGATCTCATCGTGCTGCGGCTGCTGAGAGGCGGCCCGGCGAACGGATGGGATATCACGCAGTCCATCCAGGTCGTCTCCAAAGGCGCCCTCGAGATCAACTACGGGTCCGTGTATCCCGCGCTCCGGCGCCTCGAGGCGCGCGGGTTCGTGAAGGCCGAGTGGGGCACGTCGGACAACAATCGTCGCGCGCGCTACTACGAGCTCACGGCCGCGGGGCGCAAACAGCTCGCGGCCGAACGTGAGGCGTGGGAGCGGTTCGCGACTGCCCTCGGTCTGATTCTCGACGCGGGGTAGCATGCGAGTCTGGCGCACGCTGGCCGTCCACGTGCGCGCGCTCGTTAGGCGTCGCGCTGCCGACGCCGAGCTCGATGAGGAGATTCGCTATCACCTCGAGCGTGACGTGGAACGGCGCATCGCGCACGGGATGAGCCCACCCGACGCCCAGGCAGCCGCGCGCCGCGCGTTTGGCAACGTGTCGGTGGTGACCGAAGAGGCGAGAGCCGCCTCGCGAGTCAATGCCATCGAGCAGCTCGCCCAGGACGCACGCTACGCGCTGCGCGGGTTTCTCAGGGCTCCGCGATTCGCGCTCACCGTCGTGCTCACCATCGGGCTCGGGCTCGGCCTGGTGACGACGGCGTTCACGATCTTCGACGCGTACGTGTTGCGACTCCTCGAGGTGCGCGACCCGCGCTCGCTGTTCGAGATGCGACTTCGCGACCGATGGGGTCGCGAGCGGAACGCCAGCTGGAACGAGTACCAGGCGCTGACTCGGGCGAACCCGGCGTTCTCGGACGTGTTCGCCTCTCGGTGGATCGTGGTGCGACAGGGCGGCGAGCCGCTCATGCTTCAGCCCGTCTCCGGACACTTCTTTCGCGGTCTCGGTGTCGCCTCGGCGTTAGGCAGGACGCTCGAGCCAGCGGATGCGGCGGGGCAAGGAAGCGGCGCGATGCTTGTGCTGAGCCACCGCGCCTGGACGACGAAGTTTGGGATGGACTCGGGGGTCGTGGGCAGGCGAGTCCGGCTGCGCGATCGATCGTTCGAGATTGTTGGCGTCGCGCGGGAGGGATTCGACGGGCTGGGCGACACGCCGCCCGACGCCTGGGTGCCGATCACGATGGCTGCGGTGCTCGACGACGCCACCGGCTTGGCCGGACCGGATGCTCCGCAGTTCCGGATCGTGGGGCGACTCTCGCCCGGCATGACGGCCGTGAGCGCGGAGCGGGCGTTGAGCGCGTGGGCGAGCGCGCAGACGGCCGACCGCCCGGAGGGCGAGCGCGCGACCGCGGTCACGCTCGAATCGAGAGCCACGCCGACTTACATGTCGCCGTCGACGATGGTGCAGGTCTCCCCGATCTTCGTCGCCTTCGCGCTCGTCCTCCTCATCGCCTGCGCGAACGTCGCGAACATGATGCTCGCGCGCGGGATGGCGCGGCAGCGGGAGATCGGCATCCGCCTCGCGCTCGGCGCTGCGCGTGCGCGCCTCGTCAGGCAGCTCATGACGGAGGCGATCCTGCTCGCGCTTCCTGCGGGGATCGTGGGCTTCCTCGTTTCTCGGCTGGCGCTCGATGTGGGCGTCCGGCTCATGTTCGCGACGGTGCCTGACGCCTTCTCCGCGTACCTTCGAGTGCTCCCGCTCGGCCCCGATGTCCGGTTGTTCGTGTTTCTGGTCGCGGGTGCGGTTATCGCGGCGATCGCCTTTGGGCTCGCGCCCGCTCTGCAGACCACGCGCACGAACGTGATTGGCGCGACGCACGGTGAGTTCACCGCCGCCGCTCGGCCCATGCGACTTCGGAATGCCCTGGTGATCGCCCAGGTGATGGCGTGTGCGCTGCTGCTCATCACCGGGAGCGTGCTGCTCAGGGGCGCGTACAGGTTGCAGTCGCTCGACGTCGGCTTTCAGTCGCGCCAGATCGTGCAGATCTACCCGCCACGCGCACTGCGTGAGCAGGTGATCGAGCGGCTGCGCGCGGACCCGAACGTGGCGACCATCGAGGCAACGGGGCACGCACCGTTCGACGGCCGCTTTCCCCAGATCGTCGTGAGCGCCGCGAGTGGATCGGCAGGCGGGTTCACAGTCACGGCGAGCACGACGCGCGTGTCGCCTGGTTACTTCGCGACGTTAGGCATCCCGGTCGTTCGCGGCCGGTCGTTTTCTGACGCCGAAGCACGCGTCGGCGACGCCGTGGTGCTGGTGAGCGCGTCCGCGGCACGGCAGCTGTGGGGGAACGGCGAGGCGATCGGCGCGACGGTGCGGCTGGCGTCGCCGTACGAGACGGATTTGATGAAGGCACGCAGCGCGCGCGTGATCGGCGTCGTTGGCGATGCGGTCGTTGGGTTCATCGGCGAGCGGAAGGATCATCCGGCGGTGTACGAAGCTGGCGCGGTGACGGGTGCGCTCGAGACGCTGGTCCTCCGGACGCGGTCGGGAGCGGATGAGGCGCGGCGAGAATTGCAGCGTACGCTCGCCGGCATCGATCCGGGCGGGTCGATCGAGATGCACACGCTGGAGGAGTCGTTGGCGGTGCAGGTGTATCCCTTCCGGGCCGCGCACTGGGTCGCCACGGCGCTGGGCGTGATCGCGTTGATCCTGACGATCACGGGAATCTACGGCGTGCTCGCGTTCGTGGTGGCGCTTCGCGAGAAGGAAATCGGCATCCGCCTCGCGCTCGGCGCGACCCGGTGGGCGATCGTGGGGCTGGTGGTGCGTCAGTCGATCCGGTTGGCGGTGATCGGTGTGGTGGGGGGCGCACTGCTGGCGTTAGGCGCGTCGTGCTTTATCGCGTCGCACCTGACGATGATGCCTGCGTTCGACGCGGTCGCGCTCGTAGCCGGCACGGCGATCGTGCTCGCTGCAGCGCTGGCGGCGGCGTACGTGCCGTCGAGAAGGGCGGCCAATCTGGATCCGGTAGAGTCTTTGAGAGCGTAACTGCCGGGAGGCGGGAGGCGGGAGACGGGAGACGGGAGACGGGAGACGAAGGCCTGTCATCCTGAGCGCAGCGAAGGATCCTCATCCTCTCGGTAGAGGGCTCTATCGGGAGCCTGAGGATTCCTATCCCGCCCGCTTCGCGGGCACCCGCGCTCGGAATGACAACCGGCTCGTTGGGCTAATAGCAGCAGCTCGTAGCACGCGGCAGTAGCCCGCAGCCGTCGGCTACCAGCCAGCAGCTGCCCGCAGCCCGCAGCTGCCGTTATTTGATGCCGGCGAGCTCCTGGAAGCATGCCCCGGCTCCTCCCGCGAGCCCGGCGCGGAAATTCTCCATGCGCTGCTCCCTCGTGCCGTGTGCCATGACGGCTGCCCGCCTCAGGATCACGCGGTCGATGCGACGATTCCCGGTCAGCTCCGGAGTTGGATCGGCCGCAGCGGCCATGCCGAAGAACGCCTCGTCGACGTCGCCTTTCTTGAGCGAGCCATTACGGTCGGCATGCTGCGCGAAGGCGCCGGCGAGACAGTCGGCTGCCGCTTCGTTGTCGTACGGGCGCGGGGCGTCGAATCCAAGCTGGATGGCAACCGCGTGGCCCATCTCGTGCGCGATCACGCCGATGCCCGCCATGTCGCCATCGGTCCCGAGCTCCAACGCGGCGCTCTTCGCCTGCGCGGCGACGAAGACTTCGTCGTAGTAGATCGCGTTCTCGAGCGGGCAATAGGCCGCGTTGTTGGGTTGCATGATGCCGCACGCGCTCCGCGCCGCGCCGCGGTAGCGAAGCAGTCGTGGAACGGCGAAGCGCTCGTGCATCCGCGCGAACCCGTTTGACCACATGGACGCAAGATCGGCGTACGCCATCCGCACCTTCTCGTTCGACGCGGCGACGTCGCGCTCGGTCAGCTCGGCGGCGCGGGGAGCCGTGGCGTTGAAATCCGGTCGGGTCGGTGCCGCGAGAGCGGTCGAGGCTGGTACTGTCAGTGAAAGAGCGAGAGCGAGTGCGACTACGCTCCCGCGAAAAGTCGATAAGAGAGTCATCGTCGAAACCTCCGTTCGATTAGTACACCGAGCGGGACAGAGGGTTGCCGCCGGAGGCGGCTGGGCCGGATGAGAGGGCGGCCGTTGAAAAAGTTCACCACGGGATTTCCGCAGGGCCTGAGGACCGAGTACGCACGACTCATCACCGAAGACTCGGGACTCACGACCCGCCCGGACGCCTCGTGATGGTCGGCGAGTCATGAGTTCTGGGTGCTCGGTCCTCAGTTGTAGCAGCGAAGGCCGTCAGCCGGAGAGCCGACCGGCACCCCTCAGCCAACCGTTCGGCGCGCCGGGCTGTCTCAGTTACACAAGCAACGTTGACACGTGATGGTCCCGTTCGTACGCTATACCTAGCTATTTATGCATAGATAGTTCTGCCACGACCATGACGAAACAGCGCAACGACATTCTGCAGGGCACCCTCGCTCTCCTCGTGCTCAAGAGTCTGTCCGCCCAGGGACGCATGCACGGCTACGCCATCACCGCCTACATCCAGCGCGCGTCCGCCGACCTCCTTCGCGTCGAGGAAGGCTCTCTCTATCCTGCGCTCCACCGCATGGAGCAGGACGGGTGGCTCCGCGCGGAGTGGGGGACGACCGAAAAGAATCGGCAGGCGCGGTTCTACGCGCTCACGGCCGTCGGCAAGAAGCAGCTCGCCGCCGAGCAGGAGACCTGGGCCCGCCTCACCGAAGGCGTCACGCGCGTTCTCCGTTTCGCATAACGAGTCGCCTCGAAGGGGAACCTCATGGGATGGTACCGGCGGTTCATCAACGTGCTGCGCCCGAATCGGCTGTCAGCGGACATCCGGCGCGAGATGGAGTTTCACATGGCCGAGCGCGCGGATGACCTGATGACGAGTGGGATGAGCGAGGCCGATGCCCGACACGAAGCGCGTCGGCGCTTTGGGATTCCAAGCGTGCAGCAGGAGCGGACTCGCGACACCGACGTCCTTACCTGGCTCGAGTCGCTCGGCGCCGACCTGCGGTACGCGCTGCGTGCGCTGCGTGCGAGTCCGGGGTTCGCGCTGGTCGCGATCGTGTCGTTAGGCCTGGGGGTCGGCGCCAACACGGCGATCTTCAGTCTCATCAACGCTGTGGTCCTGCGCACGCTGCCGGTCGATCACCCGGAAGAGCTCATGCAGATTACCATGGGTGGCGACGACCGCTCGGGCGTGTTCACGAACCCGATCTGGGAAGCAATTCGCGACAGGCAGGACGCGTTCTCCGGCGTGTTCGGGTACGCTGCGACGCAGTTCAACCTGACGGCCGGTGGGGAGATCCGGCGCGCGAACGGCAACTGGATCAGCGGCGACTACTTCTCGACGTTAGGTGTCAGGCCTGCGCTCGGGCGTCTCCTCGGGCGGGCCGACGACGTGCGCGGATGTCTGCCGGTTGCCGTGCTTGGCTACGGGTTCTGGCAAAGCGAGTACGGCGGGTCGCCTGCCGTCGCTGGCAAAACGATCTCGCTGGATCGCAAGCCGCATGCGATTATCGGGGTCGCCGATCCGTCGTTCTTTGGCGTGAACGTCGGAGAATCGGCACAGGTGTACGTACCGATGTGTCTGCGACCCGGGCTCGACTCCAGGAGCAACTGGTTCGTTCGCGTCGTGGGCCGTCGAAAGCCAGGTCTGACACCGCAGCAGGTTGAGGCGCGAATCGCAGCGATCGCGCCGGCGGTGTTCGAGGCCACCGTTCCGCAGCACTGGGGTGTGGCCGAGAAGGCAGATTATCTGAAGAACGGGCTGAGTGTAGTTGCGGCGGCGAATGGGCTCTCGCCGATTCGCCGCCAATATCAGCGCGCGTTGATGGTTCTCATGGCGGTCGTCGTCCTCGTCCTGTGCGTTGCCTGCGCGAACGTCGCAAATCTCCTGCTGGCTCGCGCGGCAGTGCGTGGGCGCGAGATGGCGATCAGGCTGGCGATAGGCGCGGCACGTCGGCGGCTTGTGCGGCAGCTCCTCACCGAGAGCGTGCTACTGGCCGGCCTCGGGGCGATCGCCGGGATCGCATTCGCGCGGTGGGGGACGTCGCTGCTCGTCGGCCTCCTGTCGCGCGGGCAGCTTCCGGTATTCCTGGAGCTCGGGCTCGACGGCCGAGTGCTCGTGTTTACGTTAGGCGTCGCGGTTCTGACTGGTGTACTATTCGGCCTCGCGCCGGCATGGCGTGCCACACGGATCGATCCGCAGGTCGCGCTCAAGGCGAACGGTCGTGGTGTGGCGGAGGGCCACTCGCGTTTCACGATCGGCAAGGCGCTGGTTGTCGGCCAGTTGGCGCTCTCGCTCGTGCTGGTGATCGGCGCGGGCCTGTTGTTAGGTACGTTCCGCAAGCTCGTGACGCTCGACCCAGGGTTCGAGCGAGACGGCGTGCTGATCGTCGGTGTGAATTTGCAGAACACAGGCTACGGGTCGGACCGATACGGATCGGTCCACCGCGATCTGCTCGACCGGTTCCGGGCGCTCCCGAGCGTGCAAACCGCGGCCGCGTCGGTCATCACGCCGATCAGCGGGTCGGCCTGGAACGACTATGTCAGAGTCGACGGCTTCACGCGGAAGAGCGCCGATGACGCGCTCGTCTACTTCAACCAGGTGACGGATGGCTTCTTCGCGGCGATGGGGACGCCGCTCCTCGCGGGTCGGGACTTCGACGCGCGAGACCGACTGGGCGGCCAGCCCGTCGCCATCGTGAACGAGACGCTGGCGCAGAAGTTCTTCGCCGGCACGAGTCCGCTCGGCAAGTATTACCGTCTCGAGCAGCACGACAGCCTCGGCGCACCCATCCAGATCGTTGGCGTGGTCAAGGACGCGAAGTACCGAGAGCTTCGCGAGGAACCGCTTCCTACGGCGTACGTGGCAATGAGCCAGGACAGCGCGCAGAACCCATATGCGAATTACGTGCTTCGCACGGCGGGCTCGCCCTCGAGTCTCGCGCCGAGCGTCAAGGCGATGGTCGCGGAGGTCAACCGCTCGATCGCGCTGGAGCTCACGCCGCTCTCGCAGCAGGTAGACGCGTCGCTCGCCCGCGAGCGATTGCTGGCGACGCTGTCGGGGTTCTTCGGCGCGCTCGCGCTGCTCCTCGCCACCATCGGACTCTACGGGACGCTGTCGTACAGCGTAGCGCGACGGCGGAGCGAGATCGGCGTTCGCATCGCGTTAGGCGCCGGCCGCGAGCGTGTCATGCGGCTCGTCCTCGGTGAAGTCGTGCGCATGGTCATCATTGGCGTAGCGCTGGGCGCGGTGGCGGCGTTTTTCAGCACCAAAGTCATGACCTCGTTCCTCTTCGGCATGTCGGCGTCGGATCCGGCGACGGTGATCGGCTCGGTAACCATTCTGACCGTGGTCGGACTCGCAGCTGGTGCCTTTCCCTCCTGGCGTGCCGCGCGCGTAGACCCGATCGCGGCGCTTCGAGAAGAGTAGGTCACCCTCGCGAACGTAGAACGAGACGCAAACCAAAGGCTCCCATGGGATGGTACCAGCGCTTCGTCAACGTACTGCGGTCGAACCGCATCTCGGCCGACATCGAGCGGGAGATGGAGTTTCACATGGCCGAGCGTGCGGACGATCTCATGGCAGGCGGCATGAGGGAGGACGACGCCCGGCGCGAGGCGCGCCGCCGCTTCGGCAACCCGGGTGTCCAGAAGGAGCGCACCCGTGACGCCGACCTTCTCACGTGGCTCGAGTCCATCGCCGCGGACGTGCGGTACGCGCTGCGTGCCCTGCGCGCGAGTCCGGGGTTCGCGCTCGTCGCGATTCTGTCGTTAGGCCTCGGCATCGGTGCGAACACGGCCATTTTCACTCTCCTCAACGCGGTCGTGCTCCGAACGCTTCCAGTTGAGCGTCCCGAGGAGCTGCTCCAGGTCACGCTCGGTGGCGACCAGTTCGTGCCCGAGCTCACCAACCCGATCTGGGAGCAGATTCGCGACCGACAGGACGTATTCTCCGGAGTGTTCGCATATGGTCCTGCCTCCTTCAACCTCGCGTCGGGGGGTGAGGTCCGGCGAGCGCGGAGTGACTGGGTAAGCGGCGAATACTTCTCGACGCTGGGCGTGAGGCCAGCAGTCGGCCGGCTGCTGACACGAGCCGATGATGTACGCGGATGCCCGCCGGTGGCCGTGTTAGGCTATGGATTCTGGCAGAGCGAATTCGGCGGATCTCCCGGTGTCGTTGGCAAGACAATCTCGCTGGACCGCACGCCGCACCTGATCCTTGGCGTCACGGACCCATCGTTTTTCGGTGTGAACGTTGGCGAATCGATACAGGTATACACGCCGCTGTGTCTGGCCCCCAAACTCGACAACCGGAGCAGCTGGTTTCTGAACATCATTGGAAGGCCCAAGCCGGGCGTCACGCTGACGTACGCTGCCGCCCGCCTCGCCTCGCTCGCGCCAGCAGTGTTCGGATCCACCGTCCCTGAAGACTGGGGTCCCACCGAGAAGGCGCAGTATCGACAGAACACGTTAGGCGCCACTTCTGCGGCCACTGGCCTGTCAGATGTCCGCCGGGAGTACCGCCAAGCCCTCACGGTGCTCATGGCCGTCGTCGGTGTCGTGCTGCTCATCGCGTGCGCCAATGTGGCCAACCTCCTGCTCGCCCGTTCCACCGTGCGTGCACGGGAAATGGCGATCCGGCTGGCCATCGGGGCCGCGCGCCGGAGGATCGTCAGGCAGCTTCTGACGGAAAGCGTGCTCCTGGCGGGACTGGGCGCGCTCGTTGGCATCGCCTTCGCGCGCTGGGGGACGGTGCTGCTCGTGGGACTCCTCACGCGCAGCTCGGATTCCCTGTTTCTCGATCTGGGCGTGGATGGTCGCATTCTCGCGTTCACGCTGATCATCGCCGTGACGACCGGCATCCTGTTCGGGCTGGCTCCGGCGTGGCGCGCAACACGCGTCGACCCACAGGTTGCGCTGAAAGCGGGCGGCCGCGGGATCGTCGAAGGCCGCTCGCGATTCACCATCGGGCGCGCCCTCGTGACCGCGCAGATCGCACTCTCGCTGGTACTGGTGATGGGGGCGGGCCTGTTGTTAGGCAGCTTCCGGAAGCTCGCCACGCTCGATCCTGGGTTCCAGCGGCAGGGGGTGCTGGTCGTAGGCGTCGACCTGGAGAACGCCGGGTACGCGGCTCCCGCGCGCGGTGCAGTGTACGACGATCTGTTGAGGCACTTTCGCGCACTTCCGGGTGTTCGCGCAGCCGGTGCCTCTGAAATCATCCCGATCAGTGGCGCCGCCTGGAACGGTCATATCAGCGTCCAGGGACACATCGCGAAGAGTACCGAAGAAAACCAGGTCTATTTCAATCGGGTCACGGACGGCTTCTTCGGAGCGATGGGGACGCGGCTCGTAGCGGGTAGAGACTTCGACCAGCGCGATGGGCCGACGACGCGTCCCGTGGCGATCATCAACGAGACCGTCGCGCATCGGTTCTTCCCGGGCACGAGCCCACTCGGCAAGTATTACAGTCAATCGATGCACGACAGCCTCGAGGCGCCGATCGAAATCATCGGCGTAGTGAAGGATGCGAAGTACCTGCAGCTGCGCGAGAGCCCACGTCCAACGATCTACCGCCCCATGACGACGCAGGAAGTCCGGCTATCCGGATATCGGCAGTACGAGCTGCGTACCGATGGTCCGATGTCGGCGCTCATGCCTGGCGTGAAGCGAACCGTCGCCGAGGTCAATCGCTCGATCGCTATCGACCTGACACCGCTCTCCGACCTGATCGACGCGTCGCTCACGCGCGATCGCCTGATGGCCACGCTGTCGGGATTCTTCGGTGCGGTCGCACTCGTGCTGGCGATGGTGGGGCTGTACGGAACGCTCTCGTACAACGTTGCACGCCGCCGCAACGAGATCGGGATCCGCATCGCGTTAGGCGCGGCGCACGGCCGCGTGGTGCAGCTCGTCCTGGGCGAGGTCGTGGGGATGGTCATCGGTGGCGTGCTGGTGGGCACGGCGGCAGCGCTCGCGAGCGCGCGGCTCGTGCGATCGCTGTTGTACGGCCTCTCGGCATCCGATCCGACGACCATGGTGGTGTCGGCGGTGATCCTCGCCGTGGTGGCGGGGGTCGCCGGCGCACTGCCCGCCTGGCGCGCGGCTCGGGTGGACCCGATCGCGGCGCTGCGGGAGGAGTAGGCGGCCGGGTTTACCGTTCAGACTCATAAACCCACGGTTCGGCCCACGCGGTGACGCGTGGGCCTTATGTTAGCGGTAGCGTCGCTGTCATCCCGAGCCTTTGTCATCCCGAGCCGACAGGCGCCTGCCCTGAGGAGCGCCGGCGACGAAGGGAAGGATCGTCATCGTCCCGACGGAGTGGCCCTCTATCGGGAACCTGAGGATCCCTGACCTGCCCGCTTCGCGGGCACCCGCGCTCGGGATGACAAATGGGCGCTCGGGATGACAACACGGCTCGAGATGACAGTGCCTCGTGCTCCTCACAGATGACCCAGCCTTCGACATTCCACCCCGAGGACGACCACCTCGACTGGCGAGTGTCCTCGCTCGTCGCCGCCGGTGCGTGCGCGGCCATCGGGCTGCTGGAATGCGCCAAGGACTACGTGATGCGCGAGATCCAGGGGACCGACCGTCCGCTGCTGTCCGTGCTTCGCGACGAAGCGCTGTGGTGGGTCCTATGGATGCTGCTCATGCCCGGTGTGATCGCCCTCGGTCGGCGCTTTCGATTCGATGGCGGACGCTGGGGGCAAGTCGCGGCGATTCATCTCACGCTTGCGGTCGTCCTTTCGGTTGCCCACATCGCCGCGTTCGGCGCCGCCTACTACTGGGCCGTCGGGCCGACGACGTGGGGACCGACAGCGGGCAAGACCATTCAGGTGTTCACGGGGCGGTACCTCGCGACCGATCTCGTCATCTACGCGGCCGCACTCGGCGTCTACTTCTCGTTCGAGTACTACGAGCGCTTTCGGCGGCTCGCCCTCGAGGCGGCGCAGGCCGAGGGACGCGCGGCGCGGTTGCAGCTCAGCCTCGTCGAGGCGCGCATCCACGCGCTTCGCATGGAGCTCAACCCGCACTTCCTGTTCAATGCGTTGAACGCCGCTTCCGGCCTCGTGCGGAAACGCGAGAACGACGCGGCGGTGGACATGCTCGCACGGCTCGGGGACCTGTTGCGCACGACGCTGGATCGCGGGATGCCGCCGGAGGTCGCACTGTCGGAGGAGATCCACTACCTGGGTCGCTTCGTCGACATCGAGCTCGTTCGGTTCGGCGATCGCCTGCGCGTCGCATGGGACATTGACGCCGACGTTCGCAACGCACTCGTGCCGCCGCTCATCCTCCAACCGCTCGTGGAAAACGCGCTGCGACACGGGATCGCGCGTCGCCCCGGGCCGGCGCAGCTCCGGATCTCGGCGCGGCGCGTCGGGCTGCATCTCGAGCTTGCCGTTCGCGACAGCGGGGAAGGGCTGGTGCCCGACGGCCGCTCGCCGCGCGAAGGCATCGGTCTGTCCAACACGCGAGCGCGGCTCGCCGAGCTATACGGTTCCGAAGCGGCCTCGCTCGAGATCGCCGATGTTCCCGGAGGAGGCGTTCGCGCGCGACTCCTCCTGCCTTTCCATACGACAGTCCTGGAGCGCGATGTCACAGATGTCACAGCAGTCGGTGCCTAACGTTCTGGCTCCTCCCGCCGCGGGAACCGTCCGCGTGCTGATCGTCGATGATGAACCCCTCGCTCGCGACTGCATGCGCCTCGCGCTCCGCGGCGTGCCGGATGTGAAGATCGTGGCGGAATGTGGCGACGGCGCCTCGGCGGTCGAGGCGATCCGGCGACACGTGCCGGACGTCGTGTTTCTCGATGTGCAGATGCCGGGACTCGATGGCTTTGCGGTGCTGGAACGCATCGAGACGACGACGATGCCGGTGGTCGTGTTCGTGACCGCCTTCGATAGCCACGCGATCCGTGCGTTCGAGGTGCATGCGCTGGACTACGTCCTCAAGCCTTTCCCGGACGAACGTCTCGTGGCCGCGCTCGACCGGGCGAGAGCGGCGATCCAGGAGCGGCGCAACGGAGAGCTCGGCCGACGCCTGGCCGAGTTCGTTCAGCGCTGGCAGGCCGGAACGCTGGCGGTCGGCGCCGAGTCGTTAGGCTCCGGCGTGGCCGCGATGGCACCCTCGGGTGGTGCGTCGATCGAGCGGCTCGACCCGTCGATCGAAGCGGAGCACGAGGTGGCCGAGCCGCAGCGGACCGGCACGCGGTCGTACATCGGCCGATTCGCGGTTCGCTCGGATGGCCGGGTGCGATTCGTTGCGGCGGCGGACGTGGACTGGATAGAGGCGGACGGCAATTACATGGTGCTGCACGTCGGTGAGACGCGGCATCGGCTGCGTGCGTCGCTGGCCGGGCTCACCGAGGGGCTCGATCCGAAGCAGTTCGTGCGCATCCACCGCTCGGTGATCGTGAACGTCGACCGGATCCGCGAGGTGCAGCCGTGGTTTGGCGGCGACTACATCGCGATCCTCCGCACGGGTGCGAAGCTTCGGGTGAGCCGGCTGCGGGCGCCGCAGCTTCTCCGCCCGACGGCCTAGCTTGGATCAACGGAGAGGCAGCGGCGATCGCGTCGCTTCCCAGACATCGAGATCGGGACGGCTCTGCAAAGAGCAACACCTAACGCGGATTCGACGGCGATTACACCGATGTTCGCGGATTCGCTCCGAAGGCATTGACGCTTCCGACGGCGGCGTCCGGTCTCTCAGCTTTTGTGTTGTTCAACGGCCTCAGTAAGCCAGTGCGTCCCGAGGCCGCTTCATTCTTTCGTTACGGCTCGTTGCGAGGCGCATCCGTCACCGTTCTGGTTGCCATATGGGTATCGACTCGTTCTTGGGCATCTGGATGCTGACCCGTCTTGAACGGACAGTTCCCGCCGCCACGGGCTCGGGGTTTTTTGGTTAACGGCCTTGGGAAGCCATTGCCTCCCGGGGCCGTGCAACAAAGAAAGAAAAGGATCCGTACGCGGTCGTCGGAGGGTTCACTGCCTTCGGAGCAAATCCGCGAACATCGGCGCAATCGCCGTCGAAATCCGCGTTAGGTCTTGCAGTTGGCTCGTGGCGAGACCGAGCGTGCACGCCAGCGGGATCCGGCTGTTTCCGCCTCATTCGCTTCAGTTTTCACCGACTCCGGTCTAACGGGGAGGGTCGCGCTTCGGGCAGCCGGTGGGCTCGTAGGTATCTGCTATCGAAACGATCTTCCACCCGGACGGCGTCTTGAGCAACTGTACCGCGTCGACGCCACAGTGACTCGGCGTTTGGCCGAAGTGGAAATCGTACTCGGCCCACACGGCGGCGAGCGTCCCGCGAACGCGGACTTCGGGCGACCACGCGCGCTCGATCCACGGCCCGCGCTGGTCCGACGCCATGAACGCGGCGAAGCGGTCCCACGGCAGCACCTGCACGACCTGCTCGCCATTCTGCCGCGTGCGCATGCCAACGAGCTTCGCGTTAGGCTCGAAGATGTCGCGGAACGCCGCCGTGTCCTTCGCGCGCATGGCGTCGAAGAGACGCTGGACGGTCGCGAGCACGGCCTTCTCCTCGGCACCTGACGTTCTGGCTGGAGCGGCCTGCGCCCCGAGCGACTGACATACGGCGGCGATCAGGGCGACTACCGTCACGCCGCCGAAGCCCGAAAGGCGTCGGCGCATGCTAGGCCACCCGCTCGGCGCCGCGAAGATCGCGCCCCGCCCGCGCATACATCCCCGGCGTCACACCCACGATGCGCTTGAAGTACCTCGTCAGGTGACTCTGGTCGGAGAAGCCGGTGGCGTGCACGACGTGCGTGAGCGGAAAGCCGAGCCGGATGAGACGCCGCGCCTGCTGAATCCGGACCTGCTCGAGGTACTTGTAAGGCGGCAGGCCGAACAACGCGCGGAACACGCGAATCAGGTGGAACGTGCTGAGCCCGGCGATGTCCGCCAGCTCGCGAATCGTGACAGCTCGGGCGTACTCGGCTTCGAGCAGGTCACGAACGCGCCGCAGTGCGGCAGTCGACCGCGTGTCGGACAGCGGCGCGGGCTCTCGGTCGCGTGTCGAGCCGTGGCGGATCACGATCTCGCCGACGACTTCGAGCAGCGCGCACTCCTTGTGCAGGCGGTCCGCGTCGCTCTCGAGAACCGCGTGCGCCGCGCGCACTCGATCGGCGAGGGTGGGGTCGTTCACGTACGAGGCGTCGAACGTCGGTGTGACGTCGCGTCCGGTCGCTTCGCGCGTGATGAAGCGTACGAGCGACTCGCTCGGGTAGAGCATGCGATAGCTCCACCCTTCATCCGTTGCCGGCGCACCGGTGTGCACCTCACCCGGCCCAAACGTGATCACGGATCCGACCGTGTGCACATCCTCGCCGCCTCGGAAGAACGTACGCGCGGCACCCGCTTCGACCATGCCGAACACGAACTCGTCGTGGGCATGCGGCGCGAAGCGCTGCCGAGTGTATCGGGCGCGCAGGAGCTCGAAGGTTTCGAAGACGCGCACGCGCGTCATGGATGCCGATTCGGCCGCGATCGGTCTGCCGGTCATCGGTGGCGAGGTGTGGAGACTTGCGAAACCTCGCACGCGCGCGTGTGGGCTCACCAAACCGGAGCGCGGAACCGGGCCAGACCACGTGATCGGGAATCGGGAATCGGGAATCGGGAATCGGGAATCGAAGGAAGCGGGAGACGGGAAGCGATAGTGAGGACGCGCAGGATTGTTCAAGCCGGCCTCCCCGACGGCGGGCAATCGTCCTCCAGTGGAACATCGCCCTTCGTCCCACGTGAACGCCCTAACGCCATCGTTCGGACATGGTCCACTCCGCCCTCCTTGCACTGGTCTTCGGCGCCTTCGCCGCAATCCGCGGCACGTCGAGTCGTCCCGCGGGGCGCGAGCTGCTGCCGCCCGCCGACACTCTGCGACGTAGCTCTGACTGGCTCGGCCTGCTGCCCGATGGCGAGGAGAAGCGACGATTCATCCTCGACTGCACCGGCTGCCATCAGATCGACGACCAGGTCGCCCGTCCCAACGGGCGGCCGCGCACGCCGGCCGAGCTCAGCGAGCGCGTGACGCAGATGTTGAGCTTCGCGGGATCGACCACCGCTTTTCCGGTGATCGGCCACGGCCGCGAAGCGGCGAGCACCGCATCGTGGCTCGCGCGCGACTTCATCGCGACGCCGACCATTCGGCCGCGTCCTCCCATGTCGTCGAACGCCCGCATCACCGAGTTCGCGATGCCCGAGCCTGGCGACTTGCCGCACGATGTTGCGGTGGGTGGTGACGGGCGGGTCGTCGTGACGGGGATGTTCTCGCATCGCATGTGGGTGCTCGACCCGACGAGTGGGAGGTTCGATGGCGTCGACATCCCGGTCGAGAAGGCCAACCCGCGCGCGCTCGAGATCGACTCCGCCGGCGACTGGTGGGTCGTCCTCGGCGGTCGACACATGGTCGCGCGGTACAGCCCGAAGACGCGCGGCTGGCGCACATGGCCAGGTGGGTTCTATCCGCACAGTGTCGCGCTCGCGCGCGACGGAGGCGTGTGGATCAACGGGCACTTCACGCACTCGCCGGAGCTCATCGCGCGCATCGACACAGCGGCACGGGACTCGTCGCGTGCCGCGACGCACTTCGAGGTCCCGGCGCATCCGACGTTAGGCAATGGGCCGGGCGGGCCCATCCCCTACGAGATACGTGTCGCCCCCGACGGTCACGTGTGGACGTCGGAGCTTCAGGGCAACCGCCTGTTCGCGTATGACCCGAGGAAGCGGACGTTCGACGTGTTCACGATGCCGGATACGTGGAGCGGACCGCGCCGGTTCGACATCGACGCGAAGGGGATGCTCTGGATTCCGGCATACGCGACGAACGAGCTCGTTCGACTGGACCCTGCTACGCGGACGTTCACGCGATTCCCGCTGCCCGAGGCGGACGCGGTGCCGTACGTCGTGCGTGTGGATGATGCGACCGGCCGGATATGGATCGGGACGTCGGCGGCGGACGCCGTCTATTCGTACGACGCGGCGGCGAACCGCTTCACGATCTACCCGCTGCCGAGCAGAGGGGCGCTGGTGAGGCATCTCGCCATAGATCCGCGAACCCATGACCTGTGGATCGCGTACGGTGCGTCGCCAGGGCGGATCCCGGCGAAAATCGCGCGACTGCAAGTCGCATCGCCCGATCGTTAGATCAGCAGGCGAGAATGTGGCGCGGCGACACCGAGCTGTAGTCGGCCTTCCACCAATGGGGGTCGTTAGGCTCCGTGTACACGACGCCCGGCGGAAGCGGAGAGGGTTTCGTACGGAACGGGTCGCGGAGCCGAACGAACACGCTGTCGCCGTCGGGCCACCCGCCACCGGTCTCGACGACCTCGTTCCCGGCGGCCAGCTCGGCGTCGAGTATCGCGCGCAACGCCGGGTGCAGCCTCGCCAGCGCAGGACGGTCACGATGCGCGATCCATGCGTCACGCGTTAGGCGCCAATCGGACCGCGACACGTTCGGCTCGGCCTCGACGAAGCCGAACGCGCCGAGCAGCGACATTTGGCCGGGATCGCCCGGGTCCGCCGACGTGAACACGAGGCGGAGCTGGAGATTTCGAAATGCGAAGTCGAGGCCCAGCCGTACCGCCAGCGCCCCGTACCCCCGGCGTCGAGCGGCTGGATCGATCCACACCTGAAGGGTCGGGCGGTCGGTGTAGGGACCGACCAGGCCGGCAACACCCCACACCTCCCGCTGATCGACTACCACGTTCCAGTACGCGTCGCCGGCGAGCCGCTCGGCGGATACCCGAGCGACGGTATCGGTACCGACGGTGGGCGATGCCGGGTTGTCGATGCGAAGCATGCGCGCGAGCGCAGGATCCGACGCGAACCGTTGGATCGCGTCGGCATGCTCATTGACGAGCATGTACACGCCGGCCGTAGTCGTATGAGCCACGTCGACAAACTATAGCGGACGGCGTGGGAGATGTTGATGCCAGGCGCTCGCAGACCGAAAGAACTGATCACCGAGTACCAATGACCCACCACCTATGACTGACGACTCGCCCAGACGCCTCGTGATGGCTGGCGAGTCATGAGTTCGTAGTGGTAGGTCCTAGGTATTCGGTCATCGGTCCTATGCCGCGTTGGCCAGAGCGAGCCGCCCCAACGCGCCAGCCGCGCCGCTACCTGATCCCGTCCGTTCCGTGCGTTAGGCGGCGCAGTCCCGACCCGTCACGGGCCACCACGTACACCTCGTCCACGCCGGTGCTGGTCGCGGAGAACAGTAGGTGGCCGTCGTCACGGGACCAGCTCGGCTGACTGCGCACACCGAGGGCGGTCGTCAGCCGTGTGACCCGACTGGACGCGACCTCCAACACATACAGATCGCCGGGACCGTCGCGGTCGGAGTTGAACGCGACGAAGCGTCCATCGCGGGAAACGGCGGGGGCGGTGTCGTTCGCCCGACTCACGAGCAGTGGTCGAACGGCTCGGGTTGCGATCGCCATGACGAACAGCTGGTCGTGGCCGTCCGGGTTCGCGTAGAACACCAACTCGTCACCACCCGGTCGCCAGCTTGGAACCTGGCTGCTCCAGCGGCTGGACGTGAGTGCTCGCTCGTTGAGCCCAAGCGAGTCCACGACGAGCAGTTCCCAGTGGAATGTGCGCGCCGTGGAATCGTAGGTGCCCCGCTGCAGCGCGATGTGACGCCCGTCGGGCGACGGGACCGGTACGCCGTCGAACCCCGGGTGTGAGAACAGGCGTCGTTGATGACTGCCATCGGCGTCCATCGCGTAGACGTCGACCTCGCCGGTCTGCGCGTAGTCCCGAGGCGACTGAAACACGATGCGTCGGCCCGATGGCAGATACATCGGGTGCGCGTCCCGCCCCGTGCTCCACGTCAGCCGGCGCGCGTCGGAGCCATCGGGCGCCATCGTATAGAGCTCCCAGTCTCCGTCGCGCGTGGAAGCGAATACGATCCGGTTGTTGTCCGGCGACCACTGCGGCCACGCGTTACCGTACGCCGTGTTCGTGATCTGGCGCTGGTTCGTTCCGTCCGCGTTCATGAGGTATAGCTCGTACCGGCCCGTCCGGTTCGAGTAGAACGCGATCTGCCTACCGTCTGGCGACCACGCTGCCTCGTAGCTCGTGCCCTCGGTGGTCAGTGGCCGCACGTCGGTTCCGTCGGCGGCGATCGAGTAGAGGCGCGAGCTCCTTTCACGCTCTGAGAAGAACACCAGCCGGCGCCCGTCGGGCGAGTATTTCGCGCCTGCGCCCGCCGACGGGCTTCGCCCGAGCGACTGCTGGTCGGTGCCGTCGGCGCGGATCGTCCGGATGACGGCAGTCGCGCCGCGTCCGGAGCTGAATACGACCCGCTCCCCGTCGGGCGACCACGACGCGTGGCCGTTCTGATCCCGGTTCGTCGTTAGGCGCCGGACGCCGGTACCGTCGCTCTGCATCGTGTAGACGTTCTCGCTCCCGTCGCGGTCGGAGTCGAACGCGATGCGGTGGCCGTCTGGCGACCAGGACGGATGGCGGGCGAAGAGCAGCGCACCGCTCGTGTCGCGAATCGTGAGGCGTCGTTCGTCGGTGCCGTCGGGGCGGATCGTGTAGAGGTGAAAGGCGCCGTCGCGGCTCGAGTCGAAGAGGATGGTGCGACCGTCCGGCGACCACGCCGGGTGCGTGTCGTCGCCGTAACCGGTAAACGTTAGGCGCCGCTCGCCGGTGCCATCAGCGTTGATGATGTACAGCGTCGTGTTGCCATGGCGAGCGCTCTCGAACACCAGCTGGCGGCCGTCGGGTGACCACGACGGGTTGATGTTGAGAAAGACCTGCTGCTGCTGCTGCTGCTGCGGGACGCCGACGGACACAAGGCCAGTCGCGGCGATGGCATGGCGGAAAAGGGGAGCCATTCGCATGGCGCGAATCTACGATCGGTCCGAGGCGCGGCATTCGGGGTACCGCATTCCGGACGAATCGCGGACGAACTGGGACGAACCGCGCTAGATGAGAGTCGACACAATCGCTCGGCAGTCATCGAACACCGACGGCAGCTCTCTATCTCCGGCCAGAATCGCCACGACACGAGTTGCATCGAGCAATCGCGATAGTGTCCACCAGTCATCGGGCAATTCGCCGCCGGCGTCGGCGTACGCATGGGCAAAGGCCATTCGGAAGTCGAGCGAGTAGCGCGAGGCGTATCGGAACAGGCTCCCGACGTCCCAGAGCGGTGATCCGAAAAAGGCGTTCTCCCAGTCCAGGATACCGGCGATCTCCCAAACGTCGCTGCGCTGTCGGACAACGACGTTCCGGCCGCCGAGGTCGCCGTGCACGAGCCCGTTACACCGCTCGAGATCTTCGAGGGAGGATCGCTGAGCATCGAGCGCGGAGCGGAGCGCATCAGCCGCGCGCGGCCCAAGGCGGTTGCGTACGCGTTCGGAGCGCAGATGCACGTCTGCGAGCGAAAGCGCGTCCGAGACGGAAGAGCCTTGCGGCACGACCGATCGATCGACCCCGGGCATGCGGACAGTGAGCGCCATCAGCCTGCCTAACGGCTCCGCCAGAATTCGCAGGGCGGCTGCGCCATGCAGGCGGCGACATGCGTTGAGGGTCATGCCGTCGATCCAGGGATAGATCATGAACGCGAAACGGTGGCGCGAGCCATCGACGTCTGCGACGATCGGGCGAGGGACTGGGAGCGCTCCGGCGAGGCGATCGAGCAGGGCCAACTCGCTGGCAAGGGACCGTCGCGCCACCGCTCCGTTCTCGTCGGGCGGCGAGATGCGGAGGGCGTATGTGCGCCCGTCGGTCGTCGGGACACGCAACAGGGTATGGACGAGCCCTTCGCCCTCGACCGTGATATCACCTAACGCTGCGCCGTTGCTGATCGGCGCACACATGGCTTCGATGGTCGCCCGGTCGATCGCGACGAGTGGGTGAGCTCGGGAATCGGTTGCCGTCACGTTGCTTAGCGGTCTCCACATCCCGACGAGCGGGTTTGAAAAAATGAGTCGCTTCCGCCCAGCGAGAACGCTGTATGAACTGATGACTGAGTACGTAGGACCTATCACTACTAACTCACGACTCGCCGGACATCACGGAAGTCTGGGCGAGTTCTCAGTCGGCAGTGGCAGGTCCTTGGTTTTCAGTCATCAGTTGTCGCACGGTGGGCGGGTCGGCCCGTGCTGGCAGCCCCAACGTGCTCCCCTAATCCGCCTTGAGCGTGATCGCCGGATCCGTGACGCTGGCGCGCCGCGCCGGTACCCACGTACCGCCGATCACCACGAGCAGCAGCACGAGCACCGCGGCCGAAAATGACGCCGGGTCCGTCGTGCCAACGCCGTACACCAGCGACTGCAACAACCGGGCGCCCGCTCGCGCCACCAGCACGCCGATTACCCCGCCTACGACCGCCACCCGCAATCCCTCCGCCAGCACGCGCCTAACGAGCCGACCGGGATCGGCGCCCAGCGCGAGGCGGATCGCGACCTCGCGCGTGCGCTGCGCGACCGAGTAGGCCATCGACGCGTACACGCCGATCGCCGCGAGCAGGAGCGCGAGCGCAGCGAACGCGGCGAGCATGACGGCGTACAGTCGCGTCGGGCGAAGAAAGGCGCTTTCGTCCGACTCGAGCGTGCGCAGGTCCTCGACGAACAGGTTCGGGTCGATCGCACGCACGGCGGCCTTCACGCCGCCAACCAGCCGCTCCGGCGTCGCCGGCGCCCGAACGACGAGCGAAACGTTTCGGCCGGGAAACTGATCGAATGCGACGTAGAGGCGCGGCAACGGGCGGTCGTGCATCGAGCTCCGCAGCGCCGATGCGACGACTCCGACGACCGTAACCGTGGGTGTCACCGTCCGCCCGCCCGGGTCGGTTGCCGAGATGCGTACAGTCCGGCCAACCGGTTCCCCGCTGGGCCATGCTCGTCGCGCAAGCTCGTCGTTTACCACGGCGACGAGCGCACCGCCACTCGCATCGGTCGCTGCGATGTCTCGGCCGCGTCGTAGCGGAGTAGCCATCGCGTCGAAAAAGCCCGGGCTGACGCTCTCGATGACGCGCGGCGTATCCGGTCCAAGGAGATCATTCGATCCACCCGGTTCGGTGATCGGAATCGGTGAGCCGAGGCGAGCCGCAAACGGGAAGGTCGAAACGCCCGCCACGCGAACGCCCGGCTGCCCGTCGATGGTTCGCCTCAGGTCAGACACCGCGACGCGCACGGATGCGAGGTCATCATAACGCGAGTCCGTGAACGCGATCTCGCCGCGCAGGGCGTTCCGATGGTCGAAGCCGAGGTCGCGCTGCTGACGGTTCCAGAGCGTTCGCGCCATGAGACTCGCGCCGGTCACGAGGACGAGGGCGGCCGCAACCTCCGCGTACAACAGCAGCGTGCGCAACCGCCGTTGACCGCGAGACGCCGAGGCGCGCGTCCCGCTCTCGTGGAGCGCGGTGTCGGCGTCAACGCGAGCTGCCATGACTGCAGGGGCCGCGGCGATCACGAACGAGACCAGAACCGCCAGCACCACTGCGGCGAGCACGGTGAGCGTGTCGAGCGGAACGTGAACGGAGCTCGGGAGCTGCGCCAACCCTCTCACGGCGCCCACACCCCAGACCGACAGGATGCTGCCTAACACGGTGGCGAGTAGCGCGAGCGCCAGCCCCTCTGCGTACCCGAGGCGGAACCGCTGCCAGCGTGTCGCGCCGAGCGCCGTGCGGATGGCCAACTCGCGTCGCCGGGCTACGGCGCGCGCCAGCAGGAGGTTCGCGACGTTCGCGCCCGCGACGAGGAGAAGGAACGCGACGCCTGCCTGCAGCTGGTACCAGCCGCCGCCCGACTCGCGCGCTCGCAGCCGGTCGAACGGCGTCGGGGTGAGCTCCCACCCCGAATTCGTCTGCGGATGGTCCGCCGCGAGGCGGCCCGCGATCGACGCAAGGTCCGTGATGGCCGCAGCGAGCGTAACGGACGGTCGGAGGCGCGCGATCGCTGTATACTGCCGGTCGTCCCGCGCAGCGGAGGCGTCTCCTCGGAGCAGGACCCACGCATCGACGTTCTCGTCGAACCGGGGTGGCATGACGCCGAGCACCGTGTACTGTTCGCCCTCGAGTCGTACGAGTCGGCCGACGGCGTTCGGGTCGTGGTTCAGCTGCGCGGCCCAGAGGTGATCGCTGAGCACGACGACGGGCGCGAGGTTCCCGTCGGCGTCGGTGAACGTCCTGCCGACGCTGGCCCGCGTGCCTAACGTATTGAAATAGCCCCCACTCACGCGCTTCACCGAGATTCGCGCCGGCTCGGCCGCGCCGCGCAGGGTCATCGTTTCGTCCGCGCTCACAGCGACGCTGGCGAACGATCGGTTCTCGCGGCGAATGTCGTCGAAGTCGGGCAGCGATATCGGGTAGCCCGCTGCCCCGCGCGCGGCGTTGGACGCGTCGAGCTGCACGAGTCGCGACGCCTCGGGATAGGGGAGGATGGGGAACTCGATCGCCCGCAGGACGCCGAACATGGTGAGATTGGCGCCAATACCGATCCCGAGCGACAGCACAGCCGCCACGATCACTCCGGGGGAGCGGGCGAGCGCACGCCAGGCATCGCGCATGTTGCGGAACGACTCAACGGCCATTCACGGCTCCGGAGAGCGGAAAGGCCGTCTATATGCGGCCTCTCGCCCCTGGTTGCAACTCGGAAGCGGGGACTGGGGACAGGGGACTGGGGACTGGGGACTGGGTGTAGTGCTTCAGAGCTTTTCGCGCCTTTGGCCGTCGCCTGAGAGTTACACTCCTCCGCAGTCCTGTTCACTGTTCACCGTTAGGCGGCGGCGTCCAATCGCTCGCGGTTCAGGCGCCGCCGCTCGGCCCGCCCGCGCTCCAACTTCGCCTGCCGCTCCCGGCGCCGCGCCGCCGGGTCCCCGCGGTAGTAC
>JBKOYV010000365.1:0-2436 GCA_046725585.1 Gemmatimonadota bacterium | reverse complement strand
GGCTCCGCGCGAGTAGAAGCATCCCGGCCGAGTCCCCAGTCCCCAGTCCCCAGTCCCCAGTCCCCAGTGGACGCCTCGGATCGCGCGTCGTAGCGTACGTCATGAACCGTACTCACGCTTCGCGCTGGGTGCCTGTTGCGGCACTGTCATTCGCGGCGTGCGCCTTCCACGCGCCCGCGGCGAGCCGGCCGGGAGCCCCCGCCACGCCCGGACCAGCGGCGGGGCTGCTTCCCCCCGGTAACGCGCTCACGCTCGATGCCGGGGTTCTCGGACGTTCGCGTCGTCGTCGAATCGCGCGACTCGGTGTCGTGGTCCTTCGAGACGCGGCCGTCAGGCTGCGCGACCGCGCTCATCGAGCCGGTCGGCTCTCGATCGGCCGCCGTGACGAGCACTGCTCGACGAAGTGGGACGTTCGAGTTCCGATCATCGACGACGTTCGCGTCAACGTTTCGGTCGGGGACATCGACGTGAGCGCCCCGGCCGATCGGGCGATTCGCCTGCGCTCGAACGTCGGCAGCGTGCGCCTTCGCATCGACGGCCGTGAGCTTCGGCACCCCGGCGCTCCGGGCTCGGGCGATCATCTCGACCTGGGCGACGTGAGCACGCTTCCACGCATCGACGCGCGGACGGGCGTAGGGTCGGTGAGGGCCGAGCTGTCTACCGCTGCCGCGGGTCGTTCACGGAACGGACGATAACACGCAGAGCGCGACGGTCGCAGTCACGGTTGCCGACCCCCCGTGCGCTCGGCATACTCTGCACACGGACGGCGACGTTCGTTCCTTCGCGCCTTCGATCCGTCGGCATGCACCGACACACCATCCTGCCGGGACGACCATGAGCGACGCACCCTCCCGTCCCGGACAGGATCCGACGTCAGGGGACTCGATCAGCCGCCGCGAATTCGGCCGCCGACTCGGCGCCGCCGCGGTTGCCGCAACCACTTCCATAGACAGCGCCCACAGGTGGACCATGGCCGGTGAGGCCCCGAGCGCGCACGCCCCGAACGACCTCTGCTTCACGCCCGCGACCGAGCTCGCGGCCATGCTTCGTTCGAAGAAAGTCTCGGCGCGCGAGGTGATGCAGGCGTATCTCGCGCAGATCGACCGCGTGAACCCGGCCGTCAATGCGATCGTGACGCTCGTAGCGGATCGCGCGATGGCGGACGCCGCGGCGGCCGATGAAGAGCTCGCGCGCGGCAAGCCACGCGGGCCGTTGCACGGACTCCCCATCGCGCACAAGGACCTCGTCGCGACAAAGGGAATCCGCACGACCCAGGGCTCGCCGTTCTTCCGCGATCACATCCCCGACGCCGATGCGCCCATCATCACGCTCATCCGCAAAGGCGGCGCGCTCACCGTCGGCAAGACGAACACGCCGGAGTTCGGCGCGGGCTCGCACACGTTCAATCCCGTTTTCGGCGCGACGAAGAATCCATACGACGTGACCCGTAGCTGTGGCGGCAGCAGCGGCGGTGCTGCGGTGGCGCTCGCGTGCGGCATGGTGCCGATCGCCGACGGCAGCGACACGGGCGGGTCGCTCCGGAACCCGGCCGCGTTCTGCAACGTCGTCGGCTTCCGTCCATCGCCGGGTCGCGTGAGCTCCGGCCGCAATTCATGGTCGCCGCTCTCGACGAGCGGTCCGATGGCGCGAAGCGTGGCGGATGTCGCGCTCTTCCTGAGCGTGTTGGCGACACCGGACTCGCACTGCCCGGTGGCGCTCAACGACGACCCGGCTCGCTTCGCGGGGCGCCTCGACCGGAACTTCAAGGGGACGCGGATCGCCTGGTACAAGGACTTGGGCGGCATCCCGTTCGAGTCCGAGATCCGCCGCGTCGTCGGCGAGACGCGGCACGTCTTCGAGTCGTTAGGCTGCGCCGTCGAGGAAGCGGAGCCGGACTTCGCCGGCGTCGACGAGGCGTTCCCCACCCTGCGCCACCTCTCGTACCACGCGAGCTACGCGGCGCTCGCGAAGCAGCGGCCCGAGTGGATCAAGGACACGATTCACTGGGAGATCGCCGAAGCGGAGCGGCAAACCGCGGCGGACGTCGCGCGCGCGGCGACGCGGCAGGATCAGCTGTACTCGCAGGTCGAGGCGTTCTTCGCGCGGTACGACTACTTCGTGCTCCCGGTGACGCAGGTCGAGCCGTTCGACGTGACGATCAAGTACCCGACGTCCGTCGCGGGCGTGCAGATGGCAACGTACATCGATTGGATGCGGAGCTGCTGGTACGTGACGTTCATGGCGAATCCGGCCATCTCGGTGCCGGCTGGGTTGACGAGCTCCGGCCTGCCGGTCGGGCTCCAGATCGTGGGACGCCATCGCGACGACTGGAGCGTGCTCCAGCTGGCCCACGCGTTCGAGCGAGCGACGGGACACGGGCGACGTCGCCCCGCGGTGGCGGCGCGGGGGTAAGTGCTGCGCCGCTCCCTCGGACGT
>JBKOYV010000473.1:0-25529 GCA_046725585.1 Gemmatimonadota bacterium | reverse complement strand
CCAATCCGGCAAGCTCATTTCACAACGGCGACGACGAACGGCAACTGCAAGACGGCAACTGCAAGACGGCAACGGCAAACGGCAACCACGACCGCTGAGGCCACAGACGCGAGCGGCGCTGAACACGCTGAGGGTGCTATTTAGGGAAAAACAACAACCAGCAAACCTCGATTGTTCGTGTGATTGAGCTGACGCTCCGGTCGAGTGGCTCGCGCCAGAGAACGATTCAGCGGCCACAGCGTTCGACAGATCAGCGTGGTCAGCGTTCGTGGTTGCCGTTAGCAGTTGCCGTGGTTGGTGCCGGTCGTGGTCGCCGGTCATTTGCAGTTAGGTAACCACCATCGTGAACCGTTTGATCCGGCGAACAATCGATTGATGACGCTAGCGCGCGAGTCGGGTCTATCTTCGTTGCGTAACCGAACCTCGCACAGAACTAGCCCGCTGGGGTATGTCGCGCTTCCCAGATGCCGAGTACCCGCTGCAAGACCTCACCGGTCGGATCATCGCGGCGTTTCTCCACGTGCATAGCACGCACGGCTATGGATTCCTCGAAACCGTCTATCGGAAGGCCCTCGCTATCGAGCTGGAACACCGGGGCATCGCGGTGGAACAGCTCGTCCGGTATGAGCTCTTTCACCGCGATCTACCGACTGGAACCTACGAGGCAGACCTCGTCGCCGAACAATCCGTGATTCTGGAGGCTAAGACCGGTCTGGTATTTGACCCTGTCGCGCCCGCACAGCTGCTCAATTACCTCCGCGCGTCGCGACTGCGAGTGGGCCTCGTGCTGCACTTCGGCCCGCGCCCGCTCATCAAGCGGGTTGTTTCATCCAGTCACTACGCACGAATCGGGACGACGCGTGCCAGCGATCAAGCGCCTGGTTGTAACCGCACAGCAACCACGAACGCTGACGCCACAGAAACAAGCGCCGCTGAGACGACAGAGGGAATGGCTAGCTTGTAGGATTCAGTGCTTTTTGGGTCGGTGTTTCAGCGTACACTGCGCGCAGGCCGTTTCCCTCTGGCGCACTCCCGGGTTTAGAGGCGCGTCCGGTTGCACGCCGGTCAGCCGTTGTTTTCCGTCAGCAGCCCTTCACGGTTGTCGGTGAACGACAGCGTGTACTCGCCGTCGTCCCCATGCGACATCATCTGCCGCACGACCATTTCATGGTAGAGCCCATGCGCCGCCATGAGCTCCGCATGCGTGCCGCGCTCGATGATCCGCCCATCTTCCATGAGAAGGATGATGTCTGCGCGACGGATGGTCGACAGGCGATGCGCGATGACGAACGTCGTGCGGCCCGCGAGCAGCGTGGCCATCGACGCCTGGATCAGCTGCTCGCTCTCGGTGTCGAGGTTGCTCGTCGCCTCATCGAGGATGAGGATCTGCGGCTTGGCCAGAATGGCGCGCGCGATCGCGAGACGCTGCTGCTGGCCACCTGACAGCTTCACGCCGCGCTCGCCGACGAACGTCTCGAAGCCGTCGGGCAGCCGCGCGATGAACTCGTACGCGTTCGCCCGCTTTGCCGCGTCCTCGACCTCGGCGTCCGTCGCGTTATGCCGGCTGTACGCGATGTTGTCGCGCACCGAGCCGTCGAACAGGAAGACGTCCTGCTGCACGATCGCGAGCAGCTCGCGGTAGGTCTTGAGCTTGAACTCGCGAATGTCCGTCCCGTTGAGAAGGATCCGGCCCTTCGTCGGGTCGTGGAAGCGCGCGACGAGGTCGGTCACGGTCGTCTTGCCGGCTCCGCTGCGTCCGACCAGCGCGATCACCGACCCGCCGGGCACCGTCACGTTGAAGTCGCGAACGACCGGCCGCCCTTCGCGGTACTCGAACTCCACGTTGTCGAAGCAGATCTCGCGGACGATCGTCGGCGCATCGCGCGCGTCGGGTCGATCCGGCTTGTCCTGTTCCCACGAGAGCACCTCGAACACGCGCTCCATCGCCGCGAGCGATCGCTGAAGCTCCGAGAACGAGTTCACGATCTGCCACACGGGATTCATCAGGAGGAACGTGTACCACTGGAACGTCATGATGTCGCCGATGGACGCGCGACCCTGGAGGTTGAGCGCCCCGCCGTACCAGACGATGATCACGTTCACGCCGGACACGAGCAGCCCCCACGACGTCCAGATGAGCATCTCGCGCCGCTGCGCGAACAGCTCCTTTCTGAGCACGGTGTGGCGGCTGCGCATGTACTCGAGCAGCTCCAGCAGCTCGCGGCCAAACGCGCGCACCACGCGAATCCCCGAGAACGTTTCGCCCACCCGGCCATCGATCTGCTCGACGTCCTTGCGGACCACGCGGTAGATCGGCCGGATGCGCTTGGCCGACGCGAAGCTGATGAACATCGCGCCCGGGATGACGGCCATCGCCATGAGCGCGAGCCGCCAGTTGAGCGCCATCAGCACGCCGATAGCGATGATGAGCCGGATGACCGAGATCGCCGGCGACACGATCGCCATCTGCATGAGGCCGGTCGTCGTATCGACGTCACCCGTTAGGCGGGAGAGGATCCCGCCGGTCTTCATGTCCCACAGCCTGGGCAGCGGCAGATTGAGGAGACGCTCGAACATCGCCCGCCGGAGGGACAGCATGACGCGCACGTTGAGCAGCCGCTGGCGATAGTCCTTCGTCAGGTTGACGAGGTTCGACAGGACGATCACCACGACGAACAACCCGCCGGCGAGGTTGAGCCGCGTGAGACGCGCCGCGGCGTCGAGGTCGCGGTTGAGCAGCACGCGGTCGATGATGAACCGCATGAACAGCGGCTCGATCATCTGCAGCCCGGCGGTCACGAGCGCGAGCAGGAACAGGGTGAGGACCGCATACCGATACGGTCGCAGCCAACGCAGGTACTCGCGGGCGTACTGGCGACGCTTGCCACGGCGTTCGGTGGCGCCGGCGTCCGGCGCTTTCCCGTTATTGCTCGACGTGATCGAGTCGTCGAGCCGCCGGTGCTTGTAGTCGTCGACGAAGCCGCGGTACCGCTGACGCGAGGAGCGGGGAAGGGAAGTCACGAACGCAATCTTGAGGTCCGGCGTGCAATCGGCAATCCAACCGGCCTGAAGAGGCGCAACGGCAGGGTAAGGAGGCGGCTCACGAGGAGCCCCCGCCCGATTACGATCCGCTCCGGAAAGGTGAAAGGCCAAGCGGACCCGCGTTCGCGGGTCCGCTCGCATGCCACGCCTTGGTCCGACTGTCCGGCGGCGCTTTCCCGGTTCGTGCTAGTTGATCACTCCAAACCTCAGCGGCGGATCCCCCATCGAGCCAGTCACCCAGATCCGTTTGCCGATGTTGGCATCGAACTCCGATGGCGCATCCTCGAACCAGAAGACGTCATCGCCGCCGGCGAGATCCAGGTAGTATCTGCCCGCTTCTTGTCCCAGTACGCCGTCCATGGCCGCACGCCCCCCGACGGCGAGCACAAGGAACTCGTCGACCGAAAATGCCGATGTGACGTCGCCAGGGGGCCGCTGCAGGATTGGGCTGGTCCAGGTGCCGCGCAACTGGACTTCGGCACCGTCGAGCATGACGAGTCGTGACGCCTCCGGGCCGACAAGCTCGACTAGTTCTCCCCATTCAAGCCGTAGGACTACTTCAAGGGGCGGGCGCGAGCGTTCTGTCACGACGGTCCCTGTGATTACCGATAGTTGTAGTTGGGGCGGTGGGGGGAGAGTCCCTCCGACCGGGTTCCCGGGCCCCAGCGACGATTCATTGCAGCCGCATGCAATCAGAACCGCCGCGGCGGTGAGTAACTGTGCGCGTGTCATGGTGTGGTCGCTCCAGCTATGCCGATGTCACGGATGGAATGCGTTACCAGCAACGGTTGGTGACTCCAGCGTACGTGCTGGTGGTTCCGTCGGCGTTCCGCCGGCGCTCGCGCAGCGTTCCTTTCACGTTCTTTTCGCGTGTGCGTCCGTCTATTACGAAGGGGCGACGCGCTCCTCCACTGCAGAGGAAGAGGCCCGTCTACCTTGAATTGGCGTTGCCGCCGCTCCACCTTTTCGCGGAGGAGGTTGGCGCACGTGACACGCCCCACTCTCCATCTTCTGGGAGGCACCGCGTTAGCCGGTGTCCCTCCGGATGACGCCCGTCTTCTGTTGGGACAGTCGAAGACGGTCGCCCTCCTCGCGTACCTCCTGCTGGCACAACCCGGCCTTCGCCAGCGCCGGGACCGGCTGGCCGGACTGCTCTGGCCGACACTGGATCAGGCGCACGCACGCGGCGCGCTACGCAAGACCGTCCACGTCGTCCGGTCGGTCCTCGGTGCGGAAGCGATCGTGTCGTTTGGGGACGAAGAGCTGGTGATCGGACCGGCAGCCCCGTCGTGCGATGCCGTGGAGTTCATGACCGCGATCGACGCAGGACGCCTCGGCCGCGCGCTCGAACTGTACCGCGGCGACCTCATGCCGGGCTTTCACCTCCCCGAGTGTGGAGCGTTCGATCGCTGGCTGGAGGAGACGCGAGCGGCGGCGCTCGACCGCGTGGTCGCCGCGGCGTGGGCTTTGGCGCGGGAATCCGAGGAGCACCAATATCTGACCGATGCTGGAGGGTGGGCGCGCGTGGCTGCGCGTCGTGCGTGGACCGACGAGCGCGTCCTTCGGCGCGCGCTCGCCATGCTCGAACGCATAGGCGACCGGGCGGGCGCCATCAGTCTGTTCGACGGCTTCGCGCGGCGCCTCCGATCCGAGCTCGACACCGAGCCGTCGGCCGAGACCGCGGCGCTCGTGGCCCGGCTTCGCTGCCGGTGAGACGTTAGGCGGCTGGAAGTGGGCCGGTCGATGCGGAGGCCGCGTCGGCCCGGACGTGCAATCGGCAATCGGCCCTGGGGCAACAGGCCTAGGGCACCAGGCCCATCGCTCGAACTATCTCCTGGAATCGTGGATCGCCGCGCAGCGGTTCGAACGCCCGGTCGATGTTGAGGGTGGTCAGCCAGGGCTCGCGCTGCTCGCGCGCCCGCTCCAGCCAACCGAACGCCTCCTCGTGATCGCCGAGGCCGACGTACGCGAGCGCCATGTGAAACGGCGGGAGATGGGCTCCGGATGCAAGGAGATTCGCAACAACCGCAGTCGCGTCCGCGGTGCGCCCGACGCGCGCGTAGCCGTACGCGAGATGCGCCTTCTCGCTCGGTGAACCAATCAGCGCTGCCATCTCGAACGCCGCGATGGCGTCGGCGGGCATCCCCTTCATGACGTACGCATGTCCGAGGTTGGCGTGCGCCAGGGCAAACGCCGGCTCGAGCGTCACCGCCTCGCGAAAATGCGTGATCGCCTCGTCGGGCTGTTGCGTGCTGAGGTAGAGCCGGCCGAACGTTTGGTGTGCGGCAGCAAGCAGGGGGTCGATCTCGAGCGTTCGGGTCAGCTCGGCTTCCGCTTCCGCCATCCGGCCGTCGTGCATCAGGTGGATGGCGTATAGATGCCGCGCCTCCTCGAACCCCGGGTCCAGCTCCATGGCCCGCTTGAACTCCAGCTCGGCCCGCGGTCCATTCCAATCGAACCCGAAGAGCAGCTGCGCCATCGCCCAGTGCGCCTCGGCGAGCGAGGCATCCAGCGCGAGCGCAGTCTCTGCATACCGTCGGGCGCGCGGTACCTCCTCGCTGGTCGGTTGGCTGGCAAGGACCACCTGCAGCCAATGAGCGTCCGACAGCCACGCGTGCGCGCGGGCGTAGGTCGGATCCCGTGCGACGGCCTGCTCGAAGTAGTCGATGGCCTTGCGCATCTGGTCCGGCGCCATGCCGCGGCGAACGTAACGGCCCTTCAGGAAGAGGTCATACGCCGTGAGGTCCTTCGTGGCGGGGCGCACGAGCGGGCCCCGTGAGGCGACGAGCTTGACCTCGAGTGCCTGCACGACGGCTTGTGCGATCTCCTCCTGCACGGCGAACACGTCCTCGAGGCGCCGATCGTAACTGTCCGACCAGAGCACGCCCCCGTCGGCGTTGACGAGCTGCACACGAACCTTGAGTCGATCGCCTGAGCGACGGACGCTGCCTTCGAGCACGTGCTCGACGTGCAATAGATCCGCGATCGCGCGGACGCTCAATCCCTTGCCCTTGAGCGCGAACGTCGACGTCCGGCCGGTGACGGTGATTCCGGGCACCTTGCTGAAGACGCCGATCAGCTCGTCGGTGAGGCCGTCGCTGAAGTGTTCATTCTCTGGGTCCCCGCTCGTGTTCACCATGGGGAGCACGGCCACCGACGGCTGCGGCTCCCGCGCGTCTCCTCGCGGGATCGGCACATCCTCGAGCTCGCGAAGAATGTCCTCCGCGTGCTGCGGCCGATCCGCCGGTCGCTTCTCGAGGCATCGCATGACGAGTGCAGCCAGCCGTGTCGGGATTCCCGCACGGTGGTTCTCTATCGGTTCCGGGTTTTCGATGACGTGCGCCGCGATGAGCGCTTGCGCGGGTCGCGCACCGAAGGGCGTGCGGCCCGTCAACACCTCGTACGCCATCACGCCGAACGCGTAGATGTCGGCGCGGCGATCCGTGGCCAGATCGCCCGCGGCCTGCTCGGGCGCCATGTATGCCGGCGTCCCAAGCGCTATCCCGACAGCGGTCAGTCCGTCCTGTGCGGCCTCCGTCGCCGCTCTGATGGCTTTCGCGACCCCGAAGTCCGTGACCATCGCGTGCTGCTCCGTCATCAGCACGTTTTCGGGCTTGATGTCGCGGTGGATCACACCCTTCCGATGGGCATACGCAAGGGCCGACGCGACCTCGCGGAGCAGGTGCACCGCGTCCTTGATCGGAAGCTCACCGCCGCGCGTTAGGCGGGCACGCAGTGACTCGCCCTCGATGAACGGCATCGTGAAATACGGTAACCCGGCCGTCTCGCCGGCGGAAAGCAGCGGCACGATGTGCGGATGCTGAAGCCGTGCGGCGAGGGAGATTTCCCGCTTGAACCGCTCGACGGACACACCGGACGCCATCTCAGGCGGCAACACTTTCACCACCACCGAGCGACCGAGCGCGGTCTCCGCCGCCACGAAGACCCGCGACATGCCCCCGCCGCCGAGCTCCCGCTCGAGCGTGTACGCGTTGCCCAGCGTGGTCTGCAAATGGTCCCGTAGCTCGGAGCTCATCCGGAAACAGTACCTCGTAGCTGTGTCGTTGTCTGCTGGCGCCGCGCTCGCCCGTCCATAGCTTAGCGGAAACCCGTCCCTCTCGACACACGTGAGTACCAGCACGCTCGACTTCCGTGAACGTCTGCAGTCGGCGCTCGGCCCGGGATATGTCCTGGAGCGCGAGCTTGGCGGCGGCGGGATGTCGCGCGTGTTCGTCGCCCACGAGGTTCGACTGGAACGCGACGTCGTCGTGAAGGTCCTCTCACCGGAGCTCGCCGAAGGCGTATCCGCGGAGCGCTTCGAGCGCGAGCTGCGGACCGTTGCTCGCCTTCAGCATCCGAACATCGTCCCTGTGTTGGCAGCGGGGAGCAACGATGGACTGACCTATTACACCATGCCGTTCGTGCGCGGCGAGTCGCTCCGTGCTCGCCTCCAATCCGGCTCGGTGACGTCGCGATCGGCCGTCAGACTCGTCCGTGATGTTGCCCAGGCGCTCGCCTACGCGCACGCCGAAGGGGTCGTGCACCGCGACATCAAGCCGGAGAACGTGCTCCTCTTCGGGGAGCACGCAGTCGTGACCGATTTCGGCATAGCGAAGGCGCTCGCCGCAGCGGAGCGCGGCGTGCGTCCTGAGGCCGACAGCCCGCCTGCCCTGAGCGCAGCCGAAGGGAAGGACCTCCGGTCCTCCGGACTGACGTCGGTCGGCGTCGCGTTAGGCACGCCGGCGTACATGGCCCCGGAGCAGGCTGCCGGTGACCCGGGCACCGATCTTCGCGCGGACGTGTACGCGTGGGCGGTCGTGGCCTACGAATGCCTGACCGGCACGCACCCGTTTCCGGGCAAGCGAACCAGCTACGAATACATCGCCGCGCACATGATCGAGCGGCCGGTGCCGATCGCGGAGCGCGACCAATCGATCTGGGCACCGCTCGCCGACCTAGTAATGCAGTGTCTGGAGAAGAATCGGGATGCGCGGCCCGCGTCGGCTCGGATGCTCGTCGACGTGCTGGAGTCGGCGATAGGGGCCGGGGACGCGGCCGCACAGGCGAGGAGGGCCACGCCGAGCGCCGCCACGGCGTTGCGCGTGGCAACGCAAGAGAATCCATCCATCGCGGTGCTCCCGTTCATCAATCTCAGCGCAGACCCCGAGAACGAATACTTCTCCGACGGGATCACGGAGGAAATCCGCAATCTCCTCGCGCAGGACCGCGCCCTCCGCGTCGCCGCTCGATCCTCGAGCTTCGCGTTCAAGGGGAAGCCGATGAACTCACGCGCCATCGCCGACCAGCTGAGCGTGCGAACGGTGCTGGAAGGGAGCGTTCGCCGAGTCGGCAACCGCGTGCGCATTGCGGCCCAACTGGTCAACGCGTCGGACGGATTTCAGCTGTGGAGTGAACGGTTCGATCGCGAGCTGACGGACATCTTCGCGGTGCAGGATGAGATCGCGAGCTCCATCGCCGCCACGCTGCGCAGCACGCTGCATGAGGGAGCCTCCGGCGTGGTGCTGCCTAACGCTGTGCCGGAGCCGGGCCCCGACCCGGGCCGCCGCACTCGTCAGTCTGCCAACGTGGAGGCGTACGACGCCTATCTCAAAGGCCGATACCTGAACCACCGGCGTGGAGAAGGGCATCGGGAGGCCATCGAGCAGTTCCAGCGCGCATTGAGCCTGGATCCGGGGTTCGCACCGGCGCTCGTGGGACTTGCCGAGTCGTATCTGTGGCTCGCGATCTCCATGGTGCTTCCGCCCACTGAAGCGTTCACACGAACACGGCGTTATGCACAGGAAGCGCTGGCGATCGACCCGGCCCTGGCTGACGCGCACTGCATGCTCGGCGAGATCGCGTTCTGGCACGAGTGGGATGCCGACGGAGCCAGGCGCCGCGTGGAGCGCGCGCTCGCGTTGGAGCCGAGGAGCGCCGACGCGCTGCAGCTGTCGGCTCGGCTGCACGCTGTGGGCGGACGGCGCGACCAGGCGATCGCGGACATGAACGCCGCGATCGCGGCCGACCCCGCGAGCCTCGGCATGCAATGGTACGCCGTCGTCACCGCGTACTTGCTCGGCGACTACGAGGACGCGATCGCCGCGGCCGAGCAGGTGATCGCTCGCGAGCCGGCGTATGCTGATGGCTACCGGTGGCGAGGGAAGGCGCGGTGTATGACCGGTGACGTCGAGGGTGCGCTCTCGGACTTTCAGACCGCTGCACGCCTCGGCCATCCGCTCCCCTGGCTCCCCGCGGAAACCGCCGCCGCGCTGTGCCTAACGGGCCGGTTCGACGGGGCGCGGCACATTCGCGATGAGCTCTTGCAGCGGAGTGAGCGCGGCTGGCTTCCACCGAGCGCGATCGTGGTCGTGGAACAGGCGCTCGGCAATCACGATGCGGCGTTCAGGTGGCTCGAGCGCGCGTACGAGACGCGCGACTTCCTGTGTGTCGTGCTCCCGCTGGAGGGTGCGCTGCTGGCCGTTGCCGCGGGCCAGGACGCCCGGTTCATTGACGACCCGAGGTGGCACGAATTCGTTCGGCGCGTCGGGATGGTCGCTCGCGCCCCTGATCCAAACTGATCTCGACCAGCAGTTCGAAAACGCGCGTAGGGCTGCGCCACCATTGCACCAGGCGCCGGTGGTTGTAGTCCTCGACGAGCCCGCGGTACCTTTGGCGCGAGGAGCGAAAGGCTGGCCCACAATACGAGTGTCGGGTCGTTCGCCGCTCCGAGCAATGCGCGTTTCGTCACACGAGCGACAATCGTCGTTCCCTGTCAAAAGTGTTGGGCTGGCTCGCGCCGGTCCTCCTCTCGCCGCCCCGATCGTTTTGCGGTTTTCCTTCGAAGCACTCAGCTCGTTCGACCAGATCAACCTCGGCTCCACGTTCCTCCAGGCCGTGGTGACGCTGTCGTTCGCTGGCGTGCAATTGGGAGTGGCCCGCCATTTCGATCGCCCGGCGATGCGGGCGCTGTCGAAGCTCTGGCAGCTGCTGGCGATCGCCACGATCCCGAACATCCTTTCCTCGTGGGCTGGCGCGGCGTGGGGCAACAAGGAGCTCTCGCGCGCCCTCAATACCGTCGTCATCGCGCTGCTCGCTGCTGGCATTCCGTACGTTCGGCTCGCGACGAACGCGCTCGCGACCGACAGGCCACCTGTCCGGAATACGCGGCGCGATGCGATCGCGTGGGCGCTGGCAGCGCTCGTGCTCCATGGGGTGGTCGTCTTCGGCTCGGCGGCACTCTTTCCCGAAGCCCGGGTTGTGACCGTCACCGCGAGCCGACTGATCAAGCTCACAGTCATCGCGGTGCCGGCGCAGATCGCCTGGTACGCCTACGCCTACGCGCGCGCGGAGCAGCACAAGCGGGCGATTCGCCTGCTGGCATTCGGGTTTTCAGCGCTCGCAGTCAGACAAGCCATTTCGGTTACCCTCGGCCTACGCGTCGGCATGCCCGATCTGCCGTTCAGCGCAGTTGTCGCCGCGATCACGATCGAGGTGTTGGCGATCATCTGCTTCGGCGTGATGTCGCTCCTCACGAATTCGGCTGAGGAGCTCGCGGTGGTGCAGCGTCAGTCGGCGACGCTGATGGCGGCGGAAGCGCGGATTGCATCGGGCGAGCGGATGGAGAGTCTCGGGCGCCTGGCGGCCGGCGTCGCGCACGATTTCAACAACGTGTTGCAGGTCATTCGGCTCACGACGGGTTCGCTCCGCCACTCGGCCGCGCGTCGCGACGATGCCCGTGCGCTCGACGAGATCCACGACGCGACGAAGCACGGTGCGGCCCTCGTGTCGCAGCTGCTGACGTTCGCGAGGCAGCAGCCCCAGGACCCCCAGCGATTCGACGTGCTGGACCGGCTGCGAGCGCTGGCGCCGATGCTGCGTCGCGTCGCGGGGCCGTCGGTGGCGTGCGAGATCACGGTGGCCGACGGCGGCGCGACCGTCCTCATGGATCCGGCGCAGTTCGAGCAGATCGCGATCAACCTCGTCGCGAACGCGCGCGACGCCGTTGGAAAAGACGGCCGGGTCGTGGTGATGCTGGATGTGCTGCCGGTAAAGGCCAACGATCCTCGCACGGGGGTGCCCGACGCCGGCGACTATGTGCGCCTCACCGTTGCCGACAACGGCCACGGCATTCCCGAGGACATTCGCGGCCGAATCTTCGAGCCGTTCTTCACGACGAAGGAGAATGGTCAGGGCGCCGGCCTCGGTCTCGCGATGGTGCACGGCATCGTGCGCCGCGCGGGCGGCAACGTCACCGTCGATTCGGCGCCGGGTCGCGGCGCAACGTTCGTCGTGTATCTGCCGGTGCTCGATCGCGCCGTGGGCAACCGCCCCGTGGATCCACAGTCGCGACGGTCGCCAACGCCGCCGGTGGAGCTTGCGGTGGTCGGCTAGCACGGCGGGTGGTTGATCGGCGCGATTGATCGTCGAGTCAGCGGTGCTTGTCGAATGACCGGTCGGAAGTCCCCGGGCTGCGCGCGGCCGGCAGGGGCGACTCCGGCGGTTGCCGTCGATGACGAAACCGTCCGAAGGCCGGCACCCGTACGGGCAAGGACCGGGTAATTGGCCACGTCTTCGAGGACGGTATCATGGGCATCAACGTTGGTGAGATCATCCCCGTCATCATCTTCGGCGGCGGCGCCGTAGTGCTCGGCTTGAGCTACGTGGCCGTCTACCTCATGGGCAAGAATGCCGCCCGGAAGGAGCTCGACCGACGCGACGCATTGGGTGTCGGTCAGCAGTCGGATCGGCTGGATCGCGTCGAGGCAGCGGTCGAATCGATCGCGCTCGGGGTTGAACGGCTCGGGGAGGGGCAACGGTACTTGTTAGGCTCCGTCAGTACCGAGCGGCCGGTGAAGCCGGTTGCGAAGCCCGAGCGGCGTCACACCACCCCGGTTTGAGACGAAATGCTCCGTTGGGGGTCAGACTCGTAACTCATCGAATCCGCGCACCGAGTTGCCGCTCAACTCGCCTGCTCGCGAGCTCGTTCGATGTTTTCGGAGTCTGACCCCCAACGGAGCATCCCATCGCATCATCTCGGCGACTGAACCGCAGGCCACAGACAGCCGCAGACGCTTCGCACGCAGACGGACACCGAAAACAGGCGCTCGGGACGCTGTGTCACCCAAGAGGATTTGAATGGGGAGCGACCTCGGGGCGCACAGGTCCGCCCGAGGTTTTTGTTCCCCTTTTCAAACGGCTCTGGAGAGAGGAGCTGGACGTAATTCGTGCCCGGCACCATTTGTCCATTCATCACGGGAGCACCTGCAGCGAAGGCGCGAGCCTCGCACCAAACGCGGTCGGCAACGTCGTGCGCGACGCCGACGTCACGGTCCCACGATCCCTGGCGCCACTCGGTATCCCCGTGGCAAACGTGGACCCCTCGCCCGAGAAGAAGGTCCCGGTCTCGATGCCGGCGCGCAGCCCCCATCCCGGATCCCATCCCGCCGCCGTGAGATCCGGGATCGTCGCGTCCCACTCCGCGCCGCCGGCGTAGGCCGACGTGATGATGAGTGCCACTGCGCGTGTCGGAGACAAGTTGGGGAACTGAAACCACTCGGCGATATAGAACGTGTCGTATGCCGGCTGCACGGGCGCCTGCGCCCGGTAACGCACCGGCGAGTCCGCGACCAGGGTGTTGGTCGGGATGGCGAGCATCGGACCCATGGTCAGTGTCTGGTTCTCCGGACCCGAGAAGTATTTCGTGAGGCGTCGCCCCGAGACGTTCGCGTCTCCCGCGTTGACCACCTCCCCCGTGAGCAACGTGAGTTGATGCAGATCGCCGTCTCGCTGCAAGGCGAACGGCACGGTGTACAACGGCGCCGTCGTGGCGGTGCCGAGCGTCGCGGTGTAGAGCGTCGGGGCGAGTGTCGGCGGCGCGGCCTGGTCTGTGATGAACGACATGAACAGCATCGTCGGCTCACCGTTCGTTCCGTTCAGCGTGAGCTCCGCGATCGTTGGCGCCACTGCCTCGGGGCCATTGAAGTCGAACAGGTCGAGCGAGCCGGTCGCGTTGACGCCGCGACGTATGATCAACCTGGTCAACGTGTCGTTGGTCGTCCCGTTCGCGAACGTGTGCGAGACGCGCGTCGCGACGAAATCGCGCGGGCCGTCCGGAACGCCGATGAGCTGAAACGTCGGCCCGGTAGGCACGATGTCCGATGCGCCGGTCGTTCCGACGCGCACCAGGTCGCCCGAGACGCCCGTGTTCGGCGTGAACCCGGTGACGCTCCCCGTGAGCACCTTCGCGGTAGCGGTGCGACCCAGGCAATCGTTGGCGCCGAACGCGGCGATCTCGTCGGCCGTACCGTAGAACACCCTCGTCACGTAGTTGCCCGGCGCGAGCTCGCGCACCCACGCGACGGCGCCTTTCGACTGAGTGACGTCGAACTGGTACGTATTCGACGCGGCGAAGATTTGCTTCCAGGCTCCGGCGGTTCCATCCTGGACCGCAAGCCAGATGGTTCGGTTGATCGGACCGCAGAACTTCCATGTGATAGCGCCCGTTGACGGCGGGGGCCGCGTGACGGTGAGTTGGATCGTCGCCGTCTTGTCCGCGACGCCGGTTCCCGTAGCCCGCAGCGTCAGGGAAGACGTCCCCGCCGCCGCGGTCGAGGCGATGCTCAGGGTCAGCACGCTGGTCGCCACCCCGTTAGGCAGCCTGGCGGGCGCGAACGCTGCGGTAACGCCGGCGGGCGTGGTCTCGACCGTGAGCGCCACTTCCCCGGTGTAGCCGCCTTCCCGCTCGAGGGCGAGGTTCACGGTGCCGGAGGCGCCGGCGAGGATGGTGATCCCCGTCGCGGAAGCGGAAATCTCGATTCGCGGCGAGGCGGGGTGGTCTACCCCGTCGTCGCCGCAACCGGTGGACCCAAGCAGCAGGGGCACGAGGAACGCGTGGCGCCGCATCGCTTGTCTGAACGCATTTTCGAATGCGGACCGGCACGGCAATTGGTGCCAGGCACGAATTACATCATTCCAACGCCGGTTCGCGCGTCGGAACGATGTAATTCGTTCCTGGCACCAATTGGGGCCTCGCCCTCGGCGCGTGCCACGTAGCCGACTCCGACGAGCTGACATGTGACGTTCACGGACGTCCGCACCATGTCGAGCAGGCGATCCACGCCAACCACGAGCGCGATGCCCGCCTGCGCCTGCGCACGCATCCCCACCGCGTTGAGCACGATCAGGATCGTCACCATTCCCATGCCCGGCACGCCCGCTCCACTGATCGCCGACGCTGTCGCCGCGACGACGATGATCAGCTGCTCGCGCAGGTGCAGGCCGACGCCATAGACCTCCGCGATGAACATTACCGCGACCGCCTTGTAGAGCGCCGATCCCGCCTTGTTGAGCGTCGCGCTCAACGGCAGCACGAAGCCGGCGACGCGCTTCGAGATCCCGAGCTCGGTCTCCGCGACCTCGAGGCTCACGGGGAGCGCCGCGTTGGAGGACGACGTCGAAAACGCGACCAGCGACGCTCGCGCGATCTTCCTGAAGTACGTCACGGGGTTCATGCCCACGAACGCCGCGATCACCGCGCCGAGGACCCCGAAGCCGAACACCAGCTCACCGACGATCACCGTTAGGCAGAACACGAGCAGGCTGCCGATGAGCTCCGCGCCGAAGCTCGCGAACACCGAAGCGCTCAGCGCGAAGACGCCAAGGGGGGCGAGCTTCAGCACCCAGCCGATGATCACCATCGATACATCGGTCACGCCATCGAAGAACGCGAGGATCGGCGCCTTTCGGTCCGGCGGGAGTTGGCCCGTGGCCGCGCCGAACACGATGGTGAAGAACACGACCGCCAGCAGGTCGAGATCCGCGAGCGCCCTGAACGGATTTCTCGGGATGATCTCGATCAGCGTCTGAACGAGCGATGTCTGACTCGTCGCAGCGGTTTGCGCCCGAGCAGCGAAGGGCGCGGCGAGCGCGTCGCGCACGGCCGCATCGAGTCCCGAGCCCGGGCGAATCACGGCAAACGCGATGAGCCCGACGATCGTGGCTACGGCCGTCGCGACGAGTGCGAAGCCGAGCGTCCGAGCGCCGACCTTGCCCACCTGGCGTGCGTCACCTAACGACGCCGTACCGACGAGCAGGCTGCTCACGACGAGTGGCAGGACGATCATCGTCATGAGACGGATGAACGCCGTGCCCAACGGCTCCACGACACGAATGAACCCGTGCAGCCAGGCGAGGTCATACGCCTTGGCCACCACGCCGACGACTGCGCCGAGTGTGAGCGCGATCAGGATCTTCGTGTAGAGCTTCACGCTAAAGCGCGCTCACGCGGTCACCTCGAAGCCGCCGTGCGCGCGGATGTACGGGACCAGCCCACCGGCCTCCAGAATCCGAAGCATGTGCGACGGCAGTGGTCGTGCGGTCATCGTGAGCTGTTGCGTGTCGTTTCGCACGGTGACCTCGGCCCCGAGGTCCACGACGAGGCTATCGCCTTCGCGAATGGCGCTCGTGTCGCATTCCACCGGGATGAGGCCGTTGTTGATCGCGTTGCGATAGTACGTGCGGGAGAAGCTTCGCGCGAGCACGGCACGAATGCCGGCGGCGAGCGGCACCGTCACGGCGACCTCCATGGCGGAACCGCAGCCAAAGTTCCGGCCGGCCACGAGGATGTCGCCCGGGCGAACGGACGCCGCGAATGCCGGGTCGAGGGTCTCGAGCAGGTACTGCTTGAGGACCTTCTCGTCGATCGTCTCCCGCTTTCGGGCCGACGTGATGATGTAGTCCGTGTTCACGTCATCACCCAACACTCGCGCGCGACCCTCGAGTCGGATCTGCATGGTGGTGGGTCAAACCCTCACATGTGGGCCCGTCAGCATTCCCGTCGCAGCAGCCGCAGCGCATGATGCGGGCGACGCCAGGTAGATCGACGCGGTCGCGTTCCCCATTCGCGCCTTGAAGTTGCGGTTCGCGCTGGACACGACGGTCATGCCATCGCCGGGGATGACGCCCGACGTCCCGCAGCACGCGCCACACCCGGGTGTCGTGATGACCGCGCCCATACGCGTGAGTGCCTCGAGCGTCCCATCGCGGGTGAGCTCGAGCAGCACCTCACGCGACGCAGGCGTGAGCACGAGCATGACTCCCGGCGCGATGCCGCCTCCAGCCGCGACCTCAGCCAGGACTTCATGGAAATCGGAAACGCGCCCGCCGGTGCACGTGCCGATGAATACCATGTCGACTCGCGTGCCCGACGTCGCGCGGAGCGGAGCGACGTTGTCCGGGTCGTGCGGGCGCGCGATCTGCGGTTCCAGCGCCGAGAGGTCGACGACGATCTCGCGTGCATAACGCGCGTCGTCGTCCGGCTCGACCGGCATCAACGGCTCGACGACGCGAGTGCTCAGATAGGCGCGCGTCGCATGATCCGCGCGGAAGATTCCCGCCTTGGCGCCCATCTCGACCGACATGTTGCTCAGCACCAGGCGCTCGTCGATGCTCAACGTCTCCGCACCGGGTCCGAGAAACTCGAGCGTCTGATAATTTGCGCCTTCCTGCCCGAGCTGTCCGACGAGCGAAAGGATGACGTCCTTTGCGTACACGCCGGGCTGCAGCGCACCCTCGAGCCACACCTTCGTCGTCTCCGGGATTCGCAGCCACACCTGACCGGAGATCATGGCTGCCGCGAGATCCGAGCTCCCGATTCCGGTGCCGAACGCGTTCAGCGCGCCGAACATCGTCGAATGACTGTCTGCACCGATGACGAGGCCGCCGGGCCGACATCGACCGGATTCGACCATGAGCTGGAGGCCGATCCCTTCGCCGACCTCCCACACGTGAATGCCGTGTGTGCGCGCGAAGCTGCGCACGCGATCGTGCAGCGCAGCCGACTTCGCGCTCGAGGGCGGCGCGTAGTGATCGAGCGAGAACGCAAACCGCTCCGGATGACGAACGCGCGTGCCACCCATCGCCTCGAAGTAGTCGATCGCCATGGGCGTCGCGGCATCGGTGCCGAGCGCGAAGTCGAGCTCGCAGACGACTACGTCGCCCGCGCGCGCGTCCACCCCCGACCGGGACGAAAGAATCCTCTCGCTGACCGTCTTCCCGGCCACGTCGCCTAACGCGCCTCGGCCAGCACGGCCTCGATCGTATCGCACGTGCGCTCGACGTCGCTCACGCGGATGTCGCCCATGTGGCCGATGCGAATGCAATGGCCGCCATAGGCCCCAAGCCCTTCCGCGACGAGAATGCCACGGCGCATGAGCGCGTCGCGCAGGAGCTTCGGCGACACGCCGTCGGGCGTGCGCAACGCGGTGAGCGTTGGTGACCAGCGATCGAGCGCGGGGAGAAGCAGATCGAACCCCATCGCCCGTGCGCGCTCGCGAGCGGTTCCCGCCATGGCTTCGTGACGGGCATACACGGTCGGCAATCCTTCCTCGTGAATGATCGCGAGCGACTCGGCGAGCTGGAGGAAGATGTGCACCGGCGCCGTTCCCGGCGTCTCGGGCTGCGGCCGAGCCAGGTTGTCGCGCACCGCGCCGAAGTCCCAGTAGTTCCGCGTTAGGCGCGCCGATTCGTACGCGTGCCACGCCCGCTCGCTCACCGCCACGAACGCAAGACCCGGGCTCGCCATCAGGCACTTCTGCGATGCCGTGACGACGACGTCGGCGCCCCACTCGTCGAAGGCGAACGGCGCTCCGCCCAGTGAGCTGATACAGTCCACCATCCCGAGGACGCCGCGGGAGCTCGTGACAGCGAGGATCGACGCGACGTCGTTCTGCCCGCCGGTGGACGTGTCGCTGTGGGCGACCGTGACTGCGCGCGTCCGAGGATGTTCAGATAGCGCCTGCTCCACGTCGTCGGGCCCGACGCTCTGGCTCCAGTCGGTGCAGACGCGGTGGACGATGAGCCCATAGCTCTCCGCAAGCTCGGCCCACATCTCGCCGAACTTGCCGTTGCAGCACGCAACGATCTCGTCTCCGGGCGAGAAGAGGTTCGTGATCGACGCTTCGAGTGCGCCGCGACCGGTGGTGTGAATCGGCAGCACGTCAGCGCTTGCGGTGCCGTACAAGGGTCGAAGCCGCTCGATCACCGACACGAGCGCACGCGAAAACGCGCTCGTGCGATGATGGATCATCGGCGACCCACCGGCGGCAAGCACTCGTTCGGGGACGCGTGTGGGGCCAGGGGTCATGAGGAGCAGCGTATCGCTGCTCGTGCTCGAGGGAGCTCGCTCTGCCAGCGTCATCGCGACAACACACCCTTCTTCCGCAGTGTCTCGTTGATCTCGTCCTTGAACAGCACGCCTGCGTCGATCTCGGCGATGCGCGTGCGCTCGCGCTCCACCAGGGCGGCGGTGAGACGCAGCACCTCCTCCGCCTCCTCGCGAGGGACGACGACTACACCGTCGTCATCACCAACGATGATGTCGCCAGGCTTGACGACCGTATTGCCGCATGCGATCGGAAAGTTCACTTCGCCCGGACCATCCTTGTCGCACCCGCCGGCGCAGACCGCGCGGCTGTACGCGGGGAAGCCGAGGGCAGTGATGCCGTCCACGTCCCGGACTGCGCCGTCCACGATGATTCCGCCGAGCCTGGCGCCGACTGCCGTGCGACACATGAGCTCACCGAAGACGGCGCTCGTCGTGTTGCCGTTCGTGCTCACCACGACGATGTCACCCGGTTGCGCGACCTCGAGCGCCTTGTGGACCATGAGATTGTCGGCAGGTCGAGCATCGACCGTCACAGCGATGCCGCAGAGTGGGAGCCCGGAGCGCGGACGAATGCCGAAGTCCATGAAATGAAAGCGGCCCATCGCGTCGGCGATGTTCGAGGTCGCATGGTCGCGAAATCGGGCGACCAGCTCGGCCGAGGCGCGCGGGACGTCAGTGCGAACGCGAAATCCGATCTTGCCGTGAACCGCCATGAGGCTCCGGGTTTGTCGTCGGTTGGAGTTCGGCGTGAACGGTAACATGATTTCCGGCTGGCCTATTTGGACAGCGGTCTGGCCTCTCGGGGTCGGCCGACGAACCAAGGGAGGCCGACCGGCCAAACATGCGATATGATTGGGCCACCCCCAACAGAGCTCGTATGACTCGCCAGCGTGCCTTCCTCGTCGGCCTTCTCTCCCTGGTGGCCTTCGCCCGAACAACGGCCAGCGCACAGCCAGCACGCGTCGACCGGGCCGAGCATCACGAGTTCACGATCGAGAACTTCAAGACCGAGAGCGGCGTGACGCTCCCGAAAGCGGTGATCGTGTACGGAACGTACGGTCACCTCAACGCCGACCGCAGCAACGCCGTTCTGCTGCCGTCGCATTACATGGCGACGCACCACGGCTACGAGTGGCTCATCGGTCCCGGCCTCGCATTGGATACCGCCAAGCTCTTCCTCGTCGCAACGGAGCTCTTCGGGAACGGACACTCATCGTCGCCGAGCAACACGCCGGAGCCGTACCATGGGCCCCGGTTTCCGGTGACGACGATTCGCGACAACGTCGAAGCCGTGCATCGGCTGCTGACCGAGGATCTCAGGATCACGCACCTGCGCGCGATCATCGGGTTCTCCATGGGCGCGCAGCAGGCGTTCCAGTGGGCGGTGAGCTATCCCAGGTTCGCGGACCGCATCGCGGCGACCTCGGGCACTGCAAAGACGTACGGCCACGGAATCGTTAGGCTCGAAGGCCAGCTCGCCGCGCTCATGGCCGATCCGGCGTTCAAGGATGGCGACTACACGGAGCCGCCGGTGAAAGGGTTGGCGGCGTTCGGGACCGTGTGGGCGGCGTGGCTCTACTCGCAGGAATGGTGGCGCCGGGAGCTGTGGAAGGCCGCCACGCCGCCAGGGACGACGCTGGATCAGTTCATCAAGGCGTGGCCGGCACGGTTCCCGGGCACCAACGACGCGAACAATCTGATTCTGCAGGTACGCACGTGGGAGCGTCACGACATCGGGCAGACGCAGGGCTTCGGCGGCGATATCGAAAAGGCGTTAGGCGCCATCACGGTGCCATTCCTGTACATGCCGTCCGAAACGGACCTCTATTTCCCGCTCACCGACGCCCAGTACGAGAAGCAGTTCATGAAGACGGTGGTGTTCGCGCCGATCCACTCGATCTGGGGTCATCCCGCGGGGGCCGGGGCGAGCCCCGAAGACCGGGCGTTCCTGAACGAGACGATCGGGCGGTTTCTGGCCGGCTCGGCGCAGCGCCGTTAGGCGAGGTCACGATCATCAAGCGGTGATGCGCATCACGGTGTGACAAGCGAGCTCTGGCGCTGGCGAGAGACGTTAGGCTCGCGGCATTGCCGGATGCGGCATTTGGCCCTACCATAGCCTCTCCGCATTCGCAGGAAGCACTGCCATGGGTCTCGAAATTCGCAACACGGCGGTCACGAAGGCGCCGCTGGTCCGCCCGCACGGGAGCCCGCCACGCGGGATCGACATGGACACCCGGAGCCGGCTCTTCGAGGGCCGCTTCGGCCGAATCTTCCGCGCGCTCGCGCCGGCCGATTTCGGCGCCAACGACACGGAGACGGAGCAGCTGCTCGAGACGCTCGCCGCCGCGATGATCCACGAGGTGGACTGTCCGAAGGACGGCGCGGACGACGAGGAGAGCGGGATCCCATCGGCATACACATACCTCGGGCAGTTCGTCGACCACGACATCACGTTCGACCCGAGCAGCAGCTTGATGCGGCAGAACGATCCCGACGCCCTCGTCGACTTCCGAACGCCTCGCCTCGATCTCGACTCGGTGTACGGCCGGGGGCCCGACGACCAGCCGTACCTGTACGGTCCGGACCGGGAGCTGCTGCTCGGCCGCCCGCTGAGTGGGGAAGCGTTAGGCAGGCCGATCCAGAAGGCCCAGGACCTGGCGCGGGCGGCGAACGAGCGGGCGATGATCGGCGATCCGCGCAACGACGAGAACGCGATCGTGTCCCAGTTCCAGGGACTCGTGCTGCGCTTTCACAACAGCGTCAGGCGAGACAATCCGCTCCTGACGTTCGAGCAGGTGCAGCAGCAGGTGCGGTTCCACTATCAGTGGGTGGTCACGCACGACTTCCTGCGGCGTGTCGTGTCGGCCCGGGTGCTGGAGAAAATCCTCCCTCACCTGTTCGCGTCCAGGAGCCACGGGAACGTCGTCGATCGGCCACCGCATCTGCGCTTCTACAGGCCGAAGAATTCCGCCTTCATGCCTCTCGAGTTCGCGGCCGCGGCGTATCGCTTCGGCCACTCGATGGTGCGGCCGGGGTATCGCCTCAACGACCGCGTTGCGCCGATTCCGATCTTTCCACTCTCGACGCTGCCGCCCGGATGCTCGCCACCGGTCGACGACCTGCGTGGCTTCCGCGCGATGAACCCGCTGTGGGCGATCGACTGGGCGCGCTTCATCGACATCGAGAAGCGGCCGGCTGGCCTGGAGGATGACCCCGCTGATGCACAGGCGGCACGCACGCAGCTGGCGTACAAGATCGACCCGTCGCTCGTCGACCCCCTCTCGAACCTGCCGGTGAGCGTGACCGGCACCAATCCGGGCCCGTTCAAGTCACTCGCCGCCCGAAATCTGGTTCGTGGTTGGCGGATGCGGCTGCCTAACGGGCAATCCATTGCCAGGGCCGTCGGGGTCGAACCGCTGCACGACGAGGAGATCCTCATCGGGAGCGCGTCGGACGACGCTTCGGCCATCCCGCCGATCTCGAAGATTTCCGCGAGGTTCGAGAGCAATTGTCCGCTCTGGACCTATGTCCTCGCTGAAGCGGCGCGCGGGTTCCGGACGAAACCGGAGTCGGAGGTCGTGCACACGTCCGATGGCGACCAGAAAATCGACACGCCGAAGCTCGGTGACGTGGGCGGGACGATCGTGGCCGAGACGTTCGCCGGGATGATGCTCGACGACCGCAACTCGTTCTGGAACCTCTGGCCGAAATGGGAGCCGGACAAAGCGTTAGGGGGCCGTCAGTTCGATCTGCGCAGGTTCATTCTCTACGCGCTTTCCTAGGCAAGCTCCATGAGCAGCCTTGCGAGCTCCCGAGGCTGCGTCACCATCACGTCGTGGCCTGCAGACGGCAGCTCGCGATACCGATAGCCAAGGTGCTTCGCCCGCTCGGCGGCTTCACGGAAATCGGCGCGCTGCGTGCACAGTATGTAGGCACCTTTGATCGTGCTCAGGCTGTTACCGTGGAGCCGCAACGGTTGCCGTAGGCACTTGCCGGGCATGTCCCGCAGTCTCGCGTTCATCCACGCGACGTCACGATCGTCCGTCACACCGAAATCCTTCGGTTCTCTCGATCGGTCACGCCACGAGTCCTCGGTGAGCGGCGGAAACGCCCGCAGGCTATAGTCGGTCAACGCCTTTCCATTCTCCGGAAGAAAGGCATCGACGTAGACCAACTGGTCGATCCGGTCAGCCGCCCCGTCGCCCACGCCGGTGATCACCATCCCGGCATAGCTGTGACCGACCAGCACCACGTTACGCAGGTCTTCGTACTCGAGCACCTGTTGGATGTCGGTGATGTGAGTGTCGAGGCCGACGTCGCGCGTCAGGAGATGGGAGCGTTCGCCGAGACCGGTCAACGTCGGCGTGAATACGTCGTGGCCAGCTGCTCGCAGGAGCGGCGTGAGCTTCTTCCAGCACCAGCCACCGTGCCACGCTCCGTGTACGAGCACGAACGTGGCGGGCGCGGCGTGGAGGGGCCCAACGTCAGGCAGCGTGACAAGGGGCGCGGCCGCGAGTGCGGCCATCGCCTGACGGCGAGACATGCGCGCGGTGCTCATAACTGGGACCTCCGAGGAGGGTCAGTTCATGATGACTGCGCTCCCGGGCAAATCAATGGGTTGCCGACCTCGGGGAAGAGGACCTGTTCGGCCTTCAGCCGTAGGCCAACCGCGTCAGAACGGGTCGCATGGACTCGAAGTTCGGCGGGAAGAGCATTCCCTGATCCGGATCCGCGAACACCGCGTCGAAGTCCACGGGTCTGAGCGCTCGAGCGAGCCGCGCCGCGAACGTCTCGCGCAACTGGCGGACGTAGTACTCGACGTCGTAGTCGCGCGGGTCGGGCTCCCCGTCCTCTTCGTCGAAGTCCACGATTCCAGCCTCCCCCGCTTTCTTCCGATAGACCCTGATCCGGTCGCCGACGCTCCACTCCGTCACGCCATTCGCGAGCAACGCCTCGTAAGGCAGCTCGCGTCTCCGCTCTCGCGACTCGAGATACCGCGCCGGCGACTTCGTGAGCCGGACCCGTGACGACACCTCACGCGTCCGCACCTCCATGCGCCGGAGCGCACCCACCGCCGCCACGTACACCTCGTGCACGCCGGCGATGTCGTTCGTCAGCAGCCGCGCGATCGCCCGTTTCAGGAACGCTTCGCCGAACGGCTCCGCGCGGCTCGATCGGAACGCCACGCCACGAAGGAGCAGCGTACCGTCGTAGCCGAGGAGCGCGTAGTTCTTGGGCTCGTGCGAGAGCATGGCTGCATAACGACCCTCGAGCTCGAGCTGCACGAGCGGCGGCAGCAGTGCGGCTACCTCACTCACCACGCGGCGCTCATCGGCCTCCGTCCACGCGTCCGGGACGGCGAAGTACACGCCGTCCGTATCGGCCTCGATGAGCGTCACGCCACGCTCGGCGAGCGAACGGCAGATGAGGTCGAGCGTCTCCCTGCCGCGACGTGTCACCTCGTTGGCCGCGTGCACGTCGGCGAAGCGCGTCAGGTCGCCGCCGGCGGCCAGATATCCGTAGGCGGAGTTCACGACGATCTTCATCGCGGCGGACATTGCTTCGTTGGTGTGTCGCTCCGCCGAGCCGGGAGGTGCCGCGCGCGCATCAGCCTTGGCCTTGAGTCGTCGTTCGACCAGCCCGTCCACGAGCGCGAGCAGTGCCCCGAGCTCGTCACGCGCCGGGCCGATGCGATACGCCCGCATGAGCGACGGATACAGACTCGCGACGTCCACCTTCACGACGCGATGCGCGACGCCCGAGGCGAACAGGTGCAGCGCCGCGCCGCTGTGTGGCGTCCCGTCGTCGCTCTGGTGCTTGGGCAGCGCCGTGCCCGATCGCACGTACGCACGCACGAGCATCGGGTCGATCACGCCGGTGGCCGCGCCGGCGTCCGCCAGGCGCTCGTAGCGCCGCGGGGCCATCTGCGCCAGCGCGAACGCGGCGCCGCCCAGCATGCGCGAGAGGTGCGCGACCTCGATGACGTCGTCCGTTGCATAACGCCTAACGCGCTCCGGATCCGTGCGATACGTCGGCCAGACCTGGCTTCCCTTGATGTACTCGCGATCCGGTGACGCGAGCCCCAAGTACCGGGCGACCGCCTTGAGGCCGTGGCCCGGCAGCGACCGCGTCGAGAAGTCGTACCGAATGACGGCGTCCATCGTGTCGATCAACTCGCGACCGGGTGCCACGTAGCGAACTCGCCGGCCGTCATCGTTGGTGTTCGCGAGCCCGCGTCGTGCGGCGCGCTGGCGGAGGCCAGCCTGTCCCGTGCGCGAGAACTCGAGCTGCACGCCCAGGCGCCGCGCCCGGCTGTCGAGGAAGGGGAGATCGAAGCCGTGGAGATTGTGGTTCTCGATGACGTCGGGATCCGCGGCGGCGATTCTCGCGTTGAGCTCGCGAATGAGCTCCGCCTCGGCGTCGTCTCCTCGGCCGCGGATCTCGAGAACCTCGGTCCCCCCGTTAGGGTATCGCACGGAGATCATGAAGATCCGGCAGCGCTTCGGATCGAGGCCGGTGGTCTCGAGGTCGAACTGAAGCCGGTGCAGCTCGTCGAACGAAAGATCGCGGAAGTACGTGCGCCCGGTCGCCACGAGGTACTGCTCCTCCGGCTGAAGGGCGAGCACGGTGTCGTCATCGAGCTCGCGGATGTGGCTCACCCGCCGGCCGAGTCGACGTGTCGCGCCATCGAGGACGGCGCTCGTTAGGGTTCGCCCATCCTCGGCCGACACGAGAAAGCGAAGCTCCCCTGGCCCGCGCAGCTCGCGGTAGTTCACGCGCGCGCCGGCGACGCCTTCCGGCGCGAGCGATTTCCCGAGGTGCCTCAGGTCGTCAATGCGGTCGAGCAGCAGCCACGGGCGGAACCGCTCCACGTCGCGCACGATCTCACCGGTCTTCGGAATCCGCCGCCAGACCGTCGCCTGCCCGTTGCTTTCCGCGTAGACCGACACGATGCCCGGTGTCGGGTCCCAACCCCACAACCATTCATCCGGGCTGCTCGTGACGCTCACGCGCTCAATCGCTCGAATACTCCTGCCTCGCGATTCTTTCGGACGTCATCCCACGAGAAGCTCTTCCCGTTCATCGCGATGTAGACGCCGGCCGGGAGTGCCTGCACGAACGAGAGCGCGCTGCCGAGGTTGAAGAGACCGTCGGAGCTGCCGAAGGCGTACGGGATCATGGCGCCGGTGAGCACGACCGTCTTCCCTGGGACACCTTCTGCGATGGCACGGGCCGTCTCCACCATGGTATCGGTGCCGTGCGTGATGACGATCTGATCTTCCTCGCACTCGCGACACGCGCGGACGATCATGGCGCGCTGGGC
>JBKOYV010000205.1:0-32098 GCA_046725585.1 Gemmatimonadota bacterium | reverse complement strand
GCTCTGACTCGGCCGGCCCAGCCGGCCCGGCCGCCCGCCCGCCGCGCCCCGCCGCCGCCGCCGCCGCCGTCCGGCCCGGAGATGACGCGACGCACATCGCCTACGTCCCCGGCCGTCCCGGTGGACTCGCCGTCGCGGCCGCCGCGCGACTCGGCATTCGGCCGTCGCAGGTCTTCTCCCGGTCCCTCGACGGCTTCGCGGCGTCGCTCTCGCCTAACGACTCGGCCGCGCTCGCCAACGCTGGGGTCACGGTCGAAACAAACGGCGTCGTCGAGGCAGACCGCTATGCGCGGTCGTGGGGGACCGACAGGGCCGACCAGCGGGGCTACGCGCTGGACCTTGAGTACGCGAACTACCCGAACGAGGGTGCGGGCGTCACCGCGTACGTGATCGACGTCGACCTCGACGAGACACATCCGGAGTTCGGCGGCCGCGCGCGGAACGGCTACGACGCGGTGGACGGGTCGTTCCCGAACTGCGCCTGGCACGCCACGCACGTCGCCGGCACTATCGGCGGGGCGACGGTCGGCATCGCCAACCAGGTGCAACTCGTCGAGGTGCGCGTGCTCGGCTGCGACGGGCGCGGCACGAACCGCTCGGTCATCGCGGGGGTCGACTGGGTCGTTGATCAGGTACAAGCAAGCCCGGGCCAGCTGGCGGTCGTCAACATGTCGCTCTCCGGCGGAACAGGTTCGAAGCCCGGCTCGTGCACGAGCCCGGCGCTCAATGTGGCGGTCTGTAACGCGATCGCGGCCGGGATCCCGTTCGCCGTGGCGGCGGGGAACGACGGCCACGACGCCTGCTACAGCACGCCCGCGTCGGTGCCGTCGGCGCTCACGGTGATGGCGTCCGGGTTCCTCGGCGGCAGCCGCGTTGACGCGAACCAGGACTTCATGCCGGTCTGGTCGAACTCGGGGCCGTGCGCCGACCTGTTCGCGCCGGGGATGGGGATCGTGTCGGCGGTGCCGTACAGCTTCTCGAGCTCCGGCTATTACGGCGGCGCCAACGGCACGTCAATGGCCTCACCGCACGTCGCCGGGCATATCGCGCAGGTCCGGTCGGCGCACCCGGACTGGACGCCGGCGCAAATCGCGGCCGACATCCTGGGCCGCGCGACCGTGGTCAACATGTCCTACGAGCCGTCGGTGCCTCCGACGCCGGGCACGCCGAACAAGTACCTGTACACGGGCACGGGCACGACGATGCCAGAGCCGCCCGGGACCTGCACGTCCCGTGGCAACAGCGGCAAGTGCCGGTAAAACAAGCACCCCGGGTCGCCTGCGCTTCCTGCCTGGTAAAACACGCGGGAAAATCACAACTGCCAACAACAACTTGGCCCTGGCTGCGTAACGCATAGCGTTACCGAACTTGCCCAGGAGGGGCAACCAAAAGCGCGATGCGACTCTAAGTCGCATCGCGCTTCGTCTTTTCCTGCCCTGTGTCAGTTACCGTGTCAGTTGCTCGCCGCACGCTGCGCGGCTGGTCGGATGACCCGGCGGGGGAGCCCACGAGGCCTCCCGCCCGTCGAGCCTCGCGGCTCAGGGGTCACGGCCCCGTGATCAAGATGTAGGGGTTCGCGAAGCCGTCGAAGGTGACACTGTACGTGAAGCTCACGAGCGTGAGGTTGGTGATGGTGGGCGTCCAGTTCGGATTCGGACAGGCGTCGGCGGCGCTAGCATTTGGGTTCGCCGCCGAGTCCCTGACGCGCAGTCTTCCGTTCTTCGACGAGGTCGCGGTGAAATTGTCGGCCGCTGAGAAGCTCGTCGCCTGGGCCTCGACGTCGTTATTCGGGTTAACGCCCTTGTTGGAGCATGTAATGGACGCGGTGTAGTTGGCGACCAGACTCACGTCGGCGTCGATGTGGCCGACGCCAGCAAGCTCGAACGAGGTGCACGTGACCGAGAGGTCAGAGCCCACCGTGCATCCGATCGAACCCGTCTGGAGATGGGTGCCAGATGGCGCATTCGCGTCCTCGATCGTCGTCACCGCGAGCCGTGGCGCGGTTGCCCGGATGCGAGCCGGACTCGTGACGGTGTCGGTGTTGCTACAGGCGGCGATGAATGCAAACGCCGCGAGAGGGAAGAGCCGGTCGTACCGCATGATGAATCTCCTTGGGATGGGGCACACTACGGACATGACCGGAGCAAAGACGCTTTGCTACGGAATCACTGGGTCCGAAACGACTTCTGGCCGGACGGTTACTGGAGCGGCATCGCTCCACGCGAAGACGTCATTCGCTCAACGCAACCGTTCGTTCGCCGTGTTATCCGGCCGCGCGTACGCTGCAGGACATGTGTGACGTGAATCACATGTGTCCATTAAGGCAGTTTAACGGGCACCGGTTAGACCTGGGTTAGTCGGCTCCAATGAAGGGTGCCGCTCTCACTGGCCGAGCTCGCCGGCGGCATTCCCGGAGCCCGGTGGCGTGTTCGTCTACCTTCGAGCGATGTACTGGAGCTGCCGCTCGCTGCGATCGTCGTCACCGCGCTCCTCCTCGGCGATGAGAGCGCGGGCGAGGAACGGGAGTCGCGCGTCATAGCGGGCATCTACTTCCGCTTCGCGATTGAAGCCGGCCACTCGTTAGGGCAAGACATCGGCCGCTACACGGCGAAGACACGCTGCAGCAACGCGGTTGCGCGACTGAGATTCGCCGCGGAGGGCATGTCATTACCTGCACGCGCGCGGTTCATGTCGTGGGCGAGATCGTGGGTCAGAATCAACACGGGATATGCCCGTCCAACCATGAAACGAAAAAGGGCACATCCCGTGTCTTCTACTCTATCACCATGGAACTTGCGGTACTCCTGTACCGCTCCGGCTTGAATCTGGATCAGAAGACTCCTGGTGTACCGGTTTTAGTAGCTCGGGCAGAAGCGGCCTACCTCCACGGGGCTTTCCCGACGCTTCCGCGTCTCGCTCGTCACCGGCGCGAAGGCCCGCATCGTCGGGTTGGTTGCAAGGCTGCTCGGGGATACGCTGCGCGGCCGCGCCTCGACGAACCTGGCGTCTACGATCGACGCAAAGCCGAGTAGGCCCACCGCATGGTGAGGCCGGACTCGCAGCCAGTTTTCACGGGCCGAAGCCGGCAGTTGACGTTCAAGAGATTATCGTACAACACCCACGTGCTGCTGACACGGCTGCCGGTTGCCCGCGTCGGTGTGATCGCGCGGCCGACGCGTCGCTCACTCGGATTCCACGCGCGAAGTGATTTTCGTCGACGCTGACGCCGGGCGCCGCTCGCTCCTCGGCGTCGCGACAACGAACCGGGACCAGTATGCCGAACAGACTCCGTGCTGCCACCCTCGGGCTCGTGCTTGCCGTGCCGATCGCGTCGGCGTTCGCGCAGCCCGGCTCCCCACCGAACGACCCGGACAGCTGGCGCGTCGCCGGCACTGCCAAGATCCTGTGCTCGGCCCTCTTCGTCTCGGGCCGGGATTCGGCGGAAGCGCTCGCTCACGTCACGCCATACTTCCTGGGGGACAAAGTCGACTCGGTCACGAGCCTCGCGGTCGACCGCCGGCGCAAGCTCGTGCGACTCACCGTCGCCAACCGTATAACGCGGGAGGCGAAGCTCTATGGCGACCAGGGCTGCATCATCCACCAGCCCGGCCGCGACTCGGTGTTCTTCAAGCCGGTGCGCGTCACCTCGACGCTGCCCGACGCGTCCACCATGCCGTGGCCCATGGGCGACGTCCTGCCTCGCACCCCACTCCCGGCGGAGATCGACACCGTCAAGCTGCGACAGGCGGTTGACGCCGCGTTCGCCAATCCGGCGTCATACACCGCGGCATTCGTCGTCGTGTACAACGGTCGAATCGTGGCCGAGCGGTACGGAGCGGGCGCGAACAAGGACATGCAGCTCGAGAGCTGGTCGATGGGGAAGAGCATCGTCGGCACGCTCATCGGGATACTCGTCCAGCAGGGCGCGCTCAAACTCGACGATCCGGCGCCGGTCCCAGAATGGCACAAGACGCCGGACGACCCGCGCGCGAAGATCCGCGTGATCGACCTCATGCGGATGTCGAGTGGCCTTCGCTTCAGCCGTGGCAGTCCCGAGGACATCCCCGGCTACCACGACCACGACCTGGGCTACACGGGCGCGATCGACGCCTTTCAGTTCGCGACGACGCGACCGCTGCAGTTCGAGCCCAACACGTTCGGCCGCTATCGCAACTCCGACCCGCTGACGTTGGGCATGATCATCCGCGACGCGGTCCGGAAGCGCCGGGAGGAGTACCTGACGTGGCCACAGCGGGCGCTGTTCGATCGGATCGGCATCCGTCGTCAGGTGCTCGAGACCGACCCGTACGGCAACTTCCTGCTCAACGGCTACGACTACGGGACGGCGCGAAACTGGGCGCGCCTCGGGATGCTCTACCTGAACGACGGCATGTGGATGGGGCAGCGATTGCTGCCGGAGGGTTGGACGAAGTTCGTGTCCACGCCTGCGCCGGCATGGAAGGACTCGGCGTACGGGGCGATGGTGTGGGTGAACGCGCGCGGCGCGTGGCCCGAGCTGCCGCGTGACGCCTTTGCGTTTCGCGGCGCCGGGCTGCAGGACGTCTACGTGATCCCGTCGCGCGACGTCGTGATCGTGCGTATGGGGCATTTCATCGGCATGCAGCCGGGAACCATAGACCTCAGGCGCGCGCAGGCGCTGCTCATGGAGGCGATACCCGAGCGGAAGTGATCAGCGTGGCTTCGGTCTGTCGCCACGCTCGGTAAGGCGGGCCGCCTGCGAGGCGTACCGCGCTGCGGCGGCAGAGTCTCCGGCCGCGCTGGCTGCACGCATCGCACCTGCCAAGGCGCGGTAGCGGCGCGGCTCCGTGACTAGCGTGGCCTCGAACTCTCGGTACGCGGCTCGTGCGTCGCCGGTCTCGAGCAGCATCTCGCCTAACAACTCGCGTGCGGGGATGATGGGTCCCGGCGTGATCGCGTTCTTCTCGGTGGTCCCTTCGAGATCGGCAGTGGCGCGCATCTCCTTCAGCGCCTCCGCGCGCGCACCGCGCACGAAGGCGAGCCACGCCGCCACACCTCGGCGCTGGATCTCGACCTGCTGGGTCCAGTACGCTTCCTTACGCAGCGCGAGCGCCTCTCGAAGCCGCTCGAGCTGCCTAACGGCTTCGGCGCTCGCGAGAGTATCGCCCGTCCGCGCCGCGCCGATGCCTCGGGCGAACCACGTGATCGCATCCGTGAACGGGAAGGCGGATTCACGAACATCGAGCTTCGTGGCGGCGCTCCAGTCGCCGCGCTCGAGCGCGTACCGCGCGGGGATGGCGGCCATCGCGAAGAACGCCGCGGCGGGCGGTGCGCCCGTCGTCACGCCGTTCGGGTCGTAGCGCGCCGCCAACTCCGGCAGCGCGGCCAGCACACGCGCTGCCGCACTGTCCCGCCCAGTCTGCAGGTACGCGTACATCAGGTAGTCGTTGGCGTGGAGCGCTTCGCCCACCGACCCTTCGGCATTGGCGGCGTTGGCGGAGCGAATGTTCGTGGCGATCGACTCCTCCCACTCACCCACGCGCGTGTACGTGTGCGACGGCATGTGCAGCGCGTGCGCCGACGCCGGGGCGATCGTCGCGTACCGGTTGGCCGCCGGAAGCCCTTTCGCAGCGAGTGGCGGGAAGTCGTAGGTATGGATCAGGTAGTGCGCGATGCCCGGATGGTCGGGAAGCCTCACAGCGAGCGGCTCGAGGATCGCCGCTGCCTTCAGCTGGCTCTCGTAGGTCTTGTCGTTAGGATCGGCCGAGAAGGCGAGCGCCGCCGCGTAGAAGATCGATGCCTCCTCATCGCTCGGGTAGCGTCTGGCGACGTCGGCCATGGCGTCGCGGTAGGCGAGGACGCGCGTGTGCTGATCAGCGCTGGGATAGTTCTCGTAGAGCTTTGCGGCGGCCGCGAGAAACGCACGCTCCCGCTCCGTGCCACTGCCGAGCGACCGACCGCGCTGGATCGCCCGAAGCCCGCGCTCGAGCTGCGCGTTAGGCTTGATCCCCGCGGCGAAGGGATTGCCCCAGGCGCTCAGGGCGAGGCCCCAGTAGGCAACGGTGCATGTGGAGTCGGCGGCGAGCACTTCATTGAACGACCGCACGGCGTCGGAGAAGCCGAAGGAGTGGAGCAGCGCCACGCCCCGGGTGAACGCCGGCTTGGTGGAGGGCGCGCACGACGTCTCGAAGCGCACCGTCCCAAGGTGCGCCGCGTCGTGCCCCGGGGTCTGAGCGGCAACTGCGCGCGCGAGCAGCGCAACGCCTGTCAGGAACGAACGCGACATGATGCATCTCCGCTCGGGGTTGCTCGTAGAGGCCCCAAACATAAAACAACCGGACAGGCCCGTGATGTGGCGCTCCTTCGATTCGCGGAGCATCATGCATGAACCATGAGCCCAGCGAACTCAGCCACTGATTCGAACGCGGACCCACTCGCCACCGAACGCGCGCGCCGGTGGCGACTCGTGCTCGGCAACGACGCCGAGGCGTCGACCGGGGTGTCGCTCAGCGGCGCGGACGCGGGGATGGATCGCGCGCTCGAGGCACTGTATGGCGCGGCCGGCGGTGGGGGTGCCTCGCGCGGTGCGACCGGGACGGACCGGCGCGGAGGTCTCGGAAGCTCCGCTCCGTCCGTCGCGCGATGGCTCGGTGACATTCGCTCGTATTTTCCGTCGTCCGTCGTTCGCGTTATGCAGAAGGACGCGCTGGAGCGGCTCGACCTCCAGCGCATGCTCCTCGAGCCCGAGATGCTCGAGGCCGTGGAGCCTGACGTCCACCTCGTCTCCACCCTCATCGCGCTCAAGAACGTCATCCCGAACAGGACTCGCGACACGGCGCGGCTCGTCGTGCGACGCGTCGTCGAGGAGCTGCAGCGTCGGCTCGCCAACGCAACTCGTCAGGCGATCATCGGCGCACTGAATCGCTCGGTCCGCAACAATCGCCCGCGCTACTCGGAGGTCGACTGGCATCGGACGATTCGCGCGAACCTCAAGCACTACCAGCCGGCGTACCGAACGATCATTCCCGAAAGGCGCATCGGCTACGGCCGCAAGCGCAGCTCGCTCAGGGACATCATCCTCTGCGTGGACCAGAGCGGGTCGATGGCCGCCTCGGTGGTCTACTCGAGCGTGTTCGGTGCGGTGCTCGCGTCGCTCCCCGCCGTGTCGACGCGGTTCGTCGTGTTCGACACGGCGGTCGTTGACCTGACCGACACGATGGACGATCCGGTCGAGCTGCTGTTCGGCACCCAGCTCGGCGGCGGTACCGACATCAACCGCGCACTCGGATATTGCGAGTCGCTCGTCAGGCGGCCGAGCGAAACCGTCCTCGTGCTGATCAGCGACCTGTTCGAGGGTGGTCAGCGGGACGAGATGCTCAAGCGCGCCGCATCGCTTGCGGCGGCCGGCGTGCGCATGGTCGCGCTCCTCGCGCTCGCCGACACGGGAGCGCCAGCGTTCGACCACGCGAATGCCGCCGCGTTCGCGGGGCTCGGAATCCCCGCCTTCGCGTGCACGCCGGATCTCTTCCCCGATCTCATGGCGGCGGCCATCAGCCGACGCGATCTCGGTCAGTGGGCGTCGACGCACGGCATTGCGATGGGCGGAGGTGCGCCGCAGTGACGTGGACTCCGGAAACCGTCGTGGGCTTGGCGCCGGACGCTGCATCCGCGAAGGCCGGCCGGGACCTCGCCGTGCGCCGTAAGTGGACGACGTTAGGCGTCGGCGAGGGCGCGGATGCTGCGGCGGTGTTGTGGGGGGCTTGCCAGGGTAGCGGCAAGGATCCGTACCTCACTCGCGTCGATACGAGCGAGCCAGCGTTCAAGTGCACGTGTCCGAGTCGCAAGTTTCCGTGCAAGCATGCGTTAGGCATTTTCCTGCTGTTTGTTCAGTCTCCTCGCGAGTTCACGACGAGCACGCCGCCGGACTGGGTGGCGGAGTGGCTCGAGAGCCGTGTGGCCCGAGCGGCGAAGCGGGCGGAACGGGAGGCACGCGCGGCGGAGCCAGGGGAAGAGGGCACGCCGCCCGATCCGGCGCAGGCCGAGAAGGCGGCGAAGCAAGCCGCCGCCCGCGCTGCGGAACGGGAACGACGCGTCGCCGCGGGAGTCGCGGAGGTCGGATTGTGGCTACGCGACCTCGTGCGACAGGGGCTGAGCACGGCGGCGACGCGATCGGCATCGAGCTGGGAGACCATGGCCGCCCGACTCGTCGACGCCCAGGCACCCGGCGCGGCGAGACTCGTCAGGCAGTTGGCTACGATCCCGGCCAGTGGAGAGGGGTGGCCAGAGCGACTGCTGGACCGCATGGCTCGACTGCATCTGCTGCTCGAGGGATACAGCCGCATCGACTCGCTTCCGCCGGACCTTGCCGCCGACGTGCGCACAGGGCTCGGGTGGACAACGGCTCAGGAGACGCTCCTCGAGCTCGACGGCGTCCGCGATCAGTGGGCCGTTGTAGGTCGGCGAGTGACGGAGGAAGATCGCCTTCGCGTGCAGCGGACGTGGCTCTGGGGCAGGGAGACGCGTCGTGGCGGACTACTGCTGCACTTCGCGCCGGCCGGCAGTGTGCGAAGCGAGACCAAGCCCGTCGATCCGACATTCGTGCCGGGCACGGCATTCGACGGCACGCTGGTCTTCTTCCCGAGCGCGGCCCCGCTGCGCGCGATCGTGAAGGAGCGCACCGGCACCGTGGAGTGGCCCGCGGACTTCGGCTACGCAGGCATACCGGAGGCGATCGCGGCAACCGCGCACGCCGATGCCCGGATGCCGTGGATCGAAACTCATCCCGTGCTTCTGCGCGAAGCGACTCCGACGACCCGAACGCCGCAGCACTTGAGAGACGCAGCCGGCCGTTCGATACCGCTTTCGAATCGCTTTCGGGATCGCTGGCGACTGCTGGCGGTGAGTGGTGGAGCGGCGGTGCCGCTGTTCGGCGAGTGGGATGGCGAGGCGCTCATGCCGGTCACCGTGTGGGGCGAGAGCGGTGCCGTCTCGCTGGCATAGGGGCGTCGCCTCGCACGACGCATGACGAGCGCGCCTTCCGACCTCGCCATCTGGCCGGCTGCCGTGAACGCGGCTCTGCTGGGCACCGATCGCGCGCCGTTGGCCGCGCCGGCTGGCGACGAAGCGTTAGGCGCCGTCTGTGCTGCCGTCGTGCGGCCCGACTCCGACGCGGCAGCGAACCTGCTGCGCGTCGCGGCCGCGGCGAGCGCGTACCACCGGTGCGGACGCGTCCCGGGTCGTGCTCAGGACCCGTCACCCGCAGCGTGCCCGCACGACGACCGGCCGACATGCACGAGCGGCGCCGCAGCCCTGCTGCGACGCATTCTGCAAGGCGAGCACGAGAGCCTGCTTCGGACGTGGTTCGTCCTCGCCACTCGTCATGACGTGAGGGCTCCGGCTGATACACTCCCAACGGTGCTCGACCTCGCGCGCCGCGATGCCACACTGCGACCGCTCGTGCGAGCGGCCGGCGGTACGCGCGCTACATGGCTCGCCGCGCTCAACGACGATTGGGTGTTCGCCATCTCGGGGGACAGTCCCGACGCGCTCGCGGCTACGTGGGAGAGCGGCACGGGCATGGCACGCATGGAAGCGCTGCAGCGGCTACGACAACTCGATCCGGAGCGAGGCCGCACGTTGCTCGAGTCTTCATGGGCACGGGAAGAACCAACGGAACGCCCAGGGTTCATCGCCATTCTCGCGCAGGGGCTGAGCCCGGCCGACGAGCCCTTCCTCGAGCGTGCACTCGACGACCGCCGGAAAGAGGTGAGGCAGCAGGCGGCTGCGCTGCTTGCCCGGCTTCCGACGTCGGCATTGGTGGCCCGGATGGCGGAGCGAGCCAGGCGGCTCGTGACGTTAGGCACGTCCGCGATCCTCCGCAGGACGCGCATCGACGTCGTGCCGCCGGACGAGGCAGATGCGGCCATGGTTCGCGATGGGGTCAACCCGAAGCCCCCCGCCGGCACCGGTGTTGGTGAGAAGGCCTGGTGGCTGGCACAGCTCATCGGCGCGGTGCCGCCGTCGACGTGGAGCGCGGCCTGGTCGATCGACGCCGAGACGCTGATTCGTGCAGCCGACAAGCACGAATGGCGCGAGCCGTTGGTGGCCGGCTGGCTCACCGCGACCGAGCGTTTCCGCGATACGACCTGGGCACGAGCGCTCTGGGACAACGAGGCGGTCGCTCGCATCGAGCCGAAATGGGGCGCGCCGCCCCTCGAGCACGTTTTCACGCGGGCCGCCTCCGCCGAACACGTCGACGCCGAGCTTCGTCGAGAGATCGGCGCCGGTCATGACGTGCTCCGTGGTGCCCATCGCGTGCTCATCGCCCTGCTCGGCTGGCCTAACGAATGGAGCGACACGCTCGCGCGAGCGGTCGCGCAGCGGCTCAAGGAATACGCGGGCCCGGACCGCGTGTCGTTCCCGGGCGAGTTCGGCCTGCGCGCCCTGCTCGAGCGGTGTGCGCACACCGTACCGGTGTCCGCCGTTAATGCCTTCCTGGACGGATGGCCTGAGCAGTCGGACGTCTGGTCCACGTGGGCCGCGGCGGTCGATACGCTGGCGTCGGTGCTTCGGTTCCGCATTGACCTTCACCTCGCGTTCAACGAGGAGTCTGCCGCATGACCACGTCCTCCGCGCCCGCCGCTACATCCACGAACGGCGTCGCGATCCTCCGAGCGCACGCCGAACAGCAGTTCGCCGGCGAGCTGGAAGAGCTCGCTCGCACTGACAGCAGGCCACGACCGCCAAGCTGGCGGTTGTCGCCATGGGCCGTGGCGACGTACCTGTTAGGCGGCCGGACCGAGAGTGGCGCCGAGATCACCCCCAAGTACATCGGGAATCGACGCCTGATCGAGATCGCGATCGCCACGCTCGCGACCGACCGCGCCCTGCTGCTGCTAGGCGTCCCCGGAACGGCGAAAACGTGGGTGGCCGAGCATCTCGCGGCCGCTATCTCGAGCGATTCGACGCTGCTCGTGCAAGGCACCGCGGGCACGAGCGAGGAGGCAGTCCGCTACGGATGGAACTACGCTCGCCTTCTCGCCGACGGCCCGTCACTCGCTGCCCTGGTGCCGAGCCCGATCATGCGCGCGATGGCGGAGGGCCGCCTCGCGCGAGTCGAGGAGTTGACGCGCATCCCGGCCGACGTACAGGACGCGCTCATCACGATCCTCTCCGAGAAGACGCTGCCGATCGCGGAGCTGGGGCAGGAAGTCCAGGCGGTGAAGGGCTTCAACCTGATCGCCACCGCGAACGACCGCGACAAAGGAGTGAACGAGCTCTCGAGCGCGCTCAAGCGTCGGTTCAACGTGGTGGTGCTCCCGGTCCCCGCAACGGTCGACGAGGAGGTGGACATCGTCACCCGGCGTGTGGATGCGTTAGGCAGGGCGCTGGAGTTGCCGGCTGAAGCGCCGGCGGCCGAGGAGATTCGGCGCGTCGTGACGATCTTCCGCGAGCTTCGCGGCGGTGTAACGGAGGACGGCAAGACCAAGGTGAAGTCGCCAAGTGGGACGTTGAGCACGGCCGAGGCGATCTCCGTGCTCAATGGCGGGCTGGCGCTCGCTGCACACTTCGGTGATGGCCAGCTACGCGCAGGCGACCTCGCGGCGGGCTTGCTCGGCGCCGTGGTGAAGGATCCCGTGCACGACCGCATCGTGTGGCTCGAGTATCTTGAGGCGGTCGTGAAGGAGCGCGATGGATGGAAGGACCTGTATCGCGCGTGTCGCGCGGTGAGTTAGGGCTCGGTGGTCCACGTCTTCGGTATCCGCCATCATGGCCCCGGCTCGGCGCGAAGCCTCGAGCGCGCGCTCGACCGTGTCGCGCCCGACATCGTCCTGATCGAAGGTCCGCCCGAGGCGGACGAGCTCATCGCCTTCGCTGCGGACGAAGCGATGCGGCCGCCAGTCGCGCTGTTGATCTATCGGCCCGACGCGCCACGGCGTGCGGTGTATTACCCGTTCGCGGAGTTCTCGCCGGAGTGGCGGGCGATGCGGTTCGCGTTAGGGCGTGGAATCCCCGCGCGCTTCATCGACCTGCCGCAAGCGCACCAGCTGATCGACGAGCCGGAGGAGGCGGAGCCTAACGAGGACGCACCGGACCTTCCGGCGATCCCCGACCTTCCGGCAACACCCGACCCCATGCGGCGCGATCCCCTCGCGTGGCTCGCGACCGTGGCCGGCTACGACGATGGCGAGCGATTCTGGGAGCAGCTCGTGGAGCATCGTCGTGGCGACGACGAACAGCTCTTCGCGTCCGTCGCCTCGGTGATGACCGAGCTGCGCGCTGACCACGTCGAGCCCGATCGGCAGCACGAAGACCGACGCGAAGCGCACATGCGGCGTTCCATTCGCACCGCCCAGCGGGATGGCTTCAATGAGATCGCCGTCATCTGTGGTGCCTGGCACGCGCCGGCACTGACGGATATGCCTCCTGCCGCGCACGACGCAGCGCTCCTAAAGGGGCTGCCGAAAGCGAAGGTGGAGGCGACATGGGTGCCGTGGACGAACGGTCGCCTCTGTGCCGCGAGCGGGTACGGCGCCGGTGTCGAGTCGCCGGGGTGGTACCATCACCTCTGGAGTTCGTCGGATCGCGTCACGGAGCGCTGGCTCGCGCGCGTTGCTGCGCTCCTCCGCGAGGAAGATCTCGACGCCTCGTCGGCGCAGATCATCGACACGGTGCGGTTGGCCGAATCGCTCGCGGCGCTGCGCGGCCGCTCGCTGGCCGGACTCTCGGAGCTCATGGAGGCGACGCGCTCCGTGCTGTGCGGCGGGTCCGACGCGCCGCTCGCCCTCATCGGGCGCAAGCTCGTGGTTGGCGAGGCGCTCGGCCAGGTGCCCGAGACGGCGCCAATGGTCCCGTTGCATCAGGACCTCGTGCGCGAGCAGAAGCGCCTTCGCCTCCCGGCCGAGGCCGTGGAGCGAATGCTCGACCTGGACCTTCGGAAGGACACAGACCTCGCCCGCAGCCACCTCTTGCATCGCCTAACGCTGCTCGATGTTCCCTGGGGACGTGCGCAGCGGGCGACCGGACAGCGCGGGACGTTCCACGAGCTCTGGATGCTTCAGTGGCGGCCCGAGCTCCCGGTATCGCTGATCGAGGCTGCCGCATGGGGCAACACTGTCGCCGGCGCGGCCGCGGCGAAGGCGTCCGACGTCGCCCGGCAGGCGAGCGAGCTTCCCGTCCTCACCGGACTTCTCGAGCACGTCATCGTCGCGGACCTGGGTGATAGCGTGGGCACGATCATGGAGCGCCTTCAGGAAGAGTCGGCCCGCGCTCCCGACATCGCGCACCTCATGGCAGGGTTGCCGCCGCTGGCCCGCGTGCTGCGCTACAGCGACGTCAGGCGCACCGACCTCGGGCTGGTGGGCGACGTCGTGGGTGGTTTCGTGGTGCGCATCTGCGTTGGGCTGCCGGTGGCGTGCAGCTCGCTGGACGACGATGCGGCGACAACGATGCGGGAGCGCATCGAAGCCGTACATGGCGGCATCAGCGTTCTCGATCGCGAGGAGCACACCGCGGCCTGGCACGACGCTCTGCGCAGGCTCGCCGACTCGGACCGCGCGCATGGACTCGTGTCGGGCCGGAGCGCTCGCTTGCTCCTCGATGGCGGCGCGCTCGAGCCAGCGGATGCCGCGCGCTACCTGTCTCGGACGCTCTCCATTGCCGAGGATCCGACTCGGGCAGCCGCGTGGGTCGAAGGCTTCCTGGCCGGCAGCGGTCAGCTGCTCCTCCACGACGATACGCTGTGGCATCTCGTGGACGACTGGTTGATGCACCTTCGTGAGGAGACGTTCGTCGCGCTGCTCCCGCTCCTCCGCCGTGCCTTCTCCGCCTTCACCGCGCCCGAACGTCGGCAGCTCGGTCAGCGCGCGCTGCAGCCCGGTGATGCTCGCAGCCTAACGCGCGCTGGTGACGGTGAGTTCGATCACGCCAGTGCGGAGGCCGGGCTTCGGACGGTGCTGACGCTGCTCGGCGTCACTGCGGAGCCTTCGCAGCAACCGACTCCGGTAACCCCAGCGCCGCGTTGAGCCAGCGGACGAGCGGCAGAAGTCCCTCGAACTCCTTCGCGAGGATCGACGGAAGCCGCGGGTTCGTCACCTTCGCGTCCTCGATCGGGCTGCCGCTCACGAACGATTGATAGCGGAGCCATTTCGCGGCGGGGTGATCCTCCGAGAATCCGCGCGGCATCTTCTTCAGCACGGCCTCGTCATCGAGGCCACCGAATCGTTTCGTTAGGCCCTGCGCGATGCGATCGAAGCCGTCGGGATCCTCGGCGATCGCATCGCGCAGCTTGTTGAGCTGGGGACGCGGAGGCATCCAGAGCCCGCCACCGACGAACGACTTCCCGGGCTGGAGGTGAAAGTAAAAACCCGCGCTCCCCGCGTCCGCCTCGCTGCCGACGCGCGAGGTCGCGCGCCGGTGATGGAACCAGCACGCCGCGTGCGTCTTGTACGGCGACTTGTCCTTCGAGAAGCGGATGTCACGGTTGATCCGGAACATCGACCGCTTCGGGTCGCCGCCGATCTCCGGCGCGAATTGCTTGAACCGCTCATCCATCTCGCCGATGAGGTCGCGCATCGGTTCGCGCACTTCGGTCTCGTACTCCTCGCGGTGCGCCTCGAACCACTCCTTGTTGTTGTTCTTCGCGAGGCCGCGAAGAAATCGCAGCGCTGTCGGTGTGAACGCCATGTGTTGTGAAGTCGCGAGTGAGCGGCTGCCCTGTCGGGGACGTTAGTACAGAAGTATTTTACCGACGGTACAGAAGATCAACCACTGCCCATGCCCCGAAAAGAGTCGCGCGAGAAAGCGAAGCCCGCCACAAAGGCGGCGGCCAGCAAGCGACCAGTCAGTCGAGTCTCGGAGCGCGCTCCCGAGCGCCCGATACGTGTCCGGAAAAACATGGACATGGACCAGGCGAAGCTGGACGCGGCAAGACGCTTCTTCGGCGCGCGAACGGAGACGGAGGCCGTCGACGCAGCGCTCGACCTCGCCGCGTTCCAGGCTGAAGTTGCCGCCGCAATAGACAGGATGGTGAAGGCAGGAGGGGTCACCTTCTTCGGCGACTAGTGGAGTGGTTGTTAGGTGTTGATAGCAGGCGGAGACGGGTAGTATGGCAGGATTGCCATGGCGGACATCGGACTGGCCCACACGATAGAGTCTCCCCATGGCAATACTGCCATATCGCCCTAACCGCCTGCTATCAACACCTCCCACTCCGTCCACTAGCGTGCCGAAGTACGTCATCGACAGCAACGTTTACATCGCTGCTTTTCGGGATCCTTCAAAGGCCGCCGAGTTGAAACAGTTCCTCGCCGGCTCACTCTCCTTTACATACTTCCTCGCGATCGTCGCCCTGGACTTGCGCGCGGGAGTACAAACCAGGGACCAGCTCGCGGCATTCGACGAGATCATCGGGCCCTTCGCACGCCGAGGGCGTTTCATCGCGCCCTCTGCCGATGCATACACCGAGGGCGGGCGCATTCTCGCGGAGCTTCGTCGACGAGACAACGTGCGTGCCGGCGACACCACGAGCTCCTTCATCAACGATGTGATGATCGCGGTGACCTGCCGCGAGAACGGCCTGACGCTCATCACCAACAACGCCTCCGACTTCACCCTGGTCCGTGGCCCTCTGCGCTCGTTCGCCTTCGTACCGCCGTGGCCGACGACGCGTTGAACGAGCGCGTTACGCGATCAATGGGGTCACTAGCGCCGTCGCGACGAGCGCCCCCGCCCACAGCCGATCGACGTTGAGCCACGCCTTGCCGAGCAGCCGGAGCCCCAGCCGCTCGTACACTACCACCGCCACGAGTCCCGTGACCAGCAGGTAGCCGGCAGTATGAACGAGCGCGACGAACAACCCCGCGGCTGGCGCGGGCGGAAGCACGCTCGCGAGATTGGCCGTGTGGGCGCCATGCCCTGCGTGTGAGGCTCCCATCGTCGCCGCGGGCCTAACGACCCGCATCAGAAACGGCACCACCATGAGCCCCGCCCCGTGTGCCGAGGCCATGAGGAACGACCACACGGCTACCTCGCGACTCCCGACGGCCATCCCGCCGTACCGTGGATGGCTGGTCCGCACGAGCTTCCACACCCCGAGCGCGAACAGAACACCCGCCACGATCCAGCGGAGCCCGCCTAACGAAACCGCCAATCCAGCAACTCCAACGACAACCGCCACCACCGCGATCGCTGCCAGGTGACCCGCGGCAAGCGGGAGGAGCGCGCGCCAGACCGCGCCGCGCTCCTGCCGCTGCATTCCCAGGGCGACGGCGAAGAGCCAGCCCATCCCCGGGTTGATTCCGTGTGCCGCCCCGAGCAGCAGCAGCGCTGCCCAGGGCCACACGTCGTGCACCAGGTTCGGTGCAAAATGCTGAAAGTCCATGACGTCATGCGAAGCAGAAGGAATCGGAGGAGGCATCGCCGCCCTGGAGACGCACCTGGTGCGGGCGCATCCCCTGCTCGAACTCCACGAAGAACTTGGGGTCGAACGCGATCCCTCCAGCCGCGCCGACGTCGAGCTTCGTCATCCACCCCGTGATGCCGTCCGGGTAGAACTGCGCATCCCATGGTGTGTACAGCGAGTTCGTCAGGTACACCCGCTTTCCGTCGCGGCTCACCTCGACCATCTGGGGCGCGCCGTTGAGCGGCTTGTCGGGAGCGCTCGGATGAGCCGCCCGCCTGACGATCCCGCCGATCTTCACTGAGCCCACGAGCCTCGGCTCGTGCGGGTTCGACACGTCGTACTGCTGCAGCTCGCCCGTCCCCCAGCACGAGACGTACAGGTACTTGTCGTCGAGCGAGAGGTTGAGGTCCGTGACGAGTGGCGGAACCGCACCGAAGCCCTTGAGCAGCGGCGGCAGGTGGTCGGCGTTCGCCGGCTCGGCCGGAATCTCGATGACCTTCTTCACCTTCCATTGCGGCTTCTTCCCTGTCGTCTCGTCGAGGTACCACATCCAGATGGACGACGAGAGGTCCTTGAGCGAGATCACGACGCCGACGAATCCGTACGCGCGCCGTGGATTGTGCGCCGGTCGAAGCTCGAGCACCATCTGCTGCTCGGCGCCCAGGTCGAGCTCCTGAATGTGACGGCGCGTCTTGAGGTCCCATACGTGCAACGCGTGCCCGTACTTGCCGCCTAACAGCAGCTCGGGATTCACGCCGTCCTTCACCATGTTCGGCGTGCCCCACTCGCTCGAGATCATCGCGTCGTATCCCAGGTGCCACCAGAAGTCGTACGCGAGGCGCTGCGGTCCGCGATCGTGCTCCCACGCGCCCTTCACGTCGAAGGTGTCGTGGTCGAGCACGAAGATGCCTCCCGGCCCGTTGCCGTCGGCGCCGCCTAACGCGTTCACGTACACGCCCTCGGGACCGCAGTGCACGGTGTGCGGCGCGGCGTACCCGGTCTTGGCCGCGATCTCGCGTGCCTCGATCAGCTTGACGAGCTCGGGGTTTCTCGGATCGGGCTGCGTATCGAGAATGTGAATTCGCGACGAGCCCGTGCCCGGTACGACGAGATAGCGGCGCTCGACGTGCGCGTGCGGCGCGTACGGGCAGAGATGCGAGCTGCACGCGTTCCAGCCGAAGTGGTGCAGCTCGTTGTCGCCGGTCGGCAGGTCCGTCTGGCCGACGAGGCGGCCAAAGGACCGCGAGCTCGGGTCGACGTCCACGACGCCTATAGCGTCTCGCTTGCCGTTGCCTCCGGCTGCGATCATCGCCACGTAGGCGAGTTGCTCGGCCGGAGCTTCCGCCGCCAGGGTTGGCGACGCGTAGAAAGTGGGGTCAGGGCGCCAGCGTCCCATGATTGGATCCTCCGCGTTATGTGAGCAGACTGCTGTACTGCTGTTAGGCAGTCGGTGATTGCGAGCGTCGGCGTCAACACCGATCCGACGCGGGCAACCTATGCGGATTGGACGCGGCTCACATGAGGCGTGAGTCCCGGGACATTGGCCGGGATTCGCGCCGCGGAGGGGTTTTTCTAGGACCGTTGTCCCGGAACCGGGCTTTCCTCGGCGCCGAAGCCGGCGTCGCGCGCGCGGACGATCACTTCCGCGCGGGTGGTAGCGCCGAGCTTCCAGAAAATGTTCGTGACGTGATTCCGCACGGTCTTGTCGCTGATCTTGAGGCGCTCGGCGATGTGGCCGTTGGCGAGGCCGCGCGCCACGAGGCGTAACACCTCCGCCTCGCGGTCGGTGAGCTCGGGGAAGGGCGCGGCCTTCCGAGCGAGCTGGTCCTCATCGGCTGACAGGAACGCGTCGACTTCGCTCAGGAACTGCTCGAAAGCCGGTTCCCCCTCGAGCAGCAGGTGGTTGCGACCCTCGAGCGTGACGAGCCGCGCGTCCGGGATCATGGCGGCGAGGCGGCGTCCCTCCTCGAACGGGATCCTGAGGTCGTCGCGGCGATGCAGGACGAGCGTCGGTATTCTGAGCAGGGGCGCGACGTCGCGGACGTCGAGTTCTCCGAACGCGGCCATCATATTCGCGGCGTTTTCCGGCGACGCGGACTCTCGCTGGAGTTGATCGAACGCGCGAAGGTACTCGGCCGATGCGTCAGGCAGAAACAGTCCCGAGAAAACCTGGCGGAACGCCGGCGTCTCGCGACCCCAGCCGACCCGGACCACATCGACCAGGACTTTCCACTCCGCGAGCTGGGCCGCGCTCAGCTTTCGCTTGTTGTACCCGCTCCCGTACGAGCCGTACAGGATGAGGCGACTGACACGTTCGGGGTGGCGTATCGCGTACGCGATAGCGATCGGGCCGCCCTGCGAGATCCCCAGGAGCGGGAAACGCTCGAGGCCAGCCGTGTCGACGACCGTTTCCAGGTCTCGTACCCACGCATCGAGCGAGAAGTCGGCGACGTTCCAGTCCGAGAGCCCGCACCCGCGCTCGTCGTAGCGCACGAGCTTCCGATTCCGCGCGAGTCGCTCGAACAGCGGACGCCAGATCGGCGTTCGCCAGTCGAACTCGACGTGATTCAGCCAGTTCGCGGCCTTCACCAACGGCGGACCGGTCCCCGCTGTAGCAAAGGCTAGTCTCACGCCGTCCGTGGTTTTGCAGAAGCGGATCTGCTGTTGCATCGGGGTCAAGGTGGGCGCACACTTGGTCCGGTCACGCCGAACCAGGGGCGCCGCGTTGGGTTCCAGCGAGTCGCGATGTAGCACCCTTCGCAGGTCATAACACCATGGCAAGCCTGTCCACAACCCTGTCGGTCCTTCTGGCAGTGGCGGTCGGCGCGGCGCTCGTTCGCTTCCTCGACAACGTGGAGCGACGGCTGCGAGGCGCGGGAGATGGGGCCGGATCTTTCGATGCTCTCGTACCGAGCGACGACGTCGGGTATTGGGACTTCGTGTGGGTAGCGCTCCCGCCGGTTGTCGGCGGGATGCTGCTCGCGTTTTGGCCCGGAACGAACGGTGGTGCCGCCGGGGCGGCAGGGTTGCTTGCGGGGTTTCTCGCAGTGTGGCCAGTGTATCGGTTTCCGCTCCAGCTGCTGCGGGAGGACCTGCGACCCTTCTGGCCGAAACTGAAGCTCCTCTACAGCCTGTTCGTGGGAATGTCGGCCGCGCTCACGTATTTCGGCTTCATTGTCGTGGACAGGATGTTGCCCGTTGCCGGAACACTCGCCCGCGCCCGCGTCTGGGTGCAGTTTCTCGATCGGGTGTCTGCCAGTGCCTTGTACGGACCGGCAAAGTACGTGTTGGCGACGCTGCTCGTGATTGGTGGCGTGTACTTCAACCGCGAGCGCGTCCGGATAGGCGAACGGGTCCACCGCCTGAGCACGACCTCGTGATTGGTGATGCGTCCTCGCAACCACACAGCTGCGATGCGTAGAGACACGAGAGTTCGGGCCGCGTTTGCGGCGGCGATCATCAGTAGCGCATGGCTGTTCGCGACCGCCTGCGCCACACGACAGCAAACCGACCCGCAACCTGGGCCATCCTCCGCGCGGGTGACTGTCGACGGGGGCGCACTCGCCGGACGCATGGATCCTTCCAGCCGCGTCCTCGTGTTCGAGGGGATTCCGTACGCGGCCCCACCCGTGGGCGAGCTTCGCTGGCGTCCCCCAAAGGCGGCGGCATCGTGGGAGGGCGTGCGGCAGGCGAGCCAGCTCGGCCACAACTGCATGCAGCACCAGCCGTACGGCGACATCACCCCGGACATCGCGGGGAAATCGGAGGACTGCCTGTACCTGAACGTCTGGACGCAGTCGACGGATGGGCGGCGGCCGGTGATGGTCTGGATTCACGGCGGCGGATTCTTCGCCGGGTTCGGCGGCGAGGAGCGGCACAACGGCGGTCCTCTCGCCCGGAAGGGCGCGGTGGTCGTGACGATCAACTACCGGCTCGGCGCATTCGGGTTCATGGCGCACCCGGCGCTCGCCGCGGAGTCCCCCGATCACTCGTCAGGCAACTACGGGCTGCTCGATCAGATCGCCGCACTCCAGTGGGTGCAGCGCAACATCGCGCGGTTTGGCGGGGATCCGTCGCGCGTCATGATCTTCGGCGAATCGGCCGGAGCGATGAGTGTGGGGACGCTCATCGGATCGCCGCTCGCGAAGGGGCTGTTCCACCGGGCGATTCTCGAGAGCGGTACCGGCACGCGTCTCATGCAGTCGCGCAACGACGCCGAGGCGACGGGGCTCAGGCTCGCGCAGGCGTTAGGCGTGAGCGGCACCGACGCCGCGGCGGCCACGCGACTGCGTGCCGTGCCGGCCGAGTCGTTGCTGGCCACCGCGGTGCGCATCGCGCCGAATCGTGGGTCACCGATCTTCTTCCCGGCAATAGATGGTCGTGTGCTGCCGCGCCCCGTCGACTCCACGATCGTATCGGGTTCTGCGAACCTGGTGCCGGTGATCGTGGGGAGCAACGCCGACGAATCGCCGGACGTCTTCGGCGCGCCGAGCCGCTCGCTCGCGCGCCTCATCACGGCGCGCGGCGGTCGCGCGTACGTCTACCTGTACACACGCGTCGGCGACGATTCCGCGAGCCGGCGCATGGGCGCGTATCACAGCTCGGAGATCACCTTCGTGTTCGGTCGCCCTGCGCCACTGCAGCCGGTCGCAGGCCACACGGCGTACGACTCCACGCTCGCCGACGCGATGAGCGACTACTGGGTCGCGTTCGCGACGGCGGCGGACCCTAACGCGGCGCCGGCCGCAGGAAAGTGGCCGACGTGGCCGGTGTACGATCCGGAGACCGACCCGTACATGGAGCTCGGGGCACAGATCGTGGCGAAGCGGGATCTCCGCCGCGCACTGTACGACTCGCTCGACGCCATGGGGCGAGCGCGAGGAGAGATCAGGCCGTAAGGCGGCCGCTCCCCAGCCTGACGGATTGATCAGGCAGGCGGCGCGACCTAACGAAAGTCAGGGTGCCAGTGCCTGGGTAAGTGTGCGATCTTGCATGCGCCAGCACGGAGGAGGCGGTATGGCGCGTGCGGAGCGTATCCTGATCGTGGGTGGAGGAATCGGTGGCCTGTCAGTGGCCGCCGCACTTCACACGTGCGGTTTCGCGGCCGAGCTGATCGAGCGCAGGAGCTCGTGGCGGACCGTGGGTGCCGGCATCGCCATGCAGCCTAATGGCATGCGCGTTCTCCGCACGCTGGGCGTCGGCACGGCGGTCGAACGGTCCGGGACCGTCATCCGCTACTGGGATTTCTGCGACGACAGGGATGAGGTGCTGTCGGAGACGGACCTGACAGCCCTCTGGGGGGACGCCGGCCCGTTCGTCGGGATCGCCCGCCGCGAGCTGCAGCGTGCGCTGCTCGCCGGGGCCGCGGCCGTGCCATCTCGGCTCGGCACGTCGATCACGTCGTTGAGGCAGGACACTGACCACGTGTCGGTGGCGCTCAGCGATGGAACGACGGCAGCCTATGATCTCGTCATCGGAGCTGACGGCATCGAGTCCGTGGTACGCGAGCTCGCGTTCGATGCACCCCCGCCGGTCTACGGCGGACAGATGGTCTGGCGAAGCATCGCACCGATTCGGCCAAGGGGGCTGACTCATCTCCAGTTCCTCCTCGGCGACGGGTGTTTTTTCGGACTCTGTCCGGTCGGTAGCGACAGTACGTATGGATTCGGTAACGTTGCCGGCCCTCGCTTCCGTGACCCCGTGCAGGGCCGCCTCACTCGGCTGCGGGAACGCTTCTCCGGCTTCGGCGACATCGTGCGTGAGTATCTCGCCGCGCTCGAGTCGGACTCGGACGTTCACTGCTCGGCCATCGAGTGGCTCGATCAGGAGCGGTGGTGTAGCGGTCGTGTGGTGTTGATCGGCGATGCGGCACACGCCAGCTCGCCGATGATGGGCCAGGGCGGCTCGCTGGCGGTGGAGGACGCTCTCGTGCTGGCGGAGTCGCTCCGTGCCTCCGACAGCGTGGACCGTGCGCTCGAGGACTATGTCGTTAGGCGTTCGCCGCGCATCCGGTGGGTCCGCGAGCAGAGTCGGATCGCTGGCGAGAGCCTGCGGATGCCGGTCTCCGCGCGCAACGCCGTGCTGCGCGCGCGCGGAGACGACATCATGCGACAGCGATTCACCCCGCTGGTCGAGCCGCCGTGACGTAAGGGCGGCGCGTCAGCGAACGCGTACCTGAACGTCCGTCGCCTGGCCCGGAATCGGGCCTTGCTTCGGTGCGCCGAACCGGAGCGTCAGGTCGCCGCTCGCCTTCGGGGTCAGCTCCACGTCATAGATCTCACCCGCGGCGAACGTCAGGGTCGCGGGCCGCTCCGTCGCCTGCGACGGCGGCAGGTCCGCGCCGTCCTTCGCGACGACTCGCCACCGCACGGGCTGTCCGGCCTCCAGGATCGACACCGTCGCCGGATAGTCGGTGCGGATGTTGATCAGCCGGAAGCGGTACGTTACGCCCGACCGCAGCTCCATGGGCCTGGGCTGCGATTGACCGTTGAGCAGCGCGCGCGGGAATGGCCCCGCTATCACGTTCTGTGTCGGACCCTCGTCGCTCAGCAGCAGCACGCGATCGGTGTCGCCGTCGTAGCGCTTCCCGTGATCCAGCACGACGATGGAGCCGTACAGCCCGGACGCGATCTGGCCGAACTCGTCGAAGTGCGAGTGGTACATGAACGTGCCGGCGCGCGGGGGGGTGAACCGCACGGTCAGTGAGTCGTTAGGCGCGATGGCCGGCAGGATCGAGGATCCCGAGCCGCTCCAGCCGGGCACTCCGTCTGGGTAACTCTCGAGCTCGATGCCGTGCCAGTGAACGGCCGCCGGCGCCTGCGACTGGTTCACGACGGTGATCGCGACTGGTTGGTCCTTCTCCATTAACAGAGTCGGGCCCGGCACCGTCAGCGTGTTCGTGTCCAGCTCGGCCGGCGTCCCTCCGAGCACGTAGCCGTATCCGGGCAGACCGCCATAGACGTTAGGCCTCGAGCGCACGAGCAGTCGCATCTGCCGATACTCGCGCGCCGGCTGTGCCGCAGCTGTGTCGCGCGGTGCCACGCGAATCCCGAGCACGAGTCCCGACATGTTGTGCTGCATGTGGCCGCCGCCGTTGGCATGTGCGTGGGCACTCGGCCCCGGCGTGGCGACCTCCGGGAATTCCGAATCCGGCATCACCATCGACTCGGCAGGCACACCCCGGTGCGTGCCAATGGAGACGAGCGGGGAGATGTGGCCCACGAAGTGACAGTGGAACACCCAGTTTCCTGGCCTCGTTGGCGACCACGCGAGCGCCATCGTTCCGCCGGGCCGGACGAGCTCGGTCACGGCGCGTCGCTGTTCGTCGCGCGCGTACGTCGTGTCCGTCGCTCCGTCGCCGACGGCATCCACGCGGAAGTAGAACCCGTGAAGGTGAAGCGGGTGGTCGAGCCCCGTGACGTTGATCCAGCGCCACCGGAGCGAGTCGCCCTGCGTGACATCCAGGCGCTCGGTGTGCGGCCACGAGCGGCCGTTGATCACGAACGTCGCGCGGTCGAGCCCCGTTGGGCTCGTCGGGTCGATCGTGACCCACCACGAGATCATGAAGACGCGATCGTTAGGCTCGGCGCTGGCGTTCGCCGAGTCGACGACGATCGCGCCGTTCAGCTGGCTGTCCTCGCCAATGCGGCCGAACACGGGCCCCTTGCCGGTCTTGCCGGCGTAGTAGTAGGTGCCCGGCTCCCCTGCCCGAAAGCGCATCTCGCGCACGGCGCCCGGCGCGACGACGAAGCTGTCGGCGGCAAGCCCGCGCGTCTCCGCGAGCCCGAACAGCGTGAGCGGCTTGTCGAGCGAGTTACGGACCAGCGCGCGCACCTCGGTTCCGGCCTTCACTCGGATGAGCGGACCCGGGTTCTGGAGTGGCTTGCCCTCCTCCGCGAACGCGGCGACAGGAACTCCGTAACCAAGGGGCCCTTCAGGGTACCAGGTTCCATTCCGTGCCTCGAGGCGAACGGTCAGCACTCCGCCTTCCAGTCGTCCCGACGGCGTTCGGTTGTCACTCGCTTCGACCACTGCGGGCGCGGCTGGCACCGCACGATCCTCCGAGTTCAGCGTTAGGCTTTCGGCGCCGGTGGCGCCGGTGATCGAGAGAACGATGGCGAGCTGCGCGGCACCAACAGCTTGAGCGCGCAACGAGTACCTGCGACTCATACGAATCCACAGCGATTAGGGGTTTTTCATGGTGTTGCCTACGCCGGGAATGATCGCAGAGCCGGGTTGACGCGGGATCGGGCGCGTGGCCGGATTTGGGTGGTATGATGGATTGGTCGCGCTCCCGACTCGGGTGGGAATCGGACCTGACCAAAGTCAGGGAGTGGACGGGCGTGAGCCCAATATCGTCCAAGCAGGATCCCGCGCCGCCGCCTCACCTTCGGGCATGCCTATTCGTCAACTCAGTCGGCCGCGAGGCTACATCTTCTATAGTAGTGCGACGCTGGCACTCGTTCTCGTTACGAGTGCGGTAGCCGCTCCGGCGCCTGGTCCCTTCGACTACGACACCGTCGAGATCGCGCCGAACGTCTATGGCTTCTTCGAGAAGCGGCTCAACCCGATCGTCAGCAGCAACATCGTCGCGGTGATCGGCCGAGATGCGGTGCTCGTGTTCGACACCGGCCACCACCCGTCGATCACTCGGCAGATCGTCGGCGACATCAAGCGCCTCACGACGAAACCCGTTCGCTACGTCGTCGTATCGCACTGGCACGACGACCACTTCGCGGGGAGCGCGGAATTCTCGAAGGCGTATCCGGGCATTCAGGTCATCGCGCACGGCTTCACGGCGACGATGCTGGAGACCCGCAAGGAGAGCTTCCGCGGCGAGGCGTGCAGGAAGGACATCGTGGATTCGTCGAAGCCGCTGCGCGACATGCTTGCGACCGGCAAGCGCGCGGACGGAACGCCGATCTCCGATTCCACGCGCCACCGGCTTCAGAACTTTGCCGAGGCGCTGGACGCGCAGATGCCAGAGTGTGATGCGATGGAGTACCGAGGCGTCGATCGGCGCATCGACAAGTCGCTGACGCTCGATCTCGGTGGTCGAAGCGTGGAACTCGAGTTCCATGGGCGCGGAAACACGGCGGGCGACGTGGTAGCGTATCTGCCGGACACCAAAACCCTGCTCGCCGGCGACCTCGTCGTGTTCCCGTTTCCCTTCGCAACACAGCCGTACATCACCGAGTGGGCGGCGGTGATGCGCCGGATCGAAGGGATGGACCTAACGCGGATCGTGCCCGGTCACGGGCCGGTGATGAACGACAAGCAGTACGTTCGCGATGTGGCAGAGGTGCTCGAGGCCATCTCGAGTCAGGCGAAGGCGGCGTACCAGCCGGGTATGACCGCGGATCAGCTGCGTCAGAAGATCGACCTTTCGCACTTCAGCGACCGGTTCGCGCATGGCGATGCCTTCATCAAGGCGAACTTCGATGCGCAGATGAAGGGTTCGGCCATCGACCGGATGTGGCAGGAGCTCACGGGGCAGTGGAAGCCGGAGGGCTAGTCGTCATCCCGAGCTCAGTTGTCATCCTGAGGCGTCAGCCGAAGGATCCTCATCGTCCCGATAGAGGGCTCTCTATCGGGAGCCTGAGGATCCCTCGCCGCGCTCGGGATGACATAAGTGGTTGAGATCGTGCAGCTTATGAGAGGGTAACTTCCGTCGTTGCCGGCGGTGTGGCAAATGCGCATATTTCCTTTGCCATTTGCCACCGAACCTATGACGCCCGCAGCAGCCGTAGCAGCAGCCCTCGGCGGTCCGAGAGTCCTCAAGGCCGACATCCAGTCAGAGCTCGACCTCGCCGCCGCGGCTATGGATGGTCTGCCGGCCGAGGCCGCGGCGAAGGTGGTCGCGAGCGGACTGCTGTCCGCCGATGAGCTTTACCAGCTCGTCATTCCTCGTCGCACCCTCGACCGTCGCCGCGAAGAGAAGCAGCCTCTCACGGTGATCGAAGCCGATCGTCTGCTGCGAGTGGTGCGCGCTGTCGTTCGTGCGGTCGAGGCCCTCGGCGACACGGACAAGGCCCGCACCTGGCTCCGCACCCCCAACACCGCGCTCCGCGGTGATACACCCATGGCGCTGCTCGCGACGGACATCGGCGCGCGCATGGTCGAGCGCACACTCGGCCGAATCGAGCACGGCGTGATCAGCTAAGGCACGCCGGAGTGGTCATCTGGCGTCTCACGCGCGCGGGACACCAAGCGCTCGACGGAGAGGGTGCGCGACTCAACGGCGGACGGTGGAACTCCGAGGGGGTGCCCGTCGTCTACGCCTCGGAGTCGCTGTCGCTCGCCGTGCTCGAGTATCTCGTCCACGTCGAGCCGTCGCTCATTCCCGCCGATCTCGTTGCCATGGAGATCGAGCTGCCGGACGATCCGGCGTTAGGTGCGATCGTCCACCCCGCACAGTTCCCGCCCGGCGACTGGCGCACGTACCCCGGGCCCGAATGGCAGGCGGAGCTCGGCGACCTCTGGGTCGAGGACGGCACATTCCTCTGGCTCGCGGTCCCTTCCGCAATCGTACCCGAGGAGCATAACGTGCTGGTGAACCCGCGGAATCCGCGCATGGCCGATGTGCGTACGGTCGGGACGCGTCCCTTTCGCTTCGACCGCCGCTTGGTATAGATGCCCTGGAGAATGGAATGACCGAGTCCTTGCACGACCGTGTGGTTGCCGCCATCGGACAGGCGTACGAGCTCGAGGATGAGATTGGCCGCGGTGGCATGTCGGTCGTGTTCCGCGCGCGTGACCTGCGGCTGAATCGGCCCGTCGCGATCAAGGTGCTCCCACCCGAGCTGGCCCACGACGCGGCCATCCGCGCCCGCTTCACGCGCGAGGCGCAGACGTCGGCCCAGCTGTCGCACCCGCACATCGTGCCCATCTACGATGTTGGCGAGCGTGACGGCGTTGCTTACTTCGTGATGGCGCTGGTGACCGGCGGGAGCCTCGCGACGCACCTGATGCGCGAGCCAAGGCAGCCGCTCGACGAGGTGCGCCGAATCCTGGCAGAGGTGGCGGATGCACTGGCCTACGCGCACCTGCGCGGCGTGATCCACCGCGACATCAAGCCGGACAACATCCTGCTCGACCGGCTGACGGGTCGCGTGATGGTCACCGACTTCGGGATCGCCCGGGCTATGGAAGCCGGCGCGCGGCTGACCGCAACTGGAATCGCGGTCGGCACGCCGACCTACATGTCGCCGGAGCAAGCCGTTGGCGAGCGCGAGCTCGACGGCCGCAGCGACATCTACTCTACGGGGGTGCTCGGTTACCAGATGTTGACGGGCCGCGTGCCGTTCGAGGCGGGGAACTCCATGGCGCTCCTGCTCAAGCATGTGACGGAGCGCCCGAAACCGATCGCGGAGCTCCGACCGGAGGCCCCGCGCGGGCTACGGGAGACTGTCGAGCGGGCGATGATGAAAGCGCCGGCGGATCGATGGCCGACGGCCGCGGCGCTGCGCGAGGCGCTCCTGTCGCCTGAATCGTTAGGCCCGGCGTGGCGTCCCGAGCAGCGCGAGCCGGTGAAGTACGTGTCGCCCAGGCCGGATGGGTCGCGCAAGGTGGCGGCAGTCCGTGCGCCGTCGAGGCCAACGTCAACGCCTGTGCTCTCGGAGCCGCCGCACCTCGCGGCGCTCACGCCTGAACAGCGGAAGGATCTGCGTCTGTGGCACGGGCGCGTGACGTATGCCGAACGCATCAAGGCCCTTCGTGGTTATGCGTTCCTCACGCTCGCGGCGACCATGGGTGGCATCGCGGCGTTCGTGGTCGGCGTCAACGAGGCCCCGCCGCTCGTCTTCGCTCCGATCGTGCCCATGTACATGTCGCGCAAGCTGTGGCTTCGGCGGCAATCGCTCCGAGAGGCCGGGTTCCGCCTCCGCCAGATGCTCCCGTCCCCGCACTTCACGATCCGGCGCAAGCGACCGGTGCTCGAAGAGCAGCTCGAGAAGCTTGCACCGGCCGAAGTGCTCGAGAGCCCGGAGGGCGCCGCGATCCGGAGGGCAGTCGAAGACCGTGCCGCCATTCTTCAGGTCTTCGAGAAGCTCCCCAAGACGGATCGCGCGAGCCTGCCGGACCTCACGGCGACCGTGAAGCTGCTCGTGGATCGTGTGGCCCACCTGGCGCAGACGCTGCACCGGCTCGACCAGAGCATCGACCCGGCGTTAGGCCACGAGCTCGATGCGCGCATCGCGCGGACGGAGCGTGAGACGCCGTCGCTGGAAGCCGAGCGGCAGCTCTCGCTTCTGCGCCGCCAGCGTGCGACGCTCGACGAGCTCTTGCAGCGGCGGAGCCTGCTCGCCCGTCAGCTCGAGAGCGCCGGACTGGCGTTAGGCAGCCTGCGGCTCGACCTGATCAAGGTCCGGTCGTCGGGGCTGCAGTCGGCGCTGTCGGACGTCTCGTCGGCAACGCAGGAGGCGCGCGCGCTGTCGAACGACATCGACGCCGTGCTCGCGGCGGCGGTGGAGCTGAAGAACCTTTAACCGCGCTACGGCACGCGTTTGCCCTTGCCGATGAGTATGTCGTTCGTCAGACGGATCTCGAAGCCCTTCGCGCGATCACCGGCCGAGTCGAACTGCATCTGCATGAAGTCCATGACCTCGGCCATCTCGCCGTTCTGAATGCGGCCGATCTTGAACCAGTCGCCCTTCCCGGGGAGCAGGATGTAATCCCTGTACCCGGGCTCCGTCTTGAACATCGGTGGATCCATGAGGGCGCGCAGCTCACCGCCTTCGTGCCTAACGGTGAACAGCACATCCGTCGCCGGCTTCTCCGACTCCTCTTCGACGATCGTCGAGTCCTTCGGCGGCTCCGGCATCGGCTCGAAGTGGAGCTGGTAGCGCCCTACGAGGCGACGCGCGACGTCGGCGCCTACACTTGTCGAGTAGGAAGGCGTTACCTTGACCCGCACCGGCACGTACACCGTGTCCCACTGGAACGCGACCGTCATTCCCGCACTGCTCATTTCGGGAATCGACCAGGTGAGCGCCTCCACGAACGGCTTCTTCTCGCGTGGCACGTCGAACCGAACCTGCCCCGCGCGCGGCTTCGGCGGCTGGGTGTGGAACCGCGCCGTGTCGCGATCGAGCACCATCTGCCACTGCGCGCGGTCGACCACGAACCAGACGGAGTACGCGCCTTTCGGAACCTGTTGCCCCTGGATGGTGACGTCCTTGGAGACCTCGAGGCGCGTGGCGACGTTGGCGCCGGGTGTCCACGTGCTGCCCCACTTCACCTGCGTTCCGAACAGACCGGTGCGGCCGCGCGCTCGCGGCCGAGAGTAGGTGACGGTCACCTTCGTCCCATCGACCGTCTGTGAGACTGACGCGGGCTCGCTGGCGAGCAGTTGGCCTTGCGCACCGCCACGCGATGCGAGCAGGCTGAGCGCGACTGGCGCAACGATCAGCGTAGACGCGAAGATTCTCATTGGTGCTCCGCGATGGAGGGCAGGTGAACGGCTCTACAATCTACGGGAGCTGGCGGTGACGTCCACGTCCTTCCGACGTCAGGTGTGGCGACGGCTTGCCCCGATCGCCCTCGGTGCCGTGCTCGGGTGCAACGGCAGCGCGTCGCCGCGTACCGACACTCCCACCACGTCCCCCAATCAGCCGGCCGAGCGCCAGCTCGTGTGGGCCGACGAGTTCGACGGACCCGCAGGCGGCCGCGTCGACAGCTCGCGGTGGCGCTACGATCTCGGCGACGGATGCGGGGCCGGGAACTGCGGGTGGGGCAACAACGAGAAGGAGTACTACACGTCGGACGCGGACAACATCGCGCTCAACGGTCAGGGGCAGCTGCAGATCGTCGCGCGAAAGGCACCGACAGGCCTAACGTGTTACTACGGCGCGTGCCGATATACCTCGGCCAAGATCACGACGCGCGGCAACGTCAACGTCGCGCCGGGCCGAGTGGAGGCGCGCATCAAGCTGCCGGCGGGGCAGGGTTTATGGCCGGCGTTCTGGTTGTTGGGCAGCAACCTCACTGCGGTGGGTTGGCCGCAGTGCGGCGAGATCGATGTGATGGAGAACCACGGCAGCGACCTAACATCGATCAGCTCGGCGCTGCACGGGCCGGGTTATTCGGGGAGCACGCCGTTCGTTCACTCGTATCAGCTTGCGAGCACGAGCTTCGCCGACGACTTCCACATCTTCGCCGTCGAGTGGAATACGAGCCGCATCGAGTTCTCCGTCGACGGCAAGTCCCACTACGTCATCCCGCGCGACGACGTGCAGCGCCGCGGAAACTGGGTGTTCGATCAGCCGTCCTTCGTCATCCTGAATCTGGCGGTGGGCGGGACTTTCGATGGTGATCCGAAGTCGGATGCTGTGTTGCCCGCTACGATGCTGGTGGACTACGTCCGCGTGTACAAGTGACAGTCGGCGGCTGGGCGGCGAGCCGATGTCGAGCCGGCGTCGATCTCGGATGGCGCCGGGGACTGCGAGGGCGTGTGTACCGGACCGGCGTCGTGCGGTCTCCTCTCGAGGCTGGTGTTGCCAAATTTGGCAACAGCACGAAAAAAACCGGACGCTCGCCGTCCCCGCGCCGTCGATCGCAACACTTCGGCGTCGAACGAAATCGGCTGATGCCGCACCCCCGCGCGAACGTCGGTAACGTTTAGGCATGCTCGATGACCCAATTCCGGCCCTGAAGCGCCAATTGGCCGATGAGATCCTCACACTCGCCGACCAAACGAACATGCACGTCGCCGCCCGACGCTTCGGCATCGGTGTCCCGCGAATGTCCGATCTCAGGCGGGGCCGGATCGTCCGCTTCTCGGTCGAACGATTGATCCGCATCCTCGCGACGGTCGATCGCCGCGTCGAGCTGACAATTGTCGCGACCACCTCCGCGCCAATTTGCTGGTTCGTGGGTTTGCAACCGCGACCCCCGGTGTCACCGCGGCGGTTCATACGTTAGGCACCGCCATCCTCTTCGATCTCGACGGCGTTCTCGTCGACTCCACCGAGTGTGTCGAGCGCTCGTGGCGGAAATGGGCCGCACGCCATGGCCTCGACGCCGACCGCATCCTCCAGGTGGCACACGGACGCCGCACCGTGGAAACCATCCCGCTCGTCGCGCCTCACCTCGTGGTGGCAGACGAGGTCGCGGCGCTCGAAGGAGTCGAGGCCCACACTACCGAGGGAGTCTACGAGGTTCCCGGCGCCCGGGAGCTCTTGGAGGGGCTGCGCGCCGATGCGTGGGCCATCGTCACGTCGGGGGTGCGATCGGTGGCTACGCTTCGCATCCGCCACACCGGTCTTCCGATCCCGCAAGTCCTCGTATGCGCGGACGAGATCAATCGCGGAAAGCCAGACCCCGAGGGCTACCTCATCGCAGCCGCACGGCTGGGCCGAGCGCCGGCGGACTGCGTCGTGATCGAAGACACGCCGGCGGGGCTGGAGGCCGCACGTACTGGCGGCATGCGCTCGATCGGGATCGTTGGGACGTACCCGGCCTCGGCGCTCATCGCGGACCTCGTGGTGCCGAGCCTGACGGCACTGCCGGCCGAGCTACTCGACGCCGTCATTTCCCGCGCAACATAAGGACGGTTCCATCCACGCCGTCCCGGAGCTGCTCGTTCGCGAGCTGGTCGTCGTCGCGGACGGCGTGCTTGAGACGCAACAGCTCCGCCTTCAGCCTCGCGGTCAGCTGCTCCTGGCCCGGCTGGCCGTAGATGTTGTTCATCTCGAGCGGGTCATTCACGAGGTCGTACAG
>JBKOYV010000298.1:0-3793 GCA_046725585.1 Gemmatimonadota bacterium | reverse complement strand
CTCTTCGAGCTCGCGCTCGAGCGCGGTCGCTTCGTCGAGGTAGTCCTTGATGGTCACGTGACGGTCGAGAGTCGGTAGTCGGGAGTCGTTAGGTGGCAATGCGAACGGCGGCAGCAGTGACGTTAGGTCACGCTGCCGCCGCGTTGTGCTTGGAAGGCTGGGCAGGTTGTGATGGCCGAGTCCCCAGTCCCCAGTCCCTAGTCCCTGCAGTTCACGCAGCGCTCAGCGCCGACCGCGCCTTGTCGACGAGCGCCGTAAACGCAGCCGGATCGTGCACGGCCAGATCGGCGAGGATCTTTCGATCGACCTCGATGCCGGCCTTCTTGAGGCCGTTCATGAATACCGAGTAGCTCATGTCGTTCTGATGCGCCGCGGCGTTGATGCGCGTGATCCAGAGGCGGCGGAAATCGCGCTTCTTGTTGCGCCGGTCGCGATAGGCGTAACGCCAGCCGCGTTCGACGGTCTCCTTGGCCGGTCTCCACAGCTTGCTGCGGGCGCCGAAGGCGCCGCGCGCGGCCTTCATGATCTTCTTTTTGCGCTTCAGGCGCACGACGTTCGATTTGACGCGTGGCATAGTGTTCGTCCTCCGTTAGGCCTGAAGCAGCCGCTTGAGGTTCTTGGCTTCTCCGTTGGTGCCCACGGTGGTGGCGCGACGGAGGTTTCGTTTCCGCTTGGACGTCTTCTTGGTGAGGATGTGGCTCTTGTAGGCTTTGTAACGCTTCACCTTGCCACTTCCCGTGACGGAGAAGCGCTTCCTCGCGCCTCGATGGCTTTTCATTTTCGGCATAACGCGCACTCGCTCATTTCGGCGTGAGAATCATCGTCATCGACTTGCCTTCCATCTTCGGCTCGCTTTCGATCTTCGCGACGTCGGCGAGATCGGCGGCGACCCGATCGACCACGGCCTTCCCCAACTCCGGGTGCGCGATCTGACGACCGCGGAACATGAGGGTGACCTTGACCTTGTTGCCCTCTCCCAGGAAGCGTCGGGCGTGGCGTGTCTTCGTCTCGAAGTCGTGATCCTCGATTCCCGGGCGGTACTTGACCTCCTTGAGATGGATCACGTGCTGCTTCTTCTTGGCCTGGCGAGCCATCTTGGCCTGTTCGAACTTGAACTTCCCGTAGTCCATGATTCGAACGACAGGAGGTCGCGCCATAGGCGCCACTTCGACCAGATCCAGCCCCTGCTCCTGTGCGGCCGCCAGCGCGGCATCGAGATCCAGAATTCCCATTTGGCTGCCGTCCGCCGCGATGACGCGGAGGGGGCTGATACGGATCTGGCGATTGACGCGGACGCGCTTCGTGTTGTCCTGAATAAAGCGAGTTCCTCGAGAGAGAGTGTGGTCGAGCCGGCCGGGCTCGGACCAAAAAAATGCGGACCCCCGAGGAGCCCGCTGAACGCCATCCTCCTCGCAGGAGGTGGCGCGCTTCGAGAACTCCTGCAGCGCTCGCCGGTCGGTGACCGCCGTGAGGCCAGAGGGTGAGAGCGACTTCGCTCTACTTACCGCATTGTGGAATCGAAACTTAGACAGGGCCTAACGGGGCGTCAAGGGACGACGTTGGGACTGGGGACTGGGGACATCGGGACTAGGGACTCGGCCGGGAGGCTTCTACCGGCGCGGATGCCTCCTCGCGAATAGAAGGGTCCCGGCCGAGTCCCCAGTCCCCAGTCCCCAGTCCCCAGTCCCCAGTCCCCAGTCCCCAGTCCCCAGTCCCCAGGTCACGCGTCGAGCGCAAAGCCCTTACCGTCAAGCTTCACTCTGCCGGAGGCCACCGTCGCGTCGTGCTCGAAGATCACGAGCCAGCCCTCGCGCGCGGCCCTGGTCATCATTGTCCGCTTCGTTTCCAGCGTCACCAGTGGTTCCACGTCGTAGCCCATGATCCACGCCAGCGGGAGGTGCGCCGAGGTCGGGGCGAGGTCGGCAGGATAGAACGCGCAGTCGCCGCCGGACTCGATGAGCACCGACTGGTGGAACGGCGTATGGCCCGGCGTGGGAACGACACGGATACCGCGCAGAATCTCCCGCTCGCCGTCGACGAAATCGAATCGGTCCTGGGCCGTGATTGGGGCGAAGTTGTGCGGGAAGTAGCTGCCGGCCGTCCGCTCGTTCGGGTGAGTGGCGTAGACGTATTCACCCCGTTGCACGACGTAGCGGGCATTGGGGAACGTCAGCCGCGGCTCCGCCCCGCCCTCGACGAACGTGTTGCCGCCGGCATGGTCGAAATGGAGGTGCGTATCGATCACGATCCCGACGTCATCGGGCCTAACGCCGAGCGAGGCGAGACCGTCCTCGAGGAGGGTGCGGCCGTTCGCGCCGGCATTCTCGAGGCCGTAGATGTCGTGAAATTTCGCCGTCTCCTTGTTCCCTGCTCCCGTGTCGACCACCACGACCGTGGATTCGTGCTCGATCACCAGACACCGCATCCCCAGCTGGATGCGATTGCGGTCGTCGGGCGGGATGCGCCGTTCCCAGAGCGGCTTGGGCACGACGCCGAACATCGCGCCGCCGTCGAGCTTCTGTCCGCCGGCCTGGATCGTGTGAACGCGGAGCGTTCCTACCGTGAGGGTATCGACGAGTGGGGCAAGGGTGGTCGTCATGCGAAGCACGCTCGAGTGTCGTTAGGCAGTGGTGTCCCGGTCGGTGAACCTCGGCATCGCGCTCCGCCGGCGCCGCCGGCGGCCACGCGGTACCTCGCGCAGCAGCGCGTCGAGGTCGGGCCACGTCACGCAGCCGTGGCCCTCGGCCTCACGAAGCATACGTAAGAATACTCGCGCGGTGGCCACGGCATCGCCCCCGGCCCGGTGCCTCGCCGTGATCTCGACGTTGTAGTGGCGCGCGAGATAGTCGAGCGACCGGCGGTGAAGCTGCGGGAGAAGCCGGCGCGCCATCTTCACCGTGCAGAGGCGTCGTCCTTCCATTCGCTCGCCGGTGGCCCGCGCGATCTCGGTGGTCACGAACCGCCAGTCGAAGCCCGCGTTATGCGCGACGAACACGTGGCCACGAATCGCGTCGGCGACCTGCGGGACGATCTCGCGAAACGTGGGCATGTGCTTCACCATGTCCCACGTGATGTTCGTGAGACGCGTCACCATGGGCGGAATCGGTCGCTGCGGATTCACGAGCGTCTCGTACACGCGCGAGATCTCACCGCGCTCGATGACGACTGCGGCGATCTCGGTGATGCGATCGGGGCCGAACGAGCTCCCACCCGTGGTTTCGACGTCGACGACGACGTACGAGAGATCGGCCAGGCGGTCTGCGGACGGAGCGCTCCGTATCGCCAACGGCCGCCGGAGTGCGGGATCCAGCGACCCCACTCCAGCGTCGGAGCATGCCGTGGTGCCGCCCATCCACGACCTGCCGGTCACGTCGGGTACGAGGCTCCATCGCCCTTCACCGTCGTGCGCGAACTCCTCCCACTGGGCGAGCAGCGCCATGGCCATGTGGTCCGCGACGAACCTGGGCGGTCGCGGCAGCTGGCACACGTGCGCGATCAGGTCAACCGCGTCTGAGGGACCGGCCGCGAGGAAGTCGCGCGCGCGCGACACGAGAACCTGTTCAGCGGGTCGGAGCCGAACGCCTGACGTCATGGGCGGCAATATAGGGTCGCCAGGCCCGTCATGTGGGATTTGTTCGGTATCGCGACCTATTCCCGATTGGCGCTCTCACCGATAACTTGTGAATGATTTCACAAGCCGCCTGCCGTGAGACGCATCGCCGACTCCACTGTCCGACGCCTTTCGCTCTACCTGAGATTCCTCGAGGAGTCCACACAACGCGGTTTCGTCACC
>JBKOYV010000350.1:0-10495 GCA_046725585.1 Gemmatimonadota bacterium | reverse complement strand
AGCATACCTTGGCGCTGATGCCGCCCACGAACCCGTTCTAGTGGACTGAGAGTGAGTTTCTGATGGCACGGACGCGGTGCTTCGGGTTGTCGTAGATCCACTCGAAGGGCTGCGCTGTCTTGTTATGCAGGGCGATGTACTGCCGCAGTTTCTTCCGGAGATCGGGGACCGACGTGAAGATCCCGCGCGCGATGAGGTCGCGTTCGATCTTCGCGAACCAGAGTTCCACTTGATTGAGCCAGGAACTGTAGGTCGGCGTGAAATGAAAGTGCACGGTCGGATGCGCGGCCTGCCACGCCCGGACCGCCTTCGTCTTATGGGCCGACAGGTTATCGAGGATGACATGCAACTCCTGGCGCCGCCGATAGCCCGCGACGACGCGGTCCAGGAACGCGAGGAAGTCGGCACTCGCGTGGCGGGCGGCGGGCATCCCGGTCACGCGGCCTGTCGCCACCTCGAGCGCGGCGTAGAGCGAGAGCGTGCCGTGGCGGACGTATTCAAAGCCCTGGCGCTCGGCGCGCCCGGGCGAGAGCGGCAGGACCGGGTCCGTCCTGTCGAGCGCCTGGATCGCCGTCTTCTCGTCGATGCACAGGACGACCGCATGCTCCGGCGGCGCGAGGTAGAGCGCGATGATGTCCGCCGCTTTCTGCTCGAACTCGGGGTCGGTGGTCGCGACGTAGCGCTCGAGGCGGTGCGGCTTGAGCCCGGCGCGCCGCCACACCTGCAACACCGTCCAGTTGCTCACGCCCACGCGCGTCGCGAGGCGTCGCGAGGTCCAATGCGTCAGCGGCGCGGGCGGCCGCCCCTCCCGCGTGAGGCGGAGGATGCGTGCCTCGACGGCGGGGCTGAGCCGGTGGTCTTGGCGCCCGGCGCGAGGATCATCGGCGAGCGCGAGCACGCCCCCGTCGGCGAAGCGGCGCTTCCAGCGCGCGACGAAGCGATCGGTCACGCCCAGCGCCGCGCACACCGCGCTGTAGCTCTGGCCGTCGGCCAACAAGAGCACGCATCGGGCGCGGCGCACGATGCCGGCCGGGGTGGTGGTGGCGCGGATGAGCCGCTCGAGGTCTGCGCGATCCGTCGCAGTGAGCGTGAGCTCCATAGGCGTGGTAAACATGCCGACGCCCCCTGCAAGACGGATGCTATCCACATCTTACTCTCAATCCACTACTAGTGTATGGGGCTCCTGACACCTGAAGCGAGCTGCAAGGGTACCTCATTAAGATGCAGCACCGGGCCTGTGCTACCACAGCGCCATTGCCGGCTCCAAGGCACGTTAGGCGGCGGACGGCGTGATGTGTGACGCCCACGTATGATGCACGGCGAACTAACCGGCACGAGCGCTGCGATGTTCGGTCGCCGGGTTATGAGCGGCGACGAACAGGGTCTGGTCGACTCGGTGCCGCCGACCTCCTGTCAACACGGCCTCGGCCGCGAACTCGACCTTGCGTCCACTGCACGAGAAGCCGTTGACGAAGCCCTCGACGGGACCGGGCAGCTCGCGGATGGTAAGTCGTGCGTCCCGCAGTTGTGAGGGCTCCAACCTCGCCTTCCTCAGCTGGTCAAGGAACTTGATTGGCGCCGAGTGCCGGGCGGACGAGAGCGGGTCGTCAGTGGGCGACGGAACCGGCGCGAGCAGGTCGATCTCCAACTCGCCGAGAGCCCCGACCAGGAAGCCGAACAGCCAGTACCCGTCGTAATCGGAGTATCGGCTCGTGTAGGTGGCAAGGAAGTTGGCGAGGACACCTCGGATACTCCTGCCGGAAGGCACTGTCGCCGCCTAACGCCTCATACACGCGAGCGTAGCGCGGTACCATACCCGCTCACCAGTTCCAACAGCCGTTAGCCGGCACCGAGCGATCATTCAAATTCACGGCGCCAACTCTCGGCACTGAGCCGGTCAAGTTCCGCGAAGTACTCGGCGTTGGGATCGCCAACGGACGTCAGACAGCAGGGTCGGGATGCGCCGGTGCGTCTTTGGCCGGAACGACCCGGAAGTCTCGGGCGGCGATCTCAAGGCCTGCGTCGTCCCATTCCTCCCAATTCGCGAACATGAACTGGCGCAAGGGGCCCTGAGTCTCGAACTCCGCGAGGCCGTAGAGGAGCATCCCATCGGGACGAACGGCCGTGAGCGCCTGCACGCCGGAGAACTCCAGCGCGAGCGTTTCACCCGCGTGCGTGCGCACGAGGACCGTCGCCGTATCTCCACTCCGCTTGACGGAAACGACGTGGCCATCGTGGAGACCTTCTGGTCCGACGTACCGCACGGCGCGCTCGCCCATTGTGTTCACCTCGAGCCTGGCGGCTGTCTATCGCATGAAGTTCAGCTGCCGAGCGCCTGGCAGACAGGCGCCACGATATTGAGGCTACTCCGATGGCGCCATGCGCACAACCTGATGCTGGTCGCTCGGTCGGCTCCAGCGGGCGTTAGGCTTCGGCCTCAAAGGAGTCGACGGACTCCTCGTGCACGTCCGGACCGAAGGCCACCCTCACGCGGTCCGCCCCAGTCGGCGCCTCGTCCCACTCGACCAGCATGCCCAGCTCGGACTCCGCTTCGCTTGGCCTCACCCACCGCCGTTGCTGCTGGAGCCCTCGACCCAGCCGTCGGCGTCGCGCGAGCACGCAACGCCGTACAGGTAGGGTGGGCCCCCAGGGCGCGTGTCGAGCAGTACGTAGCCGTGGTCGCCGTGCGCGCGTGCAGCGACAACGCGCACGGCGCCGGGAGGGAAACCAGCGAGCGCGGCGGCCGGCCGGCCGAGCCATCGTCGAGCAGCGGCGCGCAGGAGCTGGCGCGTATGTCGGGAGATGCCTTGCCGTTCAGCGATCCTGAGCGGAACGGAAAAAAAGTTTGAGGCTCGATGTCCAATCCTTGGCTGCCCGAGCATCTTCGAGGGTGAGAGCCGCGCCGACTCACGGCGGGCCAGATCGGAGGAGATCATGTCAACGACCAAGACCAAGTTCCTGTACCTCTACCGCTTCCCGGCCGTCACCCCGCCCAAGCCTTCCTCTCCGGAGGCGATGCAGGTCCAGTACGCCGCGTGGAGCGCCTGGAGGGCGAAGTTCGAGACGGAAGTCATCCCCGGCGAGGGTCTCAAGCCCGGAGGCGCCGTGGTCAAGGAAGGCAAGGTCACCGACGGCCCGTTCATCGAGGCCAAGGAAGTGATGGGCAGCTACGCATTCGTCGAGACGAGCTCGCTCACCCGCGCGATCGAGATCGCCAGGGAGTGCCCGATCAACTCCATCGCCGGCGCCAGTGTGGAGATCCGGGAGCTTGGGTACTGAGACCGTGACCGAGCCCAACGCGGTGCCCGGACTCCCGGACCACTATTTCCGCCACGAGTTCGGGCGCCTGGTCTCGGTCCTGTCACGACGGTTCGGCATGCATCGGTTGGAGCTGTGCGAAGACGCCGTCCAAACCGCGCTGTTCCGCGCCCTGCAGTCGTGGTCCCAACAGGGGCCGCCTAACGACAAGAGCGCGTGGCTGTTCCGCGTCGCCATGAACGAGGTGCTCGGCTCCCTCCGGCGCGAAAAGCGCACCCCGTCCTCCGTCGACGGCGCGGACCAGTTGCCCGGCGACTCCGACCCGGATGAAGCCGTTTTCCTGAAGAACGAAGTGAAGGACGACCAACTCCGGATGCTCTTCATCTGTGCCGATCCCGTGATTCCGCGCGAATCTCAGGTCGTCTTTGCTCTCAAGACGCTGTGCGGGTTCAGCGTTGACGAAATCGCGCTGAGACTGTTCCAGAATCAGAACGCGATCTACAAGCGCTTGCAGCGCTCGCGCGCGACCCTGCGCGAGCACATTGCGGAGCTCGAAACGCCGGCAATCGAAGCGCTCGCGACCCGCCTTCCGGCGGTCCTGCAGATCATCTACCTGCTGTTCACGGAGGGTTACAGCTCGACCCAGCCGGACACGGTGATCCGTCGCGAGCTGTGTGAAGAGGCGATCCGCTTGGGCCTCCTCCTCGTTGAGCATCCGGTCGGCGCCGTTCCCGAGACGCACGCGCTGCTTGCGCTCATGTACCTGGACGCGGCGCGCTTCGACGCGCGCGTGGACGGCGCCGGCGGCTTGCTCCTATTGGAGGAACAGGATCGCTCGCTCTGGGATCGCGATCTCATTCACGCCGGAATGTCCCATCTGCACCGGGCGGCTCGAGGAGAGATCTTTTCCCGCTATCACGTCGAGGCCGGGATCGCGGCCGAGCATTGCCTCGCGCCCACCTACGCCGAGACCCGCTGGGACGAAATCGCGCGCCTCTACCAGATCCTCGACGGCGTCGCTCCGTCGCCCATCAACACCTTGAATCGATCGATCGCGATCGCCGAATCGAATGGGCCGGCGGCGGGTCTCGCTCTGCTCGAGGCGCTCAGGCCGCCCAGTTGGCTCCTGGGCTACTACCTCTGGGACGCGACTCTCGGCGAGCTGTACCGCCGCTGCGGAGATCGCGAGCGGGCGCGCGCCCATCTGACGCGCGCGCTCGATGCCGCTCCCACGCACGCGGAAAAGGCGCTCCTCCGGCGGCGTCTCAACGCGTGCGATGAGATGCCCGTCGCGGAATGATCTGTGTGCAGCCTAACGCCCAAGTTCTGCTGCAGCCGAAGTATCACCGTCGGGTTCAACGATCGTTGGACGCCGGCTTGGCACGACGGGGCTCTTGCATGCCTACCCGATATGCCTCGCGCATGAGCGCCTCCAGCGGCGCATCGATGTCGGTCGGAGCTTCCAGACGAAAGTGATGGCCAAAGCCGAGCGGACCGAAATCCTCGACGCGTCGCAGGAGTGGATGCTCGGCGGGGCGCCGTAACCAGAGGCTCGCATCAAGGTAAGTGGTTCGAACGACCGCACCGGCGAAGCGCACCCGCGCCTGAATGACAATCCGACTCTTCTGCGCGTAGGCTTGCACTGGCCCACACTCACGGGCGGCCGCCAGCCACCGGTCCCACGTCGTCTTGCGCTGGCGCGGCTTGTCGCGAAAGTGGTCGACTAGCGATACCCGAACGCAGGAGTGCCAGAGATTCTTGGTGACGAAGCGATGCCTGCACCGGGGACACGTCCAAAGCGGCCGCTTTGATGTCATAACCCCTCGAGTGTCTGCCGCCGTCTACCGCCTGAAGTCGAGCTGCAAGCGAGTTCAATCAGATGCGGCGGCGCGGCCACCGCCATCCACCGCGACCATGGCGCCCGTGAAGCCCAACGAACGTTAGGCGACAAGCGCGCCGGACTCATGCCTGGCCGACCTCCGCCCAGGCAGCGCGGCACTTCGGGCCAAGATGGACGAGGAACACCGCGGGGTCGAGGCCCCCTTCCTCGCAGGCCTCGCGAAGTGGTCGGAGCACCCAGCCGCGCAACTCGTCCTGCTGCGACGGAGATCCAACCTGGTAGACGCGCTCGAGGGCAGCGAGCAGGGGGCCGAGTTCATGACGACGGTCCTTGGACACCAGGCCGAGGAGATAGCCAGTGAAGTCGAGCAGTGCGTCGGTGAACGTCGCCGGGTCCGACTCGGGGTAGCTATCCGCGATGAGCCGCCACTCGGTACCGAACGTCGGGGAAGCCGCCAGGAGCTCGGCGAGGAGGCCGTCATCGGTCACTGGGCGTCGCTCCGGACCGTGTTATCGCCTAACGCGCATGGTCGAGGGGCGGAGCGCCGAGGTGGCCCGCGCCGCAATGGCGATGGTACGCGACCGTTGCCATGCGCACAACCTGGGTGCTGGTCGCTCCAACCGTTCCAATGGACGTTAGGCGACGGGTTGGGATTGCGGCGCGCCGGCCCGCGCGTGTGAATCGTCACGCGCAGCCCACCGACAGAGGAGGAATTCCACCAGGGCATATGCCGGAAGCGATAGAAGCAGGATCGGGGCGGCGGTCCACGGGTTGGTGTCGGGCGGGCCGTGGGCAAGGAGGAACGCGAGCAGCCCGAGAGGAAGGCCGAGCACCACAGTGGCGAGGATCCACACAAGTGCAGCGAATACCACCCGCTTCCAGCCACGCTCGCCGCGATCGTGCCGCCGGTAGCGCCAAATGGCGACGCCCGTAAGCGCGGCCAGACCGAGTAGCGCGAGGATGAAGAAGAGTCCAAACGGGTCCAACTGCTCACCTCAAAGTAGGACGCGGCCTAACGGCTGAAGCCTCGCCTGGAGTCGGCAATGTAGCGGACGCTGACGTCCGCGGCGGTTGCGGCTTTCATGAACACGCGGGCGCGAGCGTCATAGCGCACCTCGAGTGTGTCGGGCGCCAGCCAGCGCGCGGTGACACGCGGCCCTCGGCCGCGTCCGGCCGGCGCGCGGCCGTGGTCCGTGTCCGCGCTGAACACGTTGCCGCCGCTATCGGGCAGGGTCGCGCCGGCGCTGAGGACCGAGAGTTGGGTGGAGAACCCGGTGGTCGCGCCGCAGTCGCGTTGGAACACGACAGCGCGGTGCCGGCCGCCCGGAGACGCGAGGTCCGCGAGCTGCTCGTTGTGGCAGCTCCCGCCGAGGTCCAGGCATCCCATGGCGCCGACGGCTGCAAGGGCGCCGAAAGCGATCCGCCTAACCACGGACGAACGCGGTGTGCCTTTCTGAACCAGACGCATGTTGACGTCTAATGCCGGAGTTAACCGAGGAGCGAATCCAACAGGAGCGAGCGAACCGAGCAATCTTTAGATAGCTCGTCAGGTTCACCGTTCGTTAGGCAGCGGGCGCGAGATGGGATTGGGTACGTGTGGAGTACGTTACTGTCGCTCGAATTCCCAAACGTTGTCTTGATCACGTCCGGCCCCGCGAAATTCGCTCCTTTGCGCGGAGTCGGCGCTCATCGGTCATGAGCTCGTATCGCCATGTCATGACCATGGGCGGCGTCTCCCAATCCATTCGGTCTTCGGAGACGAGAATGTCTTCGTCCCAGTGACAGCGGGGATCTCTCGTGCCCGCTCACATCAGTCTCCCGGCCATCTGTGAACCGCTCGAACGTGAACTCGACGGTGCCGGCAGCGCCGGTGAACTTGGCCGAGCAGCGAAATCGCGGATCATCGTGCTCGATATGTAGCACGGCACTCACGATTGCTGCAGCGCCGGCGCTCAGGACACTCGATGGACGATCCAGGACATACTCGCCACAGAAGTTGGGCTTCACGGGACCTCGTCCGAGGAGTCGGTGTCGCGGCCTAACGCCCGAGTTGGTCTGCGAGCGCACTTACAAGATGGGGCGCCGCAGCCGCCACTTCCATAAGCTCGGTCGTGAGGCTCAACGAGCGTCAGCTAGCCGCCAGGTCGAACCGCGGCCGTACGGGTTGGCGAAGGACTGCCTCAACGACCTCTGCGGCGTGCCGCAACCGCTGCGCGAAGGGCCCTTGGATCAGTGTAAAAGCTTGGCGAGTTGTGCGAAGCTCTCGTTCGAGCAGCCGCGTATGCTCGGCGCGCCGGTCGTGCAGCACGCGCGTGCCGTCGTTCACCCACGGCACGTCGTCCGAGAGGAGGATGGCATGCGTATACTGCCGACTCATTGCGACCCGCGTGAGCCAGGGCGTGCGAGCACCGCAAAGGATATCGCTCCAGGTCGCCGTCGTGCGGACATCGGTGTCACAAATGAGGACCCGATTGGCGCAGCGCGCGGCCGCTTCCTCCACTGCGATCTGGCCGCGTGCGATCGCGTCGAGATCCGCCAAGGTCAGCGTTCGCGCGTCGCGGCCCTCACAATAGTCGCGACCATATTCCGGAACCCACACCGTCTCAAAGGTAGTCGCCAACTCTTGCGCGAGCACCGTTTTGCCCGTCGACTCCGCACCGAGAATGGCTACGCGGTGCACATATGACGGGCGAACGACGGGCGGAATCCATTGCCAGTTGGCCATCGGATCGCGTCGAATCGCAGTGCCCGATACCGGATAAGCCTCTCGCGCGAGATCGACGCAGATGTGGCGAGCCGCGAGCTGCCGAGCGAGTTCATCGCCGTAGGCCTCTGACGTGAACACCAGGTCGACTTGGCCGGCGTATCGCGCAACGAGGTCAGTCCATATCGTCCAGAAGCGCGGATCCTCCTCAGGCGTCTGAGAGACCTCGTCAGTGACGTGAACGACGCGACAGTCGGGATGCGATTCTGTGACCCAGGCGAAGCGAACATCACCGGGAATCGGTTCGCGGGCGATCGTGCACACAAGGACCACGAGCTCATCGACCTGAGCACGCGCCGAGTCTATCAGATGGGCGTGACCGGCGTGATAGGGCAGAAACTTTCCGAGTACGAGTCCGCGAAGCACGATGGCGAAGGGTGGGAAGCGTGAACGGCGAAGAAAGGTCGTGGCAAGCTAACGCCAAAGTTCTGCTGGAAGCCAAGTATCACCGTTGCGGGGTAGCCGCAACCTCAGCTCGCTCGTCAGCAGCAACGACACGTTAGGTGGCCGGTGGGCGAGGATGCCGGTTGCGGTCAGGTCGAACCGACGCTAGCTGGCGGGCCCGCCGATGACCGCGAACCATCGCTCGCCGAGCTGGAACTCGTCGTTGTCTCCCGCGAAGTGGACCGCGGTTACCCTTGCGCGCTCCCGCGGTGGCTCGGCCTCGTCCCCCACCCAGCAGGCATACAGTTCTATCGGACCCGCGTACGCGACGGCTTCGGCCAGGTATGAGCCAAGCTCGCCCACGGACTCGCGACCGGCTGGGTCAGTGTCCGGGCTGTAGCCGTAACTGAAGCCGCAGCTACACCCGCTGTGGGAGCCGAGAAAGTAGATGTGTCGTTTGCTGAAGCGCGGCCTCACGCTTTCCTCCGCGCCGTTGATGGGACGCACCGTCAACGGGCGTGGGCCATCGTCTGCGATTGTTCGAAGCGCCACGTCGGCAGCCGCGTACAGGACCATGCACATCGTAGATACTCGTTACCAGATAACGCCTAGAGTTGAGCTGCGGAGCGCCTTGGCTGCGGGCATGCTGATGCTGACGGTATTCGGATGCCGCCAGGGGCACAACCTGATGCCGGTCCCTTGGGCAGCTTCAATGGGCGTTAGGTGGCGGGTCGCGATCGCGGCTCGTGGTCGCGTCAGTCTACCTGCCGAGGGGCCAGCGTGTCACGACTCGCACCACACTGTCGGCCGGCGGCGCGCATCGGCCGGCATAACGACGCGCCTCCGCTCCCGTCAGAACCTCGAAGCGCACGACCGCCTCGGGCGTGAGTTGGGGGACTGGGGCGGGAAGCATCACGCCGCCGGGGCCGGGCCGGGGGCACCAGACCCGCTCCCCGATAAGGAAGGCCGGGGGGATCGACTCGCGGATCGGAGGCGTGGGGGAGATGCCGATCCAGCCCCGTCGCCCCGGTTGTGGCGGCACGCGCAGGACGCGGGCTGCGGCGGGCCGGGGCGGACGCACGTTGACCACTGCGGGCGCGGCGAGTCGCGGGATGGCGGGCGGTGCGGAGCAGGCGGCGGCGCCCAACGCGACCAGGCCGGCAGCGACGCTGAAGAAGCGCGGGCCGCTGCGTGCGTGCGCAATCGCGCGGCCCGTCTCGCCCACGGTTGGTCTCCAGCGACGAACGCCACCCTGTCGCCGAATCATGTCGCCGCCTGAGCGCACGTTAGGTTGCGCCGCGTAGGATGTTCAGTCGAACGTAGCGATGAACGCCTTCAGCCGTCGCTCGCGTGTGATGTGGTCATTCGGCACGTAAAGTAATCATCGGGTCCACGCGAGATGCGCGGCAGGCCGGTATGGCACTTGACGCCAGCGCAACCACGAGAATGAGCGCGGTCGAACCGCCGAACGCCAGTGCGTCGGCCGGCGGCACGCCGAACAGGATGTTGCGGAGCAGGGCGGCAACCGCGACGGCCACCGACGCTCCGATGACGATGCCAATCGCCGACAGCGTCAGCGACTGGCGCAGGATCATCCACGTCACCGCCCCGGGCCGGGCGCCGAGTGCGATGCGCACGCCGATCTCGAAACGTCGTTGCTCGACGATGAACGCGAGCACCGTCGAGAGGCCGAGCGCCGCGAGCACCAGAGCGATGGCGCCCATCACGCCGACGCCGGCCGCCATCTGCACGACGTCCTGCGCGCTTTCATCGAGTGATTCGCCCAGTGTCGCGACGGACGCGATCGGCATGCGGGCGTCCAGTTCCTGAACGGCGGCGCGCACGGGGCCGCGCAGGTCGGCGGCGTTGCCCCTCGTGCGGACGAAGAAGCGCGCGCGACCATCGTACCGATCGCCGGCTGGCGCGATGATCAGCCCCTCCGGGTCCTCCACCGGGTGATCGGGTACCGTCGGGATGACGCCGACGACGGTTGCGAACGTCGCAGTCGAGTCCTCGCTGATTCGCATCGTCTGCCCGAGCGGACTCCCGTTAGGCCAGAAGCGCTTTGCCGCGGTTTCGTCCACGACGACAATTGCCGCGCCGGCACGCGCCTCGGCTGCCGTGAACAACCGGCCGGCGATCGCGTGCATGTCGCGCGTCGCGAACCAGTCGCCGTTTACCCACGCCAGGTCGCTGTACCGCTCGGTGTCCGGCGCGTCGCCGTCGACGCGGATGCGCTCTTCGGGGAG
>JBKOYV010000047.1:0-14555 GCA_046725585.1 Gemmatimonadota bacterium | reverse complement strand
CCCCTCAGCCACGTCGAACGGGATCAACTGACCGTCGGCTGTCTTTCGGACGACCTCGTTGCCCTCGACGGTGATGATCGAACCGTCGGTGAGCTTGATCGGCTGACCACGAACGAGGTGAATCACGCCAAGCGCCTTCTTCTTCGCCATCTCGACGTAGTGCCAATCGGGTGGCACCCACGTTGGCTCGGTCTCCTTACTCTCGACGACCAAGCGCCCCCGTGGGGTTTCGAACTTCCATTTGTTTCCCCCACCTTTTGCCAGGACCTTTCCGCTGCCTGTCGCAACTCTGGTCGTGAACAGAACCTGGTCACCGCGTTTGTACCAAAGGCGGTGATCTGCGATGCTAACGACGATGTACGGAAGACTGTCTGCCGCTTCCGCCTCGGTGCTGTCGACGAGGATCTGTTTCAGGGTATCGGTCGAAGCACCGATTTTCCGCTTGATACCGTCGAGCACATCGAGGTTGTCGTTGAACACCATCCGTGAGACATCGCGCTCGTAGCGCGAGTTTACCGTCGACGATAAGAGAAGCGCGCTGGCGCCAGCGACGACGATCACGGCGGCGATGAGGATCCACGCCGCTCGACCGCCGCTCACGAAAAACCCTGCGCCCTTCCCCCCCATGCTCGTCGTCTCCAGTCGTGTGATTCCCTAGTACAGGTATACCGACATGCCCGGCGTCAGGTTCGGTGCGATCGCGCGCAGGTCCTGCGTCCGAGCCCGGATCGCCCCCGGCAGCACATACGACGAATCACTCAACGGACCCTCGGTGGGGTGGCTGTAGATCACCGCGCCGCCCGACAGCACGATCGCGCCGGGACCCAGCGCACCCGCCACGAGCCTGTCCTCGGGCACGGGCAGCCCGCGATCGATGTACACCCACTTCGGGATCTCCCAGCGATCCTTCGCGCCCAAAACCCGCTCGACGGTCCTAGCACCTCGCGGCGCGACGATCTGCAGCGTGTCCCGTGCGGTACCAACCCGCTTTTCGGGCCCCACGTCCACGGGCATCTCGCGCAGCAGCGCTCCTTCTCGCTCCAGGTACATCACCCCGCTGTCGACCGCCACGGAGAGGTGCAGATCCTTGTCGATGTTCGCCTGGCGTCGCATGAGCTCGAGCGCGACCCGCATGCGGTTCTGCTCGCCCGCGACCACCATGTCGGCCTTCCGCCGCTCCTGGTCCGTCATGCCGGCACGAAGCCGCGCGGTCTCCCGCGAATACCGAACACGCTGATAAATGAGCCAGCCGTCGATGGCGACCATCGAGACGAGGAACACGAGCAGGACCGAAATGATGCCAGGGTACGCGAGTCGGAATTCGCGCCAGCTCTGACGGCGGCGTTCAACCGGCTCGGTCACTTGCGGGGGGTAATCGTCAACAGATCGAGGATCGGCACCCCGACAAGATCACTTCGCCCGGTCCGCACTCGCGCCGTGATCATCGCCTGAGATAGCTCGGGGATCGACTTGGCCATCACCATGAGCGCTGGCGGCACGACGAGGTAGAGCAGCGCGTTCTCCTCGTAGGGCCCGCGCGCGAGCAGATAGGTCTCGTCCGGCGCGAGGTCTTTGCGAAGGACGTCGGCTTTCTGCTTGGCCAGGATCTGAACGCTCCAGCGCACGAGCTTCCCGCGGCTGCCGACCGGGTCGGCACGGAGGTCGGCGGCGCTCACGCCCATGCGAACCGAGGTATCGGCCGGCGCGACATCCCGCTCCGGCACCCATCCCTCCAGTCGGACGCGTACCCAGCCACGATCCCGCGCGAGTGGTGTAAGCGTGGTCCCCTGTGCGACGGTCGCGAGTGCCTTCGCGTCGGGTGCGGCGCGGAGCGCGACGTTGGCCGTCGGGATCAATGCACTATCGGCGATGGCGGTGGTTGCCGCCGGCGCGGTGGATGTCGCGCCGCCGCGTATCGCTCCTGCCCTTGAAGAGGCTTCCCGAGTCGGTGCCGCAGTCGCCTTGGGTGCGGAGGAGGAGGCAACCTCACCCCCACTTGCCTTCCGGGCAGAGCCACGCTCCTTGGCAGATGCAGTGGTGCGGCCGTCGGCACCGGACGAGCGAGCAGTTTCCGTAGAGGCGCGGTCCAGCGACGACTTGAGTATCCACCCGTCGCGTGAAACCTTCGCCCATCCGGCCGGCGCGCTTCCGGACGCTACCGCCACCGTGGTCCCGGCGTCGAGCGAGGCGACACTTCGGGCCGTGCTGGCCCCACGGGCGCGGACGACCGCGGTGCGGTTGCCGACACGCGGCGACGAGTTGCCGCGCTGCCCCGAAAGCCGCGCTCGCTCGACGAAACCGTCGATCGTGACCTTGGCGTAGGCGCCGCGGGTCTCGAGCACGCGAAGCGCCGCCCCCGGATGAATGCTGCCGATGGCCTTTCCACTCGGGGATGCCAGCACGGCGGCTGGGGTCGTGACCACGCGCGACTGGGCCCGGATGGGCGGCGCGAGGCCAAGCAACATCAAGATTGCGGAAAATCGCAGCACGAACTCACGCACTGGGGTAGAAGGGCCCATCGCTGGTTGGTCCATGTGTGCCCGAATACATTCCACCGGACGTGCCCCCCGCCGTTCTCCAGCGGATTTACGGAAATCTTCCGGCAAACGTAATTCAGAACAAGCCAAGTACCGCCGAATGTCGAATGACCAGCACCGACCCGTCGTCCTGGTAGTGCTCGATGGGTGGGGCTACCGCGAGGAGCGAGACGGCAACGCGATTCGGATGGCCCGCGTGCCCACATGGGACCGCCTGTGGTCGCGGGCGCCGCGTACGCTGCTCGATGCCTCGGGGCTAGCTGTTGGACTGCCCGAGGGGCAGATGGGAAACAGCGAGGTGGGGCATCTCAACCTCGGCGCCGGCCGCGTGGTGATGCAGGACATCGTCCGCATCGACCTGGCGATCCGGGACGGGTCGTTTTTCCGGATTCCGGCGTTCGCGCATGCCGCCGCGCACGTGCGTAAGACCGGCGGAACGCTCCACCTGATGGGGCTCGTCGGCGACGGTGGGGTCCACGCCGTGGATCGTCACCTGTTCGCGCTGTTCGATTTCGCCGAGCACGAGCGGGTTCCGCGCACGGCACTGCACGCCCTGCTCGACGGCCGCGACACGCTGCCGAAGTCGGCGCTCGGGTTCATGGAGCAGACGACCGGCCGCGCCGCGGGCCACGCCGTCGTAGCGAGCCTCGGGGGCCGGTATTTCGGCATGGATCGCGACAAGCGATGGGACCGCACGAAGCTCTGGTACGACGCGGCGGTGCTCGGCGTGGGGCCTCAGGCCACGGATCCGGTCGCCGCCATTCGCGAGGCGTACGAGCGCGGTGAGACCGACGAGTTCATCAAGCCGATGGTCGTGGTCGAGAACGGGCAGCCGGTGGCGCCGTTCCGTGACGGCGATGCGCTCATCTGCTTCAACTTCCGGTCTGACCGCATGCGTCAGATCGTGCGCGCGCTGACCGACAGCGCGTTCGACGGGTTCCCGACGTCGCACCCGAAGGTGCCCGTCGCAACCATGACGTCGTACGACCAGACGTTCATGTTACCCGTTGCCTTTTCGCCGCAATCGATGGCCCGCATCGTCGCCGAGACACTCGCCGAGCACGGCCTAACGTCGCTGCGGACTGCCGAAACCGAGAAGTACGCCCATGTCACGTACTTCTTCAATGGCGGCATCGAGGTGCCGTACGCCGGCGAGGAGCGGATCCTCGTACCGAGCCAGAAGGTCGCGACCTACGATCTGATGCCGGAGATGAGCGCGCCGGGGATTACCGACGTGCTGTGCAAGGCGATCGAGACGAAGTCCCACGATTTCGTGTTGTGCAACTACGCGAACGGCGACATGGTGGGGCACACGGGGTCCATCCCGGCAACGCTCAAAGCCGTGGAGACCGTGGACGCGTGCCTAACGCGCGTGGTCGCGTCGGCCGAGCGGGCCGGGGCGCGGCTGCTGATCACGGCGGACCACGGGAATTGCGAGCAGATGATCGATCCGGCGACCGGTGGGCCGCACACCGCGCACACGACGAACCCGGTTCCCTTCCTCATCGTCGATCCGACCGGTGGCGACGAAGAGCTGCGCGGCGGCGGGGCGTTGTGCGACGTCGGGCCAACGATTCTCCGGATGCTCGGGATCGAGCAGCCGGAGGAGATGACCGGAACAGACCTCAGACTCTCTGGAGTAAGCGCGTGAACGTTAGGATGTGGGTAGGCACGCTGGCGTCGATCACTGTCGCGCCAGCGCTTTCGGCGCAGATCGGGCACGTTCCCCAAAGCAGCCCGTACATCGACCTGGAGTATCGTCAGGAATTCACGGTGTTCGGGGGGTTTTACAACGCAGGAGCCGACAAGGTAGGCGTCGCGCCCGGCAACGGCCCGATGTTGGGCGCGCGTTACGACCTTCGGCTGGGCGGCCCCGCCTCGCTCACGACAAAGTTCGCGTACGTGTCGTCGGAGCGCACGATCATCGACCCCCGTCGGCCCGAGGAGACTCGCGTGGTTGAAGCGAACGCGTCCTGGCCGATCTATCTCGCCGACGTCGGCGTCTCGGTGAACCTCACCGGACAGCGAAGCTATCGCCGGATCGTGCCGTTCGTGAACGGCGGCATCGGCGTCGCGACCGACTTCAAGAGTGGCGCGGATGTAGGGACGTGGCGATTCGGCACCCCGTTTGCATTTTCCTTCGGGGGCGGCGTAAAGTGGGTGTCATCGGGAAATCTGCAGGTTCGCGCGGACTTCTCCGATCAGCTGTACCAGATCAAGTACCCGAACTCGTACTACGTTCCGGCCAGCGACGGCTCCGCCGTGCTGCAGCAAAGCGATGCGACGAGCGACTGGACGAACAACCTCGGGTTCTCGATCGGCATTTCGTATCTGTTCTTTCGGTAACGGCGCCGCCCGCCCGGGCACGCCGAGTCGGGTGACCGCGGTGAGGTGACACATGGCGCGTGATTTCGAGAACATCGACGACGTCGACGACCTCGATGACGATGAGCTGAGGCAACTCGTTCGCGATCGTCTCGCCGAGCACCGCGGAATCGACCTGGGTGACATTACCGTGACGGTTCACGATCACGTCGTCGCGCTGGATGGACGCGTCGGGACGGAGGGCGAACGGCGCGTGGCCGAACGAATCCTTACCGACCTCGTTGGCCTGAGCCAGGTGCAGAACAATCTCATCGTCGACTCGCTCCGTCGCGCTGAGAGCCCGGAAGCGGTGGACGACCACATCGCGGATGAGGACGAGCATTCCGGTCTGCTGCTCGGAGATCGGCCTGTCCCACTGAGTCGCGAGGCGGAGCATCTCGAGGAGGATCTCGACTCGCGACTCTACGGCACGAGCGATGTCGGGAACGCGATACAGAACGGGACGGCATGGACTCCGCCGAGCGCGCCCACGCAGGAAGGGATCGAGGGCGAGGAAGACAACCCGATCGACGACGCGGACAGGGATTCGTACTGAGCTGTCATCCTGAGCGAAGCGAAGGATCCTCCGGTTCCCGACAGAGCCCTTTGACGGAACGACGAAGATCCTTCCCTTCGTCGCTCGCGCTCCTCAGGGCAGGCGGCTGACGCCTCAGGATGACAACGCGCGCATGACCACCTACCTCACGCGGCGAGTCACGTTCGACGCGGCGCACCGGTATTGGCGCGCGGACTTGAGCGACGACGAGAATCGGCGTGTGTTCGGCTCGTGCCGACGTGCGAGAACCTCGCGCGCTTCATCGCGGAGTGTGTCCAGCGGGCGCTGGGCAGTGAGGCGACAGTGACGGCGGTGCGCGTCGCGGAAGACGCGACGATCAGCGCCACCCATCAGGCGGACCAGGGCGACATGCCCGGACGGTGACGCGCGGAGACTTGCCGTTGCTCGAACCGCAGAAAGATTTCGCGTATGAGTGACGTGCTCGACACGAGAGACGCGACCGGGCCAGCGGCCGGCGCTCGACTCGACGCGGTGGAAGAAGCGGCCGTTTGGCTGGAGCTGAACGGCGCGCCAGCGGTCACGTGGATGTGCACGCCGGAGCGGCTCGACGAGCTCGTCGTGGGCTGGCTCTTCGGCGAGGGCTACATCGACAGTCAGTCCGAGATCGTGCGCATGCGGCCGTGCACGTCGGAGCTCGGGTTCTGGGTCGAGGTGCCGCTGGACAAGTACAGCGCGGTCGAGCGTGCGGAGCGCCGGCGCGTGCTCGCGTCCGGCTGCGGCGCCGTCACGACCATCCTCGGCTCGATGAGCGACGTCCCTCGCCGCCGCTCACCAAATCCGGAGCTGGACACCGCGACGCTCCGCAGACTGTTCAAGGAGCTCTTCGCGCGCGGTGAGCGGTACAAGGACACGGGCGGCATTCACGCCGCTGCGTTGACGGACGGCCAGACGCTGCTCTTTCACGCGGAGGACATCGGCCGACACAACGCAGTCGACAAGGTGCTTGGCGCCGCGGTGCTCGACGATCGATCGCCCGAAGACCTGATCCTTCTGGTGACGGGGCGGATCTCGGGCGAACTGGCGTTCAAGGCGGCGCGAGCGCGGATCGCGGTAGTGGCGACGCCGTCCATCCCGTCGACGATCGCCGTGGACATCGCGAAGGCGGCACGCATGCTGTTGATCGGGCGTGCGGTGAGCGGGAACCCACAACTGCACGGGGAGTGGGAAGCGGGAGGCGGGAAGCGCGGAACGGCGGGAGCGGGGAACGGGGAACAGGAATCCAGGTGACCGTCACAGGTGTGATCCTCGCGGGCGGGTTGTCCACTCGTTATGCAGGAAGGCCGAAGGGGCTCGAGCTGGTGCACGGCGAACGCATCATCGACCGGGTGCGTGCCGCGCTCGATCCCGTTGTCGACGACCTGTTGCTCATCGCGAACGACGACGCCGCCGGCGGCTGGCTTCCCGGCGTCCGGTGGGAGCGCGATGTCCTGCGCGACGTAGGAAGCGTGGCGGGAATCCATGCGGCGCTGGTTCACTCGGCGTCGCCAGTGCTCGTCGTTGCGTGGGACATGCCGTTCGTGCCCGCGGCGCTCCTCGCGGCACTGCGCGACGCCGGGCGCGACGCCGATGTCGCGGTGCCGGAGAGCGATTCGCGGCGCGGGCTCGAGCCGCTGTGCGCGTTCTACACGCCGGCATGTGTGCCTGCCATCGAGCACCGCATCGCCGCGGGCGACCGGCGCGTCATCGCGTTCTACGACGATGTGCGCGTCGCTCGACTGGGGGCCGACCAGGTCTCGCGCTTCGGAGACCCTGCCCTGCTCTTCATGAACATCAACACGCCCGAGGAGCGGATCCTCGCGGAGGCCCATGGCGCGTCCACCGATGGTGGCCGTGATCGGCAAGAAGCATAGCGGGAAGACGACCCTGACCGTGCGGCTCTGCGCCGAGCTCCATCGGCGCGGTCACCGGGTGATGACGATCAAGCACGGATCGCACACGTTCAACATCGACCCGGCGACGACCGACACGTATCGGCACTATCACGAAGGGAACGCGGAGCGCGTCGCGATGGCGGCGCCCGACAAGTTCGCGCTCATCGTGCGCTGGAGCGATGAGCTCGAACCCGAGGAGATCGCGGCTCGCCACATGAGCGACGCAGACATCGTCGTCTGCGAGGGCTTCAAGCGTTCCCGCCTCCCGAAGATCGAGGTTTTCCGCGAGGTGGCGCATCGAACGCCGCTCTACGATCCAGCGGACGATTCGGCGCGTCACTATCTTGCCGTCGTCGCGGACACCGAGGTTCCCGGCGCGGCAGTGCCCGTCATACGCCTCGAGGATGCAACCTGGCTCGACACTCTTGCCGACCTCGTGGAGCAACACATCATGAACGACCGTGACCGTTAGCGTGCCGACATCCCGACGAGAACACCGCACGACGCGACTGGAGTCCGCGGCTCGCCCACCGTTCACCGTGGCGCGCCACAGGCCCGTCCGCGCGATGGTCGCGGCGTTAGGCGTCGCATTACTCTCCGGCTGCGCGTCGGCCGGCATGGGACATTCCGGCAGCGCGCCAGGAACCCGCGGCGACCTCCGGCACGCGATCGACTCGATGGTCGCGCAACCCAAGTTCAGCAACGCGCACTGGGGCATCCTGATCGTCGACCCTGAGCGCGGCGACACACTCTACTCACGCAACGCCGGCAAGCTGTTCATGCCCGCGTCGAACCAGAAGCTGGTCACCGGATCGGTCGCGCTTACGCTGCTTGGTCCCGATTATCAGTTCCGCACGGCGTACGCCGCGCGCGGGCCGGTGGAGGGCGGCGTCCTGCGCGGCGACCTGGTGGTGATCGGGCGCGGCGATCCGTCGATGAGCGACCACATGCGCGGCGACGTGATGCAGGCCCTGAGAGCCGTGCCTGACTCGCTCCGCGCGCACGACGTCCGGTACGTCTCGGGGCAGTTGCTGCGAGCCGGCGACGCGTTCCCCGACGCATGGCACGGGTTCGGCTGGGGGTGGGACGACTTCGACTTCGCGTACTCCGCTGGCGTCGATGAGCTGTTCTTCAACGAAGGGATGTTTCAGGTAACGCTGCGCGCCAGTCAGCGAGAGGGAGCGCGCGCCATGACGTCGGTGCGCCCGGACATCGGATATCCGTCGCTGCGCGCGTCGGTGACGACCGTTCGGCGACCGGATTCCGTCCGGGCGCCGGACGGCACGATGGGACTGCCCCGATTGCGGTCGCCATCGGCGTCGATGGACAGTGCGACCAACGTCGTGACGATCACGGGAGAGATGTACCCGAACGACTCGACAACGATCGATGTCGCCTACCGCGATCCGGGCCTCGCGTACCTGTACGCGATACGCAGGGCGCTTTCCGATCAGGCGCTCACCGTGGAGGGTGGGCTCGATCCTCGGCCGCCGCGAGACACGGCGGCGCGGCTCGACACGCTGTTCGTGATGAAGTCTCCACCGCTCCGCGAGATTCTCCCCGCCCTCGAAAAACCATCACAGAACCAGATCGCCGAAATCCTGTTCAAGACGCTCGGGCTCGAGCAAACGGGAATCGGCACCGCCGACAGTGGCAGAGCTGTGATCGAGCGGCAGCTCACCGCGTGGGGACTGGCACCCACGTCGTTTGCGGTGCGCGACGGAAGCGGGCTCTCGCGACACGACTACATTGCGCCCGACGCGATCGTCCGCCTGCTCGACGTCATGCGGAAGAGTCCGAACTTCGCCGTGTTCCGAGACGCACTTCCTCTCGCGGGAGTAGACGGCACCATCGCGAATCGCATGCGCGGCACCGCCGCGGCCGGGAACGTGCACGCCAAAACCGGGTTCGTGGACAAGGCGCGCTCACTCTCGGGATACGTCACGACCGCGAACGGGCGCGTGCTCATCTTCAGCCTGCTGTGCAACAACTGGACGACAACCTCTCGCGAAGTGGATCAGGTAGCCGACGCCATCGCCATTCGGCTCGCCGGGCTCACCGGTCGCTGATGCTGACCGTCCCCGAGGCGAGCTCGAGGATCCTCGAGCACATCACCCCGCTCTCCGTCGAACGGGTGCCGCTGCTCGACGCGTTAGGCATGGTGTTGGCCGAATCGGTGCGAGCGCCGATGACGCTGCCGGCGTGGGACAACTCGGCGATGGACGGCTATGCCGTGCGCGGCGCGGACATCGATATCGCCACAGCCGAGCGTCCCGTGACGCTTCGTGTGCTGGAGACGGTCGCGGCGGGACGCTTCCCGACGCAAGCCGTGCGCGACGGCGAGGCCATTCGCATCATGACCGGCGCGCCCCTCCCTGACGGGGCGGACACGGTCGTCCGGGTCGAGGACACCGACGGTGGAACGACTCGGGTGCTCGTGCGAGACGCGCGCGACGCGCGGCGCAACGTACGCCCACGCGGCGAGGATTTTCGCGAGGGCGACGCGCTGCTCGACGCCGGGGCGCCGCTCGGCCCCGCGCAACTCGGCGTTCTCGCATCGATCGGGCGGTCCACTGTCGAAGTCCATCGCCGGCCGCGCGTCGCCATCATGGGATCCGGCGACGAGCTCGTCGATGTCGACGGGTTTCACGAGGTGCTGGCTGGTCGAAAGATCGTGTCGACCAACGGGTACACGCTGCAGGCGCTCGTGCGCGACGCCGGCGGCGAGCCGGTGAATCTCGGAGTTGCCGCCGACGATCCGGCCTCGCTCCGCGACCACCTTCGACGGGCGGCGGGGTGCGATCTCGTGCTGACGTCTGCGGGCGTGTCCGTCGGTGAATTCGACTACACGCGCGAGGTCATTCAGTCGCTGGGCGCCGAAATGAAGTTCTGGCGCGTCCGGATGCGACCGGGTGCACCACTCGGATTCGGTCTGCTTGGCTCCACGGCGTGGATCGGGCTCCCGGGTAATCCGGTGTCCGCCATGGTGACCTTCGAGTTGTTCGTTCGACCCGTATTGCGGCGCATGCTCGGGCACACGCGGCTGTTTCGGCGACCGCTTCCGGTCGTCCTCGACGAGCGCGTAACGATCGGCGCCCGGCTCACCCATTTCCTTCGCGCTATAGTGAGCACCGGCGACGACGGCACCGTGACGGCGCGGCTCACCGGGCCGCAGGGCTCGGGCATCCTGACGTCGATGTCGCGTGCGAACGCTCTGCTGGTAGTTCCCGAGGATCGACCCGTGGTGGAAGCCGGCGAGACGCTGCACGCGTTGCCGCTCGGCGACGCCGCGAGCCTAACGACACAGTTTTCGCTCTAACGCCGATGTCCCCGGCTTCCCCCGTGCTGTCCGCCGAAGCGACTGCCCTGGTGACCCAAACGCTCGGGGAGCTCGGCGCCCAGTTCGACATCGCTCGCACCGACGTCATGGTCGCCGGCCGCGAGGTGCGCATCCACCACCCGCGAAACGCCGACGACTTGATCGACGAACAAGCGTTCGCGGACGACGAGCGACTCCCGTACTGGGCGGACTTGTGGCCGTCCGCACGCGTGCTCGCCGAGCGCGTCGCGACCATGCCCGTGGATGGGCGGCGATTTCTGGAGCTCGGCTGCGGGGCCGGCCTTGTGTCGGTGGCCGCGGCGGTGGCGGGCTTCGACGTCACGGCGACGGATTATTACGACGAAGCGCTGCGTTTCACGGCGCTCAACGTGCTGGTGAACACCGGGGCGCTGATCGACACGCGCATCGGTGACTGGCGTCGCTTCCCGCACGACATCGGGCGCTTCGAGCTCGTCGTCGCCTCGGATGTCCTGTACGAGCAGGCGCATGCCGCCCTGATTGCGGGCGTTCTCGACCGAACGTTGACCGCGCGCGGTTCGGCGATCATCGCGGACCCGGGCCGCGTGGCCGCGCCGCAGTTCCTGGAGGAGTGCAAGGAACGCGGAATGCCGGCGGCGATCCTCGACCGGGTGCCGTTCGAGGATGGCAACATCCGCCAGACGATCGATCTGTACCAGGTGCGCCGGCGGTAACACCCCGGGCGGAGACTGGGATCCAGGTCACACGTCGACCGCATCCGGCCCGCACGGCAGTCCTTTACCCACGCCTGACGTGGGGCGTCATGGAAGCAGGCGGTTCGCAATCGCCGATCGTCGAGCGGTAGAGCCGCCGGCGAGACTTCGCACATCCCGTCCCCTGTCGCGTGGCGGTCAGTTTCAAGTACGGCGCCGAAGCGCTTGCCATGGTCGGCATCGCGTATGGCCTGATCAAATGGGTCGGCCGCAACCTGCGCTCGCTCATATCTGACTCGAGCGTCGAGTCGGCGCGCGTCGAGGCGATCGCTGCGTCGGCGCCGGCGGCAGCCGCGGACGCACTCGTCAGGCAAGGCATCGTTTCCGCCGACGACCTGGCCCACATGACACCTCGCGAGCGCGATTTCCTCGTGGCCTCAGCCGTGCGTCACGTCGACCCGGCAGCGGGCTGGAACCGTGCGCGCCAGGCGACGCCGAAGTCGGCCCAGGTCATCGATGCCGCCACGAGCGGACGAGGTTCCGGAGCGACACCCCGACTCCACCTGATCACGCCGTCGCGCCCGGCGCTCGGAATGAGCGTGCATTGCCCGGGCTGCGGGATCGCAGTGGACCGTGACGCGCTGCAGCGTTTCGGAACGACCACATGCCCACGCTGCAAGCGGCCGATCTCGGCCCACATTCAGCGCGGGCGCCTAACGGTGATCGTTGAGGAGACGCCGGAAGAGGCGGAGCATCGGAGGCGTCTGGAAGGCGGCGGCTAGCGAATTGCTGCTCGGATGTTCATAGCCGCGGTTTCATTCCGAGCACGGCTTTTGTCATTCCGAGCGAAGCGAGGAATCCTCATCTTCCCGAAAGAGAGCCCTCGGTTCCCTCGCTCCGCTCGGGACAGGCGGGACGACGAAGATCCTTCCCTTCGTCGCTTGCGCTCCTCAGGGCAAGCGCTTCGCTCAGGATGACAACCCGAGCTCCGCTCGGGATGACAACCTCCGCTATCTCGTCAGGCGGCCGGCGACGACTTCCGCGATGTCGTATACCGGCACCTCGCTGCCGAGCGCTTTCGCGCCGTCCGAGATCATCGTCATGCAGAACGGGCAGGCGACGGCCAGCGCGTCTGCGCCCGTGCCCAGCAACTCCTCGGTGCGCTCGACGTTGATGCGCTTGCCGATCCGCTCCTCCATCCACATGCGACCGCCGCCCGCCCCGCAGCAGAGTCCCCGACTGCGATTCCGCGGCGCCTCCGCCATCGTCACCACCGGTAGCGCGCGCTTGAGCGCCTGGCGCGGCGCATCGTAGACATCGTTGTAGCGGCCGAGGTAGCAGCTGTCGTGATAGGCGACGACGAGCTGCTTGCCGTCCTCGGTGCGAAGCGGAACGAGGTCCTGCTCGAGCAGCCGCTCGATGTACGTGGAATGGTGAATGACCTCGTAGTGCCCGCCCAGCTGCGGATACTCGTTGCCGATCTGATGGAAGCAGTGCGGGCAGGTCGTGACGATCGTCGTCACGTGATACCGATCGAGCGTCTCGATCGCCTGGCGCGCGAGCATCTGATAGAGGTACTCGTTGCCCATGCGTCGCGCGGGGTCGCCGTTGCACGACTCTTCCTGCGCGAGAATCGCGAAACGGATGCCCGCGGCGTTGAGAATGCGCGCGAAGGCGACGGCAATCTTCTTCGCGCGATCGTCGAAGGACGCCATGCAGCCGACCCAGAACAGCACGTCGGGTCGTTCGTTGCGCTCGGCGAATTCTGCCATGGTCGTCACGCCGAGGCCGTCGGCCCACCGACCGCGATCCGCCGGCTGGAACTTCCACGGCGCGCCGTTGCGCTCCATCGCCTCGAATGCGGGCTGGATCTCCTCCGGGAACCGGGACTCGGTGAGCACCAGGTTCCGGCGCAGCTCGTTGATCACATCGAGCTGATCGATCGAGACCGGACACTCCTGCACGCACGCACGACACGACGTGCACGCCCACAACTCGTCTTCGGTGATGTAGGTGTCGAGCAACCGATGGCTCGCACGCTCGCCGACTGTCCCGCCGCCTGCGTCGTCTCCTTCACCGCCCGCGAGCACTGCGTGCGCGGCTTCGGCCCGGTCGCCCACGATCAGCGGCGCGAGCTCCATCGTGCGTTGCCTGACGTTGACGACGATCTTGCGCGGGCTCAGTGGCTTCCCCGTTATGTTCGCCGGGCATGCGGCGGTGCATCGCCCGCACTCGGTGCACGAATAACCGTCGAGCAGATTCTTCCACGACAGGTCCTTGACGTCGGCCGCACCGAACGTCTCGACCCCCTCGGCCTCGAGGTCCATGGGACGCATGACGCCGACCTGACCGGGGCCGCTCGTGTTCGAGAAGAACGTGTTAGGCAGCGATGTGATGACGTGGAGGTGCTTCGAGTACGGCAGATAGTTGAGGAACGCCAGCAGCAGCAACGCGTGGATCCATGTGCTCACGGTCGCGATCGCGACAGCGGTGCCCGGCGGAACCCGGCCGACGATCATAGCGAGCACGCTGGAAATCGGCTGCAGGGCGACCGAGTGGCGCGCCTCCACCACGCGCTCGAACGCGGCGCTCAGAAAGAGCGTCACCATGAGCGCCGCGATCATCGAGAGGATGAAGACAGCGTCACCGGAGTGGACCTTATCGCCCTGAAGTCGCCTCGGCTTGATGACGAGGCGGCGATACAGCAGCACCGCCACGGCGGCGAGCACCAGCCCGGCGAACAGTTCCTGGGAGAGCAGAAACAGTCCGTACAGCGGCGCGGGCAGCATTCTGTCGAACCCGAATGCCGGGAAGACGCCCCGCGCGAGGATCTCGATCGATCCGAGCGTCAGGACGACGAAGCCCCAGAACACCGACGCGTGGAGCACGCCTGCGAACGGATCACGGAGGATCTTGGACTGACCGATCCCGATGACGACGACATTGCGGAGTCGCGTCCATGGGTGATCGGTGCGGGGCTCCTCGTGACCTGTCGCGAGGTAGCGGACGAGGCGTTGCGCGTTGTAGGAGAAGAAGCCCAGCGCCGCGACGAGAACGAAGAGGAAGGCTACGTTCGAGGTCATCGCCAGAACGTAATCGGGACCGGGGATTGGGGACTAGGGACTGGGGACTGGGGACTCGGCAGGGAACCTTCTACCGCCGAGGAAGGCTCCGCGCGAGTCGAAGCATCCCGGC
>JBKOYV010000052.1:0-41493 GCA_046725585.1 Gemmatimonadota bacterium | reverse complement strand
CTCGGGGTTCGAGTTGTACACCTGGCTCGCCGTGCACCGACCGGAGCTCGCCGCGCACGTTGCGTTCGTCTGCGGCGCGGGGACGGAGCTGGAGCGCCGGGTGACGGCGCTCGGCCGACCTGTGCTCGAGAAGCCGTTCGAACTGGCCGATGTCGTGCGCCTCGCTGCGGAGTGGGAACGCGTGACCGCGCGCTCGCCGGACTGACAGCCGCGATCGGGTCGCTATGGAGCCGGCGGTGGCAGAGGAGCGTGCTCCCCTGGCGGCGTGGCGAGACGCGCGGCCCGCAGCTCGGCCAGCGCTTCGTACTTCACTGTCACCTCGGCGATGTGCCGCAGGAGCGCGTCAAATTGGTCGTCCGAGAGATTCGCGCACACGCCACGGAGCCTGGTCGCGGCGTCCCGCATGATCTCGCCCACGCGCGCGGCGCGCCCGGCGTCCGTGTTCAACGGCGTCTGGAGTTCCACGAGACGATCGGGCATTTCGATGTTGGTTCTGTCTTCGGCGTGGCGGCGCGAAGATGGGTGAGGCTCATCCGAGGGCCTGAAGCCGCTCGGCCTCGGCGCGCCCTTGGTCCGTAAACGTCGCCGTCGCAAGATAGTACTCGCGGTCGCCGTGCATGTGGTCACGCTGTACGCGGGACCGAACAATTCCCCACTCGTCGAGGTCCTGCAGTGCTTCGACGCGCTCGTGCAATGCGTCATACTCAGCGTCAGCGTTAGGTGCTCTGAGTTTGATAACGCCTCGGTTCGCTAGCGCCTGGCGCATGAGCTCGAGATGGATGTCGTTGTAGTGCATGAACACTAGGGTTAGGCCTAGGTTGGAGTGGGCGGCTCCTCCGGTTCGCGCCGAGCCCGCGCGGCGATCGCCACGCCGGCAATCGCGGCCAGTGCACCGACGACGACGGCCCACCAGCGACGCATGCCGAATACCCACCACGCGAGCAACCCGACGCCGACCGCGGAGAGGATGAGCGAGGCGGCGAAGAGACCGCGGCCGCGCGGTTCGGCGGTCACCCGCGCCCCCGCTTGCCGGCTTCCCTGATGCCGTCGTCAGTTAGAACGGCATCCGCTGCGCTGTAGCGACCACTTTGTGTGTGGTCCTCGAGTGGCTCGCGGAGCCAGCGTGCGAGGCCCCACCTAACGAGGTCCCGCAGGGCGCCCAATCGGTGCGCGAAAGCGGGATAATCTTCATCCCGATCGGGAGCACGCAGTTTGACCACGTTGTCATTCCGGATCGCCTGCTGAAGCAACGCGAGATGCGCGGCGTCCAGCAGCACTATGGTCGCCCCCGCCGCCGCGCGGCGGACTTCGGCTGGTCGGATTTGCGGTCACCCATTTCGAGGAGCTCGTCGAGTTTCTTGAGCGCAAGCGTCGAATAGAGCGCCTCGAGCAACTCGCTATCTAGATAGCGAACGACCCCGCGCTTTCGCACAAGGCGGTAGAGCGTCGACTCGACAATGCGACCGTCCGACTTCTGCGCGATCGCATACGCGGTCGTGTTGTGCTCGGTGAGCAGCTCGGGCAGGCGGAGACGCATTTCCATAAGGTGCCAACTTAGCGTCACACCTGCCAACTGGCAATAGTGCCAGTACGCACATTTGATTGCTGTCATAAGTGACAGTATATACTGGTAGATGTGCTAGTATTCAGTACGAGGAGCGAGCCGGCCCGGACCCCCGCGAAGAGATCGGACCGGCTCAGCGCAACCGCCGAAGCGGTCACGGGGAGGAAGATAGCCCCGCCCTGGCCGCCGGGCACAACCGGAGCAGAGCCATGGCGTCCAGCATCTCCCCCGATCTCGGCTTCCAAGTTCTCCCGACCGACTACCTCTCGGCCATCGAGACCGACCGCCAGCGGTGGGAGGACAGCTGACGCAGGGAATTACACCTACGGCACGAGCGCGACCGCCACGGCGGACATCACCGCGCGTGCGCTGTCTGTGACCGCCACTGGTGTGAACAAGGTGTACGACGGTACCACGGATGGGGCCGACCATCTCCGATCGAACTGGTCTGGTCAGGATCGTGGGGACCCTGTCTGCGGCGAATGGCCCGTAGATTCCAGCCGTGGAATCGCACACCCTGCTGAGCCATCTCGCCGAAGTCTGGGCGTACGTGACCCTGGGCGCGTCCGGCATCATCACCGAGGAAGCCGCCCCGATCGTCGGCGGCTTCGCGGCGCATGAGGGCCACCTGGGCTTCGTCCGCGTCGTGCTCGCGTGCGCCATCGGGACGTGGGCCGCCGGCGTCGGCCTGTATGCGCTCGGACGATGGCGAGGGAAGTGGGTGCGGAAGCGGTTCCGTCGCGTCGGCCGCTACGTCACGCGTCTGCTCGTGTTCGTTAGGCGCAGACCGTGGCGGAGCACGTTCGCGGTGCGCTTTGCCTTCGGCGCGCGCATCGTGTTGCCGATCGCCTGCGGGGCCGCGAGGCTACGGATCCCGGTGTTCCTGATCGGCAGTGCTATCGCGTCGGTGGTTTGGGCGGCGCTCTTCGCGACGCTCGGCTGGCTCTTCGGCGAGACGGCTCTCCTGATCCTTGGCCACATTCGGCGCTACGAGGATGTGATTGCGGCGCTGCTCGTCGCTGGAGTCGTGCTCGTGTTCGTCGTCCTCATCAAGCGTCGGCAGGCACCGCCGTTGATCGATCAGCCCGAGACAACCGGCAGCGGTCAGGCGGTCACGGACTAATAGCGAAAGAAGTCCGAGGTCTTGCTAGCGGGCAGCTGCGGGTGGGAAAAACTTGCCGCGTCGTAATTCCGGCGGCGATCGCTCTTAACGACACGCGGGGTGCGACCGTCGTACGAGCAGCGCACGCCACGACGGCGAGCGCGGGATACCGCCTTAGGGAGAGACAATGCGCAATCTCGGAATGGCCGCCATTGCCGCGGCCCTGATGGTTGGAAGCGCGGCCATCGCGCGCGCCCAGAGTGTCGAACATCTGCACCCTCGCCAGCACCCGCGCATCACTCGGCGCGAAGCGCACGAGCTTCGCTCGGACAAGCGTGAGATCCGCCGCGACACCCGCGAGCTTCGTGGCGACAACCGGGAGATTCGTCAGGATCGTCGTGAGCTGCGACAGGACACGCGCGAGATTCGACACGACGACACGCGCCGCGAGCGCCGCGAGGATCTGCGCGACCGTCGGCGGGACCAACGCGACCTTCGCCAGGACCTCCGCGATCGCCGCGGCGACCGGCGCGATCGCCGTCAGGACGTCCGCGACTTGCGTCGGGATCGCCGCGACGCCCGCACCGACTGAGGTTTGTCATCGCGGGCGAAGCTCGGTTGTCATCCCGAGCGTAGCGAGGGATGACAACAAACCGTTAGGCAGGCACCGCCGTGGCGGCTGCAGCTTCCCTGAGCAGCCGCCACGCGTCGCTCACATGACGTGGCTCGGTGCGCATGTTGCCGATCGCCAGCCGGAGCACGTAGCGGCCGTTCAGTTTGGTGTGTGACAGGTACGCGCGTCCGCTCGCGTTCACGCGCTCGAGAATCGCCGCATTGAGCGCCTCCCGCTCCGCCTCACTCGTGCCCGCGGGCGCATAGCGGAAGCAGACGAGGGAGAAGGGCACCGGCGCAACTCGCTCCCAATCCGGAGTGGCATCGACCCACTCGGCGAACTCCCGCGCCATCACCATCTGCTGGCGTAAACGAGCGGCGAGCCCCTCCGCGCCGAACGCCCGAACAACCATCCACAGTTTGAGCGCCCGGAACCGGCGCCCGAGCTGGACGCCGTAGTCCATGAGGTTCACGACGTCGCTCTGCTCGCGTGTCACCAGATACTCGGGCACGAGTGAGAACGCGCGCTTCAGGATATCCGGCCGGCGCGTGAACATCGCGGAGAGATCGATCGGCGTGAACAGCCATTTGTGCGGGTTCACCACCAGCGAATCGGCCAGCTCGACACCCGCGAGCACATGCCGCATCTCGGGAACGACGGCCGCAACTCCGCCGTACGACCCATCGACATGGAGCCACATCCCTTCGCGCGCGCATAACGCGCCGATCGCTGGCACCGGGTCGATGCTCGTCGTGCTCGTGGTGCCTACGGTCGCGACGGTCGCGAGCGGCAGGTATCCGGCCGCTCGATCCGAACGCACCGCCGTTTCGAGCGCGTCCACGCGCATCCGGAAGTCGGCGTCGGTGTCGATGTGCACGACGTTCTCGTGCCCGAACCCTAACGTGATTGCCGCCTTGTCCACCGACGAGTGCGCGTGCGCGGAAGTGTACACGCGCAGCCTCGGCAGGTCGGCTCGCCCCGCCATTCCTTTCTCGCGGATCGCGAGCTCCGGCCTGGCCTCGCGAGCCGCCGCGAGCGCAAGCAGCGTGGAGATCGACGCCGTGTCGTTGATCAGCCCGAACCAACCGTGTCCCAGGCCGAGAAGCTGGCGCAGCCAGTCGAGTGTTCTGAGCTCGAGCTCCGTGGCGGCGGGCGACGTCTTCCACAGCATCGCGTTCACGTTGAGCGCCGAGATCAGCATCTCCGCCAGGATGCCCGGCGCCGACGCCGAGATCGCGAAGTAGGCGAAGAAACCCGGGTGATTCCAGTGCGTGACGCCGGGAACGATGAGCCGTTCGAAGTCATCCAGAACCGCATCCAGCGATTCGGGCTCGCCCGGCGGCTCGCTCGGAATGGTATCCGCGATTTCGCCCGGCGCGACGCGCGGGAGAACGGGGAAGCGCTCCGGATGCTCGAGGTAGTCCCCGATCCATTGGAGAACGCGACGCGCCTGACGACGGAACTCGTCAGGCGCGATGTCGCCGAGCAGTGGCGTGTTGCCGTTGGTCATCTCGTCCTGGATGCAGCGTTAGGCGCTGTCCGCGATCGGGAAGTCGCCGGTGTGCTCCGGCTTCCTGTCATCTCGCTTCGCCGGGGTCGGCTTTGAGGCGGCCGCCGCGGTGCGCCCTTCCGCGGCCGTGATCAGCGCGACCCCGGCGACAATGATAACAGCCGCCACCAGCATTCGCGCGTTGATCGTCTCCCCGGCCAGAAGCCAGCCGAGGAACACGGCGACCACCGGGTTCACGTACGCGTACGTGGCCACGCGCGCGGGCGTCGATACCCGCAGCAGGTAGACGAACGCGGTAAACCCGATCAGCGACCCGAAGATGAGGAGATAGACCCAGGCAATGAACGAATGCGCCGAGACGGCCGTGATGTCGAATGTCGCGAGCTCGCCGCGCAGCACCCCAACGATCCCGACGAACAGGCCGCCCACGAGCATCTGAAGCGCGGTCATCATCAGCGCCGATTGCGGCCGAGGCGCGTGTCGCGAATAGATCGACCCGAGCGACCACGCAAACGATCCGAGAATGACCGTCGCCGCACCGATCAGGTCGACGCGCGTTCCGCCACCAAACGAGGCGGGGCCAACGAGCGTCGCGACGCCGGCGAGGCCAACGGCCAAGCCCACGCCAATCAGGATCGTCGGCCGTCTGCCGCCGGGACGCGCCCACTCGAGCAGCACCATGAAGAGCGGCGTCATCGCGACGAGCAACGCCGCGATGCCCGACGGGATGCGCGCTTCCGCGACGCCAACGAGCGAGTTCGCGAGCATGAGCAACGACCCGACGATCGCCGCGGTTCGAAATTGCGGCCACGTCACGCCAGGCTCACGACGCACCTTCGCCGCCACCAACATGATCACGCCCGCGAGCCCGAACCTCGCCGCCGAAAGGAGAAACGGCGGAATCGTCTCGATCGCGAAGCGAATGCCGAGATACGTGGAACCCCAGATCAGGTAGATCGCGATGAAGGCCGCGATCACGGGTCCACGACGAGCTGGTGTTCGAGCTACCGCCACCGGAACAACCTCAACGCCAGAGTGAAGCAGACAAGCAGCCACGTCCCAATGATCGCGAGCTCACCGCCGACCGTCGCCCACGACGCGCCCTGCAGCATGTTCGCGCGAAGCGCGTCGTTGACGGCCGTGAGCGGCAACACCTGAATGAACGGCTGCGCCGCTTTGGGGAAGTTGCCTGACGAGAAGAAGACCCCCGAGAACACCCACATCGGCAGCATCACGAGGTTCATGAGCCCTGACGCGCCTTCGATCGTGCGAGCTCGCGATGCGATGAGCAGCCCGAGTCCACCGAACGCGAGCGACGACAGCACGCAGATGATCGCGAGCTGAGCCAGTGAACCGCGAAGCGGCACGCCGAACACGAGCGTCCCGAAACCAATGAGGGTCGCGACCTCGATCACGAGCAGTGACAGCCGGAAGAACAGGAACGACGCCAGATACTCCGCGCGCGACATCGGCGTCGCGATGAGCCGTTTGAGCAGCTTCTTCTTTCGCGCGTCGACGATGGCGAACCCGATGCCCCAGATGCCGCTGCCCATGAGGTTCATTCCCAGGAGCCCCGGGACCACGAAGTCGATGTAGCGAGAGCCGCGTTCACTCACCTTGGTTTCGGTCACCGGTACGGGGTCGCGTTGACCTCCGGCGCGCTGTACGGCACGGTCGACGACCATCCGTGCCGTGCGAGATTCCGGTCGCGCTTCATCGAAGCGGTACTCGACCGCGCCGTCCTCGCGCGGAGCGACGACGAGCGCGACCTTCCCGGTTCGCAGTGCGGTGGCTGCCGCGGTGTCGTCCAGCACGTCCACGACGATGCCCGATGCTTTCTTCAACGAGTCCACGATCGGACTATTCGCCGCGCTTGGCGCCACGGCAATGTGCGATGCCTCAGCGGGCCGATTCCGAAACGCGATGCCAAGCCCCGCAGCGAGCAGAATGGGAAAGATGAATACCCAGAACACGGCCTCGGGCTCGCGATAGAACTCGCGAAACCTCGAGAGCGTGAGCTGCACGATGGCCGGCGTGTTGTCGGCCGTGTTCCTCAGGCGCGTCGTACGATCAATCGTCATCGCGTAGGCTCCTCCCGGTCAGCGTGACGAAGACGTCCTCGAGCGTGGGCGAGTGGGTGCGAAGCTCTGTGAGGGGCATTCCCCGCGTCCGGAGGGTCTCGAGCAACATCGGGATGGTCTCGTGCGCGGCGCCGACTTGCAGTGCCCAGCTTCCGCCGGCGCGGCGCGCCGACTTCACACCGGCAAGCGCGAGCAGCGCCGGCTCATCGATCTCGCGCGAGCCATCGACGCCAAACTCGATGACGTGCCCGGCGCCGAGCGACGCGATGAGCTCGCGCGGCGTACCGAGCGCGATCACTCGCCCGTGATCCACGATGGCCACGCGATCGCACAACCGTTCGGCCTCGTCCATGTAGTGAGTCGTCAGGACGGTCGTCCCGCCCTCGCTGCGAAACCTGTCGATGATGTCCCACAGCTGGCGGCGCGATTGCGGATCGAGTCCGGTCGTTGGCTCGTCGAGGAAGAGGAGGTCGGGATCGCCGACGAGCGCGCACGCGACGGCGAGCCGCTGCTTCTGTCCGCCGGAGAGGGTCCCGACCCGCGAGCCGCGCTTCTCGTCGAGCTGCACGAGACCAATGACTTCGTCGACGCTTCGGCCGGCCGGATAGAACGATCGAAACAGCTTCACCGACTCGGCCACGGTGAGCTTCTCGGAGAGCTGCGTTTCCTGGAGCTGGATTCCCAAACGAGATCGGAGCGCTTTGCCGTCGCGCGCCCAATGCAAGCCGAGGACCTCGACGGTGCCAGCGTCAGGGGCGAGGAGTCCTTCGCAGATCTCGATCGTGGTGGTCTTGCCGGCGCCGTTGGGACCGAGGAGGCCGAAGCACTCGCCGGTGCGGACTTCGAGGTCGAGCGCGTCGACGGCGACGACGTCGGCGTAGGCCTTACGGAGACCGCGAACCGCGAGCGCAAGTGGCGCAATGGTCGAAGCGGGCATCGTGGAAAAGTAACCCGTCATCCAAACAGCGCTGCTCGATGCAAGCAGCTGCTGGCTGCGAGCAGCTGCCGGCTTGTAGCCGACGGCTGCGCGCTACTGCCGCTTGCTCCGAGCTGCTGCCAATACCCCAACGAGCCCGAACGCGAGGCGTGTCATCCCTTGATCGCCTTTGATTCAAGCATCCAAAACAAGGGAATCGGATCCGGCGGAAACTGCTGATGAGACGGATGAAAACCCGTTGGATCCCTAGTTTCGGTTGCATCCGCCATTCACCCACTGTCTGGATGCCAGCACCCGCCATCGTGCGATCCCGGCTCGTTGCGCTAATAGCAGCAGCTCGGAGCACGCGGCAGTAGCCCGCAGCCGTCGGCTACCAGCCGGCAGCTGCCCGCAGCCAGCAGCTGCCCGCCCGAGCCTAACGTTTGGCTAATGTCTTGAGTGCGGCCGCCGTGTTTCGGTTGGCCAGGGCAGGGTTCCATATGTCGCCCACCCGAGCGAACCGCTCGCCCACCGTCTCTATCGTGAAGTCGCTCGGGTTGAGCTTTGAGGTCAGCTCGGTCCACTCGAGTGGCGTGGACACCGTCGCGCCCGGGCGCGCGCGAACCGCGTACGCCGCCGCCACTGACTTCCCGAGCACGTTCTGCAGGTAGTCCACGTACACGCTCGACTTCGCGCGCTCCGACACCGTGCGCTCGACCGTCGCCTCCTTCGGATGCGCGTTGGCCACGCGCGTTGCCACGAGCTGTGCGATCAGCAGCGCGGCCTCGTTGCTCGTGCGTGCGGGGAGGGGGATGAAGATGTGAAGCCCCGTGGACCCCGACGTCTTGAGCGCGGCATGAAGGCCGAGGCGGTCGAGCTCCTCCTTCACCCACGTCGCGATCTCGACGACGCGGTCGAACTTCGCCCGCGGGCCCGGATCGAGATCGATGACCGAGTAGTCGGCGAAGCCGAGGGACCTAACGCGGGCGTGCCACGGGTCCACCGAGATCGTTCCGAGCTGCACCTGGTACAGCAGCGTCGCCAGCGAGCCGCCGACGAGCCGGTCGACGCGATCGCCGTCCGCGTCCTGGATCGTCTCGACCCGCACCCCAGGCGGAGGATTCGCCGGAGCCTTCTGCTGGTAGAACGCCTCGCCATTGAGCCCGTCCGGGAAGCGCTTGAGCACCAGGGGGCGATCGGCCATCACGGGAAGGATCAATGGGGCCACGCGCACGTAATGGCGCAGCACGTCACCCTTCGTGTAACCACCCGCTCGGCCGGGAAACCAGACCTTGTCGAGGCTGGACAACGAGAGCGAGACACCACGACCCAGCGTTAGGTGCGCGTCCCGTCGCTCGCGTTCCGCCGTCTCCATCTCGGCCTCGAGGCTCGCGTCGGTCCCGGAGACGTCCGATGACCCGCCCTTCGCCGCGCGCTTCTTTGTCGTTTTCGAGGCGCGCTTCGACGGAGACCTGATGCTCGCTGCCGCGCCCGCGCGCCGACGGGTCGCGCCTGCCCGGGTGACGCTGCCGCGCTGCACGCTCGTCGCCTCACGCGTCACTTCCCGCGGGTCCTTGTCGTCCCGGACACCCAGGAAGATCGGCTGACGCAGTCGGTCGTCCGCCGTCCACTCGTTGAACTTCACTTCCACCACGACCTCGGGCCGGACCCAGTGAGCCTTCTCGTTCGTCCGCACGGGCGTGGAAAACGGCGATGACTTTCGCTCCAGGCGCTTGAGCCGTCTCGCCATCGCCGCGAGGCTCTCACGCGTGAAGCCGCCTCCCGTGTGCCCGACGTACACCAGGTCGTCGCCGTCGAAATAGCCGAGGAGCATGGCGCCGAGGTGCTCGCGGGTGTTGCGTGGCTCGGTGTAGCCGCCGACCACGAACTCCTGGCGGAACTCGACCTTGAGCTTGAGCCAGTCACGAGAGCGAGCGCCCGGCTGGTACGTCGAGTCGATGCGCTTCGCGATGATGCCTTCCCAGTCGTCGCGACGCGCGCGCGCGAGGAGGTTCTCGCCATCGCCGGGGGCCGACTCGCCCAGGCGAACGGCTTTTGGCGGTCGAGCGCCGACGAAGCGCTCGAGTCGCTTGCGGCGAACGGTCCACGGCTGGTCGAGCAGGACGTTGTCGCCGTCGACGAGGAGGTCGAAGACGATCAGCGCCGAGGGCGTGCTGGTCGAATGGCTGGCAATGTCCGTCCTGCCCTGGAGATGCATGCGCCCCTGGAGCGCCTGGAAGCGTGCCGGTACGTCCCCGGCGAACGCGACGATCTCGCCGTCGATCACGAACGGTCGCTTCCGCAGGCGCGCGAGCGCGCGGACTCCGGCGGTGACCTCGGGGAACTGGTGCGACTTGTCCTTCCCGTTTCTCGTGATGAGCCTAACGCTGGAGCCGGAGGCGAACGCGAGCACCCGGACACCGTCGTACTTGGGCTCGAAGGTCCACTTGTCGCCGCTGGGAATGTCGGTCCCTATCGACGCCATCATTGGCACTATATGCGACGAGGGAGACGGGAGCCGGGAGCCGGGAGAGGGGTTAACAGGGCTCTTGACCCGCTTCCCGTCTCCCGTCTCCCGCTTCCCGGCCGTTCTGTTCGAATGCCAGACCCTCGACTTGCCCTCGCGGATCTCGTCCATCGTTCGCCCCGTCGCCACCGACGTGTCGTGCTCGTTGATGTCCCAGCCGGATACCGCGTCGGAGTCGCGGTGCTTGATCAAGAGCCACTGTGGCTTGCCCTCGCCCCTGCTCGCCATTCGAACGAGCGCGAACGAGCCGTGAAGCCGCTCGCCGTGAAACGTGAACTTGATGTCGCCGCGCTCGTAGCCACGGCGCAGTGAATCCACGCTTCCGTCATCCGGCTCGTACGTCCCGCGATCCCACAGCATCACCGTTCCGCCGCCGTACTCGCCGGCCGGGATCGTCCCCTCGAACGTGTTGTACTCCATCGGGTGATCCTCGACCTCGACGGCGAGACGACGGTTTGTCGGGTCGAGGGATGGGCCTTTCGGGACCGCCCAGCTCTTCATCACGCCGTCGAGCTCGAGCCGGAGATCGTAGTGCAGGTGGCTGGCCGCGTGCTTCTGGATCACGAACGCGAGCTGTCTAACGCCCCGAGCCCGTGCGCCGGCGCGGGGCGCACCTTCCGGCTCCTTCGTTCGCGTGAAGTTGCGCTTCGCGCGATACTCGCGCAGGGCAGCGCCCCCGCGAGTATCGCGCGTCGACGGCTTCCGTGTCGCCACTCGCTCCCTCCGTCCCGGATCCCGGGGCTATGCCGTCTTCTTCTGGCGGCTTCGGGTTCCGGAAGTCCGACGGGGCGTTTTCGCAACGCGCTTCTTGCCGCCCGTGCCCTCCTTCGCCGCCTCCTCGAGGCTCGCCTGGAGCCGAGACATGAGGTCCAGCACCTTCGAGTCCTCGTCGTCATCCGGCAAGGGCTCGGCCGCCGTGACCTTCTTACCCTTCATCTTCGCGCGAATAAGCTTCATGAGATTCGCGCGGTAGTCGTCGGTGTAGCGTGAGGGATCGAACGGCTCGGCCAGATTCTCCACGAGCTGCTTGGCCATCGTCAGCTCCTGCTCGCGCACCATCCCGGTGCCGGGGAAGGAGTAGTCGCCGATGTCGACCAGCTCGTTGGCGAATCGCATCAGCTCGATGACGAGCGCTTCGCCGACGACTCGAACGCCCGCCAGGTGCTGCGTGCGCCGTATGATGACCTTGCCGATCCCGACGACTCCCGACTGCCGCATGGCTTCGCGAAGCAGCGCGTACGGCTTGTCGCCGCCCTTCGTCGGGACGAGGTAGTAAGGCGTCTCGAAGTATCGTGCGTCGATCTCTTCCTCACGCACGAAATCGATGATGTCGATCGTCTTCGACGAATCGAGCGCGGCCTTCTTGAAATCGTCATCGCTGAGCACGACGAACTTGCCCTTCTCGTACTCGTACCCCTTCACGATCTCGCTCCAGGGAACCGGCTCGCCGTCGGCTTGACAGACTCGTTCGTATTTGATCGGCGACAAGTCTTCCGCGTGCAGCATCCGGAAGCTGATGTGATCGCTTCGAACCGCTGTCTTCATCTCGACGGGAACGTGCACCAATCCGAAAGTGATTGACCCCTTCCAAATCGACGCCATCGCTCGGACCTGCGGTTGAGGGTGGTACTGCGACGCTGCCCGGTCGAGAAAGAAAGCAAGCCCAATGCCGTCTGTGGAAAGTCATATTTGTGATCAATGCAAACATTCCCCGAAGACACCGACGCCGCGCTGACCGGACTGATCCACGCGGCGCTCGAGCGCGGCATCATCGACGCGTCGCAGCACGACAAGCTGCACGCGCTCGCGGCCGAGCTCACTCCTTCACGCGCTCGGCTTCGAGAGAAGGCGACCGCTGGTGACGCGGCGCGCGAGGCGCATCGCGGGTTCAACGCGATCACCGTCGCCTATTCGCTCGGCGGCCTCCTCGTGCTCTTCGCGCTGGCGTGGTTCCTGTTCGAGCGGTGGAAGATCCTCGGACCCGGCGGCGTGCTCGGTGTGGCGCTGCTCTACGCGGCGGCTTTCGCCGCGGTCGGCATGCTGCTGCGCGGGCGAGGCTTCGACGTCGCCGGCGGGCTCGCGCTCGTGCTCTCAGTCGCGATGACGCCGGTGTGGACGTGGGCGATCCTGCGCCTAACGGGCGAGATCCCCGACCCGGCCGCGTGGGACAACGCGCTGTCGCGTTACGAGCCGTACATCGCGTCGAGACTCATGATCCTCGATCTCGCGACGATCGGTGTGGCGCTCGTCGCGCTGCGACGCGTTAGGTTCTCCGTGCTGGCGGCACCCGTCGCCGCGGCGCTGATCGCGCTGCTGCTCCACCTCGGCCAGGCGTTAGGCGACCCGCGTCTCACCTGGTACGTCGGGCCCTATTACCAGTGCGTGGTCGCCTGCGCGATCCTCGCGATCGCGTACGCGGTGGAGCGACGCCAGGCGGACGAGGACTACGCGTTCTGGCTCTATCTCGGCGGGGTGGTCATGCTGCTCGTCGCGTACGTGCAGGTCTGGCCGCACATCGGCCGCTGGCGTCACGCGCTTCCGCTCGTCGCGGCGGCGCTGGTGACCGCGTCGCTCTACCTCCGGCGCCGTACGCTCCTCGTCGCCGGAGGCATTGCGGCGTTCGGCTACCTCGGCTACCTGGCCTTCGACGTCTTCCGGCGCGTCGTTGCACTGCCGATCACGCTCGCGACGCTCGGGCTGCTCGTCATCGTGAGCACCGTGTGGATGCAGCGACGATTTCCCGCGCTCGTGGCTCGCGTGAGTCGCGAGGGCACGTCCGGTGTCAAGACACTCCCCGGCGGCGCTCTCGCCGTGCTCGGCCCGCTCGCCATCGCGCTCACGGCCATGGTGTTCGCCGGGCGCGAGGCCGAAGCGCGAACCGCGGAGCGTGAATGGCGCAACGCCTTCTACGAGCGGCGGGCACGGCAGCAGGCGCGTTCACTGCGGAAGGCGGATGCCCGCGCCCCCGCACCGGCTCCGCTCGATACGGCTCGGGGTTCACGCAGGTAGCCTGCGGAACCCTTTCCACAGCAGGTGTACCGAAACCGCACGACGTAGCGGGACGTAGAGGCACGGGCCTCCCTCTCCTCGACCATCAGGAGCACCGATGTTTTCGGCAGTCCTTGTCCTCGCCCTGGCTCTTGATCAGCAAGTCACAGTTCGCGTGGGCGGAAAGCCCGACAGCACGCAGGGCCAGCACAAGGTCCTGGCGGACACGATCGAGGAGAAGAGGAAGCGGCGCGAGCGAAAGCGCATACCGGTGACCCCCGAGCTCGAGGCCTCGGCGTTCAAGGATCCGGCGGCGCGCGCCCTTCTTCACCAGGCGCGCGAAGCGCGCATGCGGCAGGATTCGGCGCTGCTCGCGTACGACGCGACGGCCTACCAACGCATCTCCGCCGGCCTCGGCTTCCGTGCGTTTGGCCGGGACCGCTTGTTGTTCCGGACCGAGAACGTGTCGCGCGTGCGCTGGTCGCGCGACAATGGCGCGTGGGTCGACCTCAAGGGCGCGCGCACCGCCATTCCTATGGTGAAGGACGCCGATGCGGAGATGGAGCCGGAGGAGATGTCACCCATCCCGTACTACCCGGGGCGGGAAGCGCTCTGGATCGGGAACGGCGTGGCGAAGGCCGAAGTCGATCCCGAAGAGCTGATCCACCCGTTGGCCGTGGGGTCGGAGGCATACTACCGCTTCGCCATCGGAGACTCGATCTCGTTCAAGCTTTCCGACGGCAAGGTCATCGCGCTGCGGGAGCTTCGCATCGAACCGCGCAAGCCGAACTGGCGGCTCTCCGTTGGGTCCTTCTGGTTCGACGTGAGCACGGGTCAGCTCGTGCGCGCTGCGTACCGGATGTCGGTCGAAATGGACATCTGGCAGGTTGCGGACGAGGAGGCGGCGTTCGACGACGATGACGACAAGCCGCCTGCTGCCGTCAAGGCGATTCTCTCGCCCATGCGCGCGAATCTCGAGGGCGTGACCATCGACTACGGGCTGTATGGCGGACGTTTCTGGCTCCCTCGCGCCCAGGCGGCCGAAGGATCGGCGCAGGTCGCGTTCATGCGCGTGCCGTTCAAGATGGAGGAGAGCTTCAAATACGCGAGCGTGAACGGGACCGACTCGATGCCCAAGGTTCCCCCGGGACCGAAATCGCTGCGCGACTCGCTGTTCGGCGACAGCACCAAATGGCGAGACCTGTCGCCGGAGGAGAAAAAGCAGCGTCACAAGCTCATCGCCGAAGCGGACTCGGTGCGCCGCGAGCGACAGAAGGAGGCGCGCAAGGCGCAGTGCGACAGCTCGGGCACGTACACCCAGTATCACACGCGCTATAACGGCACCGTGCGTCTCGCCGTCCGCATGCCGTGTGATTCTACGGCGCTGGCGCGGTCGCCGGATCTCCCCGGCTCCATCTACGAGCCGGGCGAGGAGCTGTTCGGCGCCGCGGAGCGGGACGAGCTCATGAAGTCGTTAGGCTTCTCGCTTCAGCCCGAGTGGGCACCTCAGAAGCCGACGCTTCACTACGGGCTCGACCTCACGAGATACAATCGCGTCGAGGGATTTTCGACGGGCTTGAGCGTCACCCAGCAGCTGGGGCGAGGGTACAGCGCCAGGGCAGTGCCTCGCGTGAGCTTCGCCGACGCGCAGCTCAACGGCGAACTGTTCGGCACCCGCAGCAACGGCCGGCGACAGCTGGACCTCGGGGTCTATCGGCGACTCGAGGCGGCGAACGACTATGGCGATCCGCTCTCGTTCGGGAGCTCGCTGAACGCGGTGCTGTTCGGGCTCGACGAGGGCTTCTACTATCGCTCGTGGGGCGGTGAGCTCACCGGCTCGAACGTCGGCGGCGGTGGCTTCACATGGCGGTTGTTCGGCGAGCACCAGTGGAACGCGAAGGTCGAGACGCAGTTCTCGCTCGCGAACGCGATGAACGACGTCGAGTTTCTCCCCAACATCGAGGCGAAAGAGGGTACGATCGGCGGCGCGGAGGTGCGCTACACGCGCACGTTCGGCCTCGACCCGGCGGGCTGGCGGCTGCTCACGGACACACGTGCCGAAGCGGCGGCGGGTACGTTCGACTATACGCGTGGCGCGCTGGACCTGACGCTGTCGCGCGGCCTCGGCGGCGGATTCGAGGCTGCCGTGACCGGGAGCGCTGGCACATCGGGCGGAGCGCTGCCGCCGCAGCGCGAGTGGTTCATCGGCGGGGCACACACGGTCCGTGGGCAGCGGCCGAGCCTAACGGAGCCCGGGCAGGTTGGAAACTCGTACTGGCTCGGGCGCGCGGAGCTGGGCAAGCAATTCACGGCGGTGCGGCCGTCGGTGTTCGGCGATGTGGGCTGGGCGGGCGACCGCAGCGACTGGAGCCATCCGGGCCGGCCGGTGAGCGGCGCCGGGATCGGGGCGTCAGTCATGGACGGTCTGTTCAGGGTGGACCTGTCGCGTGGTATCTATCCGCGTAAGCGCACGCTGCTGGACGTGTATTTCGAGGCGCGTTTCTAGTCCGGCTTCGCGATCGTAGGACCGCCGCGGGGCTGATCTGACTCATCGTGGCGCGGGGCTAGTCGAGTGTGTCGTGGCGCAGGCGCGGGGCACTCGGCTCCGGCGGCCACCGTTCGCGACGCTCGAGACAACGGGGCCGAGCCACTCTGCTGGAGAGGAACTCAGTACCCGTTGGCTCGAGCCGTGTAAGCGCGTAGCCGCCGGAGGACCGATGCCCCGCCGACCAGGCCGCGATGCCGACCGTCAAGCGGGCAAGCAGCCAGCAGCAAGTCCTAGCCGACGCGGACCGTCTCTCGACGCTCCTCCTCGTCGCGCTGGCCGAGGAACTCGCCGATCGGAGCGAGCGAGTCGATGTGGTCGCAGAAGATCTTGAACGTGGCCATCAGCGGCACCGCCACGAACGCGCCCGGGATCCCCCAGATCCACCACCAGAACGCCAGCCCGACGAACAGCGCGACCGGGTTCAGCGTTAGGCGACGGCTGTACAGCAACGGACCGATCAGGTTCGCCTGAATCAGGTTGATCGTCAGAAACGCGAGCGGGATCAGCAGGGCATGACCCACCCCATCGAACGACGTCAGTGCCGCAACGGTCAACACGACGATGATCGTCGTCGCGCCGAGGTAGGGAATGAATTCCAGGAGCGCGACGAGGGCGCCCCAGAGCGCCGGATTAGGCATCCCGAGCAGATACAACGCTCCGGCCACGACGATCCCCTCGCCGACGTTGATCGCGAGCGCGGTAACGAGATACGTCGAGATCGACGACTCGGCCTTCCGCGCGATCTGCACGGCCGTCCGCTTGTCGCCGAGTTGTGGCAACACCTTCACGAGCTTCTGAAGAAAGAGATCGCCCGCCGCGAGCAGGAAGTAGAGCAGGATCATGACCTCGAGCGAACCGGCCACGAAGCGCTGCGTCGTGCCGAACACGCGCGCGACCAGCCCCGGTCCGCGGACGACGACCTCGGTCGCCTTCGGTGGTGCGGCGCCACTCGTGGCGGTTTCCACCTGTTCCGCGGTGCGTCTCACGCGCTCGAGCGGTTTCGTGAGCTTCTTGAGTCGCGCCTCGGCTCGCGCGAGCGAGGTCGGCGCCTCCGCGACCCATCGTTCTACCGGCGTGGAGAGCTCGTATGCACCGAAGGTGACGAGCGCGAGCAGCCCGACGACCACGATGGCGGCACCCAACGGGGCGCCGAGCCCGAGTCTCGTGAGCGCGCGCACCACGGGGCTGAAAAGCAGATCGAGAAGGATCGCTATCACGATCGGCAGCAGGAAGTCGCGCGCGAAGTAGAGCGTGTAGAGGAGCGCGAGGATCGACAGGATCGTGATGCCGATCGAACGCGCGCGAACGGTCGAGAGGGCCGAGGCCGTTTTCTTGATGTCGGGAGTGGGTGCGCCGGGCTCGACGGGCGTGGCCTGAGCCCGATCGTCGACATCGGGGTCGAGAATCGAGCGATCGTCGGTGGTGCCGGCAGACATGCGAGAAGGACCTCGTGTGGTCTCGTGGGTGCGCTATCGCAAGGGCAACAGCCGTGCCCGCCTCCGCGCGATCGTGGGGCTCATCGAGGGGTAGCGCCGCCGGCTGGCGGGCGCAACTTCACGGGCGACGGAGCCGACAGGCTCCGGCCCGTGGCCGCAGGTCCAACGCTTCCCGTACTTCACGAGGCACGCCATGTCCATGTGGAGCGAGTTCAAGGGGTTCTTGCTCAAGGAGAACGTCCTGGCACTGGCTATTGCGGTGGTGGTGGGTGGGGCTCTCAACAAGCTCGTGACGGCCGTCGTCGATGATTTCATCATGCCGATCGTTGCGGCGACGACGCCCGACCCGAAGCTGTGGCAATCCGCCGTCACGCCGGGGCCGATCCCGTTCAAGATCGGTGACTTCGGCAGCGCGGTGCTCAACTTCGTCATCATCGGCTTCGTCGCGTGGCGGATCAGCAAGGCGTTCATCCGACCTGCCACCACGCCGGCAACGAAGCCGTGCCCGTTCTGCAAGATGACGATCGACGCCGCGGCGACGCGGTGCTCGCACTGTACGAGCCAGCTATAAGCGTCCCCTCACCCTAACGCTGACAAAAACAGTGTCCGACAATCAGGGTTACGACCGCACACCCCTCTGGGGTTGGGTGCTTTACCTCGCCGCACTCGCGATGTTCATCGGACTCGTCGCCAAGGCGCTGAGCACGGGCAGCTAGTGGAGTGATTGCCAGGTGTTGATAGGAGGCGGGAACAGCCTGTATGGCAGAATTGCCATAGCGCCTATCACTTCACCTCGTACGTCTGAATCGGCCTATGGCAATTCTGCCATATCGGCCCATCCCGCCTGCTATCAACACCTCCCACGCGGCCCACTAGTCGATGTGCGTGCGCGGCGGCGGACGACGTCAGCTCAGAAAATGCACCCCGATCGTGGCGGAACGACGATGGTGACGACCCCGCCTTCGGTGGTGGGGCGTGCGCACCGTCCTAACGCGTCGTTCGGAACGCTCGCGAGCGGAAGACGGATCGTTACCGCGGCGGTGTCGTTGTTCAGCGCGACGACCGTCCGCCCGCGCCGGTACACGAACGACTGCTCGCCTGCCTGCAGGTGCTCCATTCGAGCGGTGCGGAGATCGCTCCGCTCTGCGCGAAGCTTCAGCAAACGCTGTACGTGCGACCAGACCGCCTGCTGTTGTTCGGTGCGTCCGCTCGCCTCGAACGCGTTGCGCGGGTCGCTCCGCCATCCGCCGGGGAAGTCCCGCCGGTTGTCCGGATCACCCCCGCCTGGCATCGCGATCTCGTCGCCGTAGTAGAGGAGCGGCGTCCCGCGCACGGTCAGCAGGAACGTGTAGGCCAACTTCAGCCCCTCGATAGTCGCGCCAGGCTCGTTCATGAAGCGACCGACGTCGTGGTTGCCCAGGAACGTCATGAGCGACGACGCGTTAGGGTACAGATGGTCGCGCGACAGCATCTGCGCCACCTCGCGAAGCGACTTCCCCTCCGCGAACGCGCGGCGCAGCGGAAAGAGCAGGGGGAAGTCGAATAGCGCGTCGACACGGGTATCGATCCCATCCCACCCACGCCGGCCGCCCTGGAAAAACGCGACGAGTGACGGGTCGCCGTCGAAAACCTCGCCCACGACCGTCATCGACGGATACTCGCGCTTGATCGCGGTCATCCAGTCGCGCCAGAACGCGCGCGGTACGTACGGCCACGTGTCCTGCCGAATGCCGTCGATGCCGCTCACGCCGGCCCACCAGAGCGTGTTCTGGTTGATGTAACGCGCGACGTCAGGGTCGCTCTGGTTCAGGTCGGGGAGAATGTCGATGAACCAGCCGTCCAGCGTCGCCTCGCGCATGGCTGGCGTCGAATACGGGTCGGCGAGCGTCCACACCTGCCACGTGTTCGCGAGGTGTTTGGCGGCGGTGCCGTGGAACCACGTGGGCTTTGGCGAATCGTTCACCCATGGGTGATACGGGCCGGTGTGGTTGGCGACCATGTCGAGAATGATCTTGATCCCGGCGCGATGCGCGTCGTCCACGAGCTGCTTGAGCTCGGCCAGCGTACCGAGGTGCTCGTCGACGGCGTAGAAGTCAACCGCGCCGTAGCCGTGGTAGTCCGTGATCGCCTGGCCGTCGTACGTCTCGCGTTCGTTCAGCCGGTCGTTGTTGTCGTAGATCGGGTTGAGCCAGATGGCCGTGACGCCTAACGACTTGAGGTAGGGCAGTCGCTGGCGAACTCCGGCAAGGTCGCCTCCGTGGTAGTAGCGCCCTTTCGACCGGTCGATGAGCCCGGGCGACTTTGGCGGGCTGTCGTTCGTGGTGTCGCCGTTCGCGAACCGGTCCGGCATGATCAGGTAAACGACGTCCTGCGGCCCGAACCCCTGAAACCGGCCGGTGCGGGGAAGGGCGGGCGACACGGTGAAGGGCGCGGTGGTGCTCCCGGCTTGAGTGCGCAGCGTCAGCGGGTACGACCCGGGTGCGATGCCGGCGGGAATCGTGACATCGACGAACGCGTACGTGCCGGCTAAGCTGACTTTGGGCGCGCCGCACGTTAGGCGGCCACACGACACCCGCGCGCCAGCGAGGTTCTTCCCGCGCACGAGCACGCGGACGGGGTTGATCGAATGCCCCGCCCACCAGTTGGGCGGTTCGACCTTCTCGACGCTCGGCATCTGGGCCGGGAGTGCGCTCGCCGCTCCCAATGCGAGCGCAAACAACACCGAAATGGGGTCAGACTCGAATTTCATCATTCGACCGCCTTGGCGGCGCGTAACAACGCACCGCGTGCGTAGAGTGGGCCGAGTGCGGGGAAAAGATGAAAATGGAGTCTGACCCCGTTTGTAGCGTAGTTACGCCACTGCGCTGCCCGTCGACACCACCGGCTGGCCGGACGGGGCCGCGGCGGGCGCCTCGCTCGGGTCACGCACACGCCACACGAGAATCGCCGCGAGGAACAGGAACACGCCGCCCGCCACCACCGCGGACAGGCGGTTGTTGTCCAGCACGTGCGACATCACCCATCCGAAGCCTAACGACGCGACGATCTCCGGGATGACGATGAAGAAGTTGAAGATCCCCATGTAGACGCCCGTCTTCTCCCGGGGGAGCGAGCCGGCGAGAATCGCGTAGGGCATCGAGAGAATGCTCGCCCACGCGAACCCGACTCCAGTCATGGAGAGCAGGAGCAGCTTGGGCTCGTGAATCGCCGTCACGGAGAGCAGCCCGGCCGCGCCCGCCAGCAGGCAGAATGCGTGCGTACGCGTCCGGCCCAGCGTACGCGCGATCGACGGGAGGAAGAACGAGAACACGAAGCACACGGCGGAGTACGCACCGAAGCACACCCCTGCCCACTCGACCCCCTGCTGGTAGAGCGGCGAGTTCTGGTCCGGCGCGCCGAAGACGTTGCGCGCCACGGCGACCGGGAAGTAGAGCCACATGCAGAACAACCCGAGCCACGTGGACAGCTGCACGAAGGCGAGCTGGCGCATCGTGTCCGGCATCTCGCGAGCCGCCTTCACAATCTCGCGGGCACTCGCGGCGACGCCGGCGCTCTGCTGCTTTCGCCGGTGGAACTCCTCGAGATTCTCCGGCGGGTTCTCCTTCGTCGTCAGGATCGTGTACAGCACTGCCCCGAAGAACGCCGCGGCGCCGACGAAGAACGACAGTCGGACGGTCGTGGGAATCGTGCCCGGCGTGCTCGGCCCAACGCCGAACCAGTTCGTCAACATCCATGGCAACGCCGACGCGATCACGGCGCCGAGTCCGATGAAGAGACTCTGCATCGCGAAGCCGCGTGTGCGGTCGGCGGGCGGCAGCAGATCTGCGACGAACGCCCTGAACGGCTCCATGGAGATGTTGATCGATGCATCGAGGATCCACAGCAGTCCCGCAGCCATCCACAGAGCGCTCGACGTCGGCATCGCAATCAGCGCGAGCGAGCTGAGGATCGCGCCCACGAGGAAGAACGGGCGTCGTCGCCCAAGCCGCGGCGACCACGTGTTGTCGCTGAGGTGCCCGATGATCGGCTGGACGATGAGGCCGGTGAGCGGCGCCGCGAGCCAGAGCATCGGGATCTGGTCTGCGCTCGCGCCGAGGTACTCGTAGATGGCGCTCATGTTCGCCATCTGGAGCGCCCAACCGAACTGGATGCCGAGAAATCCGAAGCTCATGTTCCAGATCGTCAGGAATCGTGTCGGCGACGTTCCCGCCGTGCGCTCCGTTCGCTGCACTTCGGCCATTGTGGTTGATCCTCGGTTAGCGCTCGTAGACTTCGATCATGGTGCGAAGTCGCTCGACGATTGCAGGTGTGATCTGGTCCCACGAGAAGCGCCAGCGCCAGTTCCCCGAAGCTCGACCGGGAAGGTTCATGCGCGCTTCGCTGCCGAGTCCGAGCACGTCCTGAAGCGGGATGATCACGGTGTTGGCGACAGACGCTAGTGCCGCTCGAATGAGCGCCCAGTGCATCTCACGACCATCGGCCCCGAGATACTGTAGCGCGAAGGCCTTCTCACGCGCCACCTCCTGCGCGCCGCGGGTCGAATCACCCTGTCCGCTGGACTCCCACCAGCCAACGGTCGTGTCGTTGTCGTGCGTGCCGGTATACACCACGCGCGAACGGGGGAAATTGTGCGGGCGGAACTTGTGGGCTTCGGCGTCGGTGCCGAACGCGAACTGCAGGATGCTCATGCCCGGATAGCCGAACTGCTCGCGCAACGCTTCGACCGCCGGCGTGATGACGCCAAGGTTCTCAGCCACGATCGGAACGGGACCGAGCGCGGCGGTGACCGCCTCGAAGAGCGCTTCGCCGGGACCTTCGACCCAACGACCGTTGACGGCCGTGGAAGCGTCACCAGCCACTTCCCAGTACGCCTCGAAACCTCGGAAGTGATCGATGCGAACGATGTCGAAGAGCTCGAACGCCGCGCGCAGCCGACGGATCCACCACGAGTACCCGTCGGCGTGCATGGCGCTCCAGTCGTAAATGGGATTGCCCCACAGCTGGCCCGTCGCGCTGAAGTAGTCTGGTGGAACACCGGCCTGAACGAGCGGACGACCGTCTTCGCGGAGCTTGAAGTCGTGCTGGTCGGCCCATACGTCGGCCGAGTCGTGTGCGACGTAGATGGGCAGATCGCCCATGATGAGGATTCCGCGAGCCTTGCACGCGCGGCGGAGCGCGTCGAACTGCGAGTAGAAAAAGTACTGCTCGACGCGATAGCGATCGATCTCTCGGGCGAGTCGTTGCCGCCATTGTTCGAGCGCGCCCTCATCGCGAGTGGCGGCTCCGCGCTCCCACGTCGTCCACGCGGCACCGCCGTGCGTGTCCTTGAGCGCCATGAACAGCGCGTAGTCGTCGAGCCACGACGCGTGCGCGTCGGCGAACGCCCGGTAGCGGTCGTCAGGCGTCCATGATGCGATGGCCCGATCGAGCAGCGCGCGCTTGTGTGGAATTACCGTCTCGAATTCGACGGTGTGAGCCGGAAAAGCTTTACCATCGCCGGGCGTGGCGATCAGCAGCGGGTTACCCGCGAAGGCGGAGAAACATTGATACGGCGAGTCGCCGTAGCCTGTGGGACCGAGCGGCAGCACCTGCCAGATCGTTATGCCGGTGGCCGCCAGAAAATCGAGGAACCGATGTGCCTCGCTACCGAGCTCGCCGATGCCGGTCGGCCCGGGGAGCGACGTTGGATGCAAGAGAATTCCCGCTGCGCGGGTAAGCGTCATGGTCGTGGGTCAGAGTAGCGGGCAGGAACGCCGGGACGGCGTCCGATTTCTGGGGCCGCTGGAGACTACAATGCCTTGGGGGTTCGCGCTATGTGACGGCCCTCTGTCGCGCCGGCCGAGCATCCCACCTTCCGGAATGCGTTAGGCGGACTAATACCCCAAATCGAACGTGCAGCTCACTTCGGTCATGTTGGGCCACAGTTCCCCGTACGCGAGAACGACGGTGGCGTGAAACTTCTTGCGCTTCGTGTCGTCGTCGTCTTTCATGAGGAATTCGCCGGAGCCGACCGCGATGCCCTTCATCTTGAGCTGACGCTTGATGTTGAAACCCACCTCGGCGTACACCTGATAGAAGAACTTCCAGCCACCGGAGTCGCGTCGTCCCACCACAACCGCGTTGGGCGGCAGCGCGCGATTGCGCAGGGTCTGGATCGATTCGTCGGTCGGGACGCACATGTACCGGTAATGCCCGAACATCTTGCTTTCACGACGCATGGTCTTGCCAAATTGACCCTCGGCTCGATCGCCAGCGTGCTTCATGGCCGTGTTGTAGTTCTTGTGCCTGCCCGCAGCTACGGCTCCGGGGCCGGCAGAATCGTAGAAGCCGAACTGCGTTCGATTCTGTGGTGGCGCCGCCGGATTGCCACCGGCGGCCGTCTCCGCCGCCGCGAATCGTTGCTGTAACCGAAACAATCGCGCGTTGATCTTCTGTTCGCGGGCAAACCATTTCTGTGCCGCATCGCCGTGAGTCACGTCGATCACGTTGGTGTGCGATGCGTACGGTGATGCCGGCGTTCCGCTGACTTCCACCGTGCAGCCATTCAGCGTGGCCGTCATGGCATAGGCGACGTTGTAGGGATCGGAGCCGTGCGCGGGCAAACGCACGCCGCGGGCGGCCCCGCCCTCGTAAGGCATCAGGTAGACCGGCAAGCCGGTCGCCACGTGTGGACCCAGATTGACCGTCACGATGGGGCGACTGAAGTCCAGCAAATCGGCATTCTCGGCATCCCGAGTCTTTGCGAAGCTGGGTGAGAACAAGGGTGCACCGAGGCTCACGCCGGCTTTCGCTGCGACGCCGGGAGCCTTTTGCGTCGTCTGAATTCCCTGCGCGGCGATGGCCGCGCCGACAGTGCTGCCCCCCGTAAGGGCCTGAACACTGCCGCCGTTCACACAGAGCGCGTGCTCCTTGAGGAACCTGAGCAGGTTGTTCGCGAATTCATCCTGGAATGCCATAATGGTTGAAACTTGGGTAAACGCGACCTGCGAGTTGCTGCTCGAAGAGACGGATCGGTTCACAACGTACCGTTCGCTATCGGGCATCGCCACCACCTGATGCACGACGGTCGAACCCAGCGCGATTCGTACCCCCATCGGAGCGTCGCCAATCCGAACGTCAAGCAGAACGCAGGCGACTGAACGGTGAGCACACGGCCTCTCACGCGGTCCGGACGCCATGCCCTGGCGCATTACTAGCCTAACGCGCTCCTCCGCGCTGCTGGCGATAGTCTGCCTGTTCGTCGCGTATCGCGCGCAGCCCCTGACTCGGCCCGGCGACCACGGCGCGCCGGCGCACGGTCCGGTCACGAGCGCCGTGCCCGAGTGGCGCCGTGGCGCCACGTGCTACGAGATCTTCGTGCGGTCGTTCTACGACAGCGACGGCGACGGCATCGGCGACCTGCGCGGTCTCACGGAAAAGCTCGACTACATCAACGACGGTAACCCGAGCACGACTCACGACCTTGGCGCGCGGTGCATCTGGCTCATGCCCGTGGCCGAGTCGCCGAGCTATCACGGCTACGACGCCACCAACTACTACGAGATCGAGCCGGACTATGGCACGAACGACGACTTCAAGGGGCTTGTGGCCCAAGCGCACCAGCGCGGCATTGCCGTGCTCGTGGACATGGTGCTCAACCACCTGTCGGTCGACCACCCGTACTTCAAGGAGGCGTTAGGCGACCCGGCTGCGCCGCATCGGTCGTGGTTCCGCTGGTCGGCAACGAAGCCCGCCGGGTTGGGACCCTGGGGCCAGGAGGTCTGGCACAAGTCGCCGGTGCGCGACGAGTACTACTACGGCGTCTTCTGGCACGGGATGCCGGATCTCAACTACGAGACGCCCGCGGTGCGCGAGGAGGCGAAGAAGATCGCCGCGTTCTGGCTCACCGAGATGGGTGTGGATGGGTTTCGTCTCGACGCGGTGCCGTATCTCATCGAAGAGCGCGCGAAGCAGATCGGCACCGCGGGAACGCACGCGTTTCTTCGCGAGTACGCAGCGTCTCTCCGGGCCATCGCGCCTGACGCGTTCACGGTCGGCGAAGTGTGGGACGGTCTCGACCGCATGCTGCCATACTATCCCGACCAGCTCGAGTCCTACTTCGCGTTCGATCTCTCCGACATGCTGATCGCCGTAGTGCGCGAGGGGTCGGCGCAGGCGCTCCTCGAGCGCTACGGGCGGTTTCAGCACGCGGTGCCGAATGCCCGCTACGCGACGTTTCTCCGGAACCATGATCAGACGCGGACGCTCACCGCGCTGGGCGGAGACATCGCCCGCGCGAAGGTCGCTGCTACACTGCTGCTGACGCTGCCGGGCCTGCCATTCATCTACTACGGCGAGGAGATCGGGATGACGGGCGACAAGCCCGACGAGCGGCTGCGCACGCCGATGCAGTGGAGCAGTGCCCCCGCCGCGGGGTTCACGCAGGGAACACCGTGGGAGCCGCTACAGGCGGGCTGGGAGACAACGACCGTCGCCCGGCAGGACGGCGACGCGGCGTCGCTGCTCAACCTTTACCGCCGGCTCATTCGGCTTCGTCTCGACCACTCGGCGTTAGGCGTCGGCGATTACGTGCCGCTCGCGGCAGCCAACCCGGCAGTTGCTGCCTACCTTCGACGTGATGGCGAGCGAATCGTGCTCGTGGTGGCAAACCTGGGCGCGACCGCCGCGACCGACGTTTCACTGACGTCGACTGACGCCGCGCTTCCACCGGGGACGTATGCCGCGGTACGATTGCTCCAGGCGGGCGTAGCTCCGAAACTGGTGGCTGCTACGGACGGCCGCATCCGTGGCTACGTTCCGGCTGCAGCCATCGCCCCGCTCGAGACGTGGGTTCTCGAGCTGTCCAGAACGCCGTGACCAAGCGACAACGTTGTGGCCGACAAGAGCTCCCAGACATCCATGCGCACCGCCTTCCCGCCTGTGACCGCAGCCCTCGCGATCCTGGCCTGTAGCCCGAACGCGAAGAACGCGACGACCGACACCACCGCTTCGGCCGCGCCAGCGACCGCGTCGCGCCCGCGGGCGACCGCCGCCGTCGCGACGAAGCCGAGCGCCGACCCGTCGTTTCACCCGGCGTGGTCGAAGCAGGCCGTGATCTATGAGGTGAATGTCAGACAGTACACTCCAGAGGGTACGCTCTCGGCGCTCCGCACGCACATCCCGCGACTCAAGGCGTTAGGCGTCGACATCCTCTGGCTCATGCCGGTGCAGCCCATCGGCGTGAAGAACCGCAAGGGCAAGCTCGGCAGCTATTACGCGATCTCGGACTATACGGCCGTCAACCCTGAGTTCGGGAACCTTGCCGACTTCAAGGCCGTCGTGGACGCCGCGCACAGTCAGGGATTGAAGGTCATCCTCGACTGGGTGGCGAACCACACCGCGTACGACCACGAGTGGGTCACCGCGCACCCGGACTACTACGAGCGCAAGGCCGATGGGTCGCTGATGAACGCGCGGGACAACGAAGGCCATGAGACCGACTGGACGGACGTCGCCGAGCTGCAGTACACGAACCAGGCGCTTCGGCAGGCAATGATCGGCGAGATGAAGTGGTGGGTGGACTCGACCGGCATCGACGGATTTCGCTGCGACGTTGCCGGTGGCGCGCCGACCGACTTCTGGGTCCAGGCCCGGACGGCGCTCAAGGCCGCGCGTCCCGACCTGTTCTTCCTCGCCGAGGCGGAAGATCCGGGGATTCACGCCGCGTTCGACATGACATACGGGTGGGAGCTTCACCACCTGCTGAACGCGATCGCACAGAGGAAACAGAACGTCTCCGCGCTCGACGCCTATTTCGCGAAGAACGACAGCCTGTACGGGCGTGGGGCCTTCCGGATGTACTTCACTACCAATCACGACGAGAACAGCTGGAACGGCTCGGAGTTCGAGCGCATGGGCGCGAACCACAAGCCGGCGTTCATCCTCATTGCGACGGCGGAGAACTCGATGCCACTGCTGTACAGCGGCCAGGAGGTCAGCCTGAAGAAGCGGCTCCGCTTCTTCGAGAAGGACACGATCGACTGGCGTGGCCCGTCGTTGGTCAACTTCTACCGGTCGGTGTTCGATCTCAAGCACGCGCAGCCCGCGCTCGCGAACGGTCCGTGGGGCGGCCGTCAGACGAAGCTCGCGACGGCTGGTGGCAACGCCGTGTACGCGTTCTCGCGAACGCAGGACACGAATACGGTGGTGGTCGTGTTGAACTTCGACAACAAGCCGGCAGCCGTCACCTATCGGGGCCTGACGCGTGCGGGAGCTTATCGGGATTGGTTCGACAAGACCGCCGTCACGTTGGGCGATTCGGGACGAATCGAGGTACCGTCGAACGGGTATCGGGTTTTTGTTAGATAGGGAACGGGGAACCGGGAACCGGGAACCGGGAACCGAGCCTCTCGGGATGACAGGTTGTCATTCCGAGCCAACAGGCGAGGAATCCTCAGGTTCCCTGTAGAGGGTCTCGGTTCCCGGTTCCCGGTTCCCGGTTCCCCTCGAGGCGCCGCTGCCGTTAGGCAGCAGCGCCTCGAGCTCTCTGGCTTCCAGGTCGAACCGCTGCCCCGTGCCGACCAGCCCGACACGGAGGTGGCTCAAGGTGAGCTCGCCTCCCTTCGTCACCTTGCTCGCGTTGTCGAACCGCACCGTGTCGCGGCCATCCACGAACGTCACGCCGCCCTTGCCGACCACCTCGCCGATCGACCCGTGCACCACGAGCCCCGTGTCCTCATCGATCCCGAGGCCGAGGAGCTGCGGGTAACCGGCGATTGCAACGAACAGCCGATGGAGCCGGCGCCGCTGCGCGAAGTGCGTGTCGATCAGCGCCCGGTAGCACAGGAGCCCGAGGCCGGGGCCGATGTACATCTCCACCTCGTTGCCGTCCTCGTCGACCTCGCCCCCGGCGAGCGTCGTCTCAGTGAGCGCCGCCGCCCCCGCGCTCGTGCCGCACACGACCGCGCCGGCGACGAACGCGTCGCGAATCGCCTCGCCAACGAGCGTACCGCTCAGCGTGGAGATCAGGAGCACCTGATCGCCACCACCGAGGAAGATGCCGGCGGCCCCGCGCACGCGCTCCGCGATCGAAGCGTCGTTCGCCTTGTCGCGTCCATCGACGATCGGGATGTCGACGTTGCGCACGCCGGCCGATTCGAAGTCGCGGCGCCAGGCCGCGGCGGCCCGGCCCGGATTGCTGGAGGCAGTCGTGAAGCCCACGATCGGCGCTCCGTGATCGGCGCCGGCGAGGCGGATGAACGCGCCTAACGCCTTGCCGTCCGGCGTGCACGCGCCCCCGATGAGGACGAGCGCCCCCCGCGCATCGCCGGCGGGTTTGCGGCGTGCGGTCCCATTCCGGGTCGTCCGGCGCCCGCGCCGACCGTCGTTACGCGACGCCACGAGCCGTCGCGCGGTCCGTTGCGTCGTGAGGGCCGAGCTCCGCGAGGCCGAACGCGCATAACGCGGCGGCCACCTGCGCCGCCGCCGGCGTCTCGTCGCGAAGCGGCCCGCGGTCCACGAGCTCGTCGGCATGCTCGATCACGATGCGTCCGTCGCACGCCCATGCAGCCGCGCCGGCGACCTTTTTATCCTTCGTCGAGATCCGGTCGTCGGCCGCGAAGACGGCGACACGACAACCCGCATCGCGTGCGTGGTCCTGCACGTCCCACGCGCGCGCCGGCGCGACGACGAACCCGCCCGCGTTGACGGCATCGCCGACGACCGACACGAGGCGCGATGCGCGCTCCGGGTCGCGGTACCGCTCCGGGACATCGGTGGGTTGATCGTCGAGCACGATGGCAGCGTCCGAATGTGAGTACGGCAGGCCTGCCTGAAGGATGTATCCGGGCGCCACGTCCACGACCAGGTCGTCCTCGTTGCCGAAGCCGAGTCGCTGCAGCTCGGAGCGCGTCTCACCGCGAAGCGCGCCGCCGGTGATGCCACACAGCACGCGCGCACGAAGCGCTTCCGCCCGCGGAAGGGCCGCGAGCGCTCGGAGCTCGGCAACCGCCGGCTCGATGGATTCGAGCGTGCCCGCGAACGCCCGCTGGACGACGTCCAGCGCCAGCGCCGCCGCCCGCACGCCGACGCCCTCGTGCACGTGCTCGAAGACGATCGTGTACTCACCGGGCACGTCGCCGCCGCGAGTGCGCCCGTAGCCGACCTCGTGGCCGATCAGACCCTGCAGCTCGAGCGCGACGTGCTCGATGATGTGGGGCACGTACGTCCCGCGGCGGAGACGCGTGATGAACCCGCCGCGCTCGCCGATGCTGCAGCGATGCTCCACGAGCCCGGGCATGGCGCCAACCAGTGACGCCGTGACGCCCGGCACCTGCGCCGAGGAGATGTCTTCGTACGCGCCGACGACGACGTCCATCCGGGTAACGGGCTCACGCGACCAGTAGTTGGCGGCGCGCGTCGCGTGCAGCGTCGTCATGCGGATCTCCACCGCCGGATCGGGGTGAGCCGAGAGATCCGGTCCCGTCATGACACCGCCGCCGGCTGTGAGCGTACGCGCAGATGCTCCAGAACGGCGGGGACATCGTCGGCGAGCATTACGAGTAGGTCGCGGTCTTCCAGCAACGCGAGTCCGCGGTCCACGGCCTCGAGCTCATCGGCCACGACCTCGATCTCGTCATCGGACAGACCACCGGCGACGATGCCGTCGCGAACGAGCCCGGCGATCTCGCCTGGCTCGCGACCTCTGAGATCGGCGTCCTCCTTGATGATCACGTGATCCAGCCCGGCCGCGAGCCGGCCGAGCTCGCGGATGTCCTCGTCCCGGCGATCGCCCGGCGCAGTGATCACGCCGACACGTCGCCCGGCATCGATGCCTAACACGAGCTCCATCAAGCCACCCACGGCCGCCGCGTTATGCGCGTAGTCCACGAGGATTCGGCCGCGCCCGACGCGCATGAGGTTGAGACGTCCTGGCGTGAGCGCCGGGGAGGGGAAGAACGATAGAAGGCCAGCGCGAATGTCGTCGTATCGGATGCCCTGCACGTACGCGGCGGCGATCGCAGAGAGGATGTTGCCACGCTGGAAGCGCGCGGCGCCGCCCATCATGAGGGGAACCTCGTGTGCGGCCGCAATGGGGATCCGGAGTCGTCCGCGCCGGATAACGAACGTGTTGCGCTCCACGAGCACTGCGATTCCCGAACGCGCGAGATGCTCGTCCACGGCGGGGTTCTCGTCGGGCGACGTCGACACCAGCACGACGTCGCCAGGCGACCGCTCGCGCATCGCGAGCACGAGTGGATCGTCGGCGTTGAGCACGGCGTGCCCCTCCCGCTTCACCACCGCGGCGATCACGCTCTTCACCTCGGCGAGCTGCTCGAGCGTGTTGATGCCGCCGAGGCCGAGATGATCCGCACTGACGTTCAGCACGATGCCCACGTCGCACTCGTCGAAGCCGAGCCCGGCGCGAAGGATGCCGCCGCGCGCGGTCTCGAGGACCGCGACGTCCACCGTCGGATTCGACAGGATGATGTTCGCGCTGAACGGGCCCGTCATGTCGCCTTCGATGACGAGCCGGTTGTTGAAGTAGACGCCGTCCGTCGTGGTGAAGCCCACCGTCTTGCCGGTGTGTCGGAAGATGTGCGCGATGAGCCTGACGGTGGTCGTCTTGCCGTTCGTTCCCGTGACCGACACGACCGGTATCGTTGTCGGAGCACCGGGCGGGTACAGCATGTCGATGACCGGCGCGCCGACGTTGCGCGGCTCCCCCTCGGTGGGGTGGGTATGCATCCGCACGCCGGGGGCGGCATTCACCTCGATGATCGCGGCGCCGTTCTCACGGAACGGCACGGAGATGTCCGGCGTGATGACATCGATCCCCGCGATGTCGAGCCCCACCACGTCTGCCGCCATCTCGCACGCCGTGATGTTGCTGGGATGGATCTCGTCGGTCCGGTCGATCGACGTGCCGCCCGTGGAGAGGTTGGCCGTCGCGGTGAGGTAGACGGGCTCGTCATCGTTAGGCACGCTGGCCAGCGTGAACCCGGATCGCGCGAGAAATTCCACAACGCCGTCGTCGCACTCGAGACGCGTCAGCACCTTCGTATGCCCGATCCCGCGCCGCGGGTCCTGGTTGGCTGCGTCGATCAGCTCGCGGATCGTGTGCACGCCATCGCCCTTCACGTGCGCGGGAACACGCTCGGCCACCGCGACGACCTTCCCGCCGATGACGAGCACGCGGTGGTCGCGCCCCTCGGCGAACTGCTCCACGATGAGGCGCTCGGAGATATGGCTTGCGCGCGCCCACGCCTCCCGCACCGCGGTCTCGTCGGTGAGGCGCGGCGAGATCCCCCGACCGTGGCTCAGATCGAGCGGCTTGAGGATGACGGGAAAGCCGATCTCCTGCGCGAGCTCGACGGCCTGCTCGGCCGATTCGGCTACGGCGCCGTGCGGCACGGGGAGACCGATTGCCTCGAGCACCCGCTTCGTGTCGTCTTTGTCCTGCGCGATCTCGATGGCGATCGCGCTCGTGTGGTCGGTGAGCGTGGCCTGAATGCGGCGCAGGTTGCGCCCCAGACCGAGCTGGACCAACGAGCGCGAGTTCAGCCGACGGACCGGTATCCCGCGCCGCCGTGCTTCTTCCACGATCGCCCACGTGGAAGGTCCGAGGCGCACGCGCTGGTAGAGATCCTGGAGCTCGTGGATGCTCGCGTCCACATCGAATGGTGGCCCGCCGAGCGCGGCACGTACGAGGGAGATGGCGTCGCGGACGCTCTGAAGTCCGACGTCTTCCTCGTCGTACGCGACGATCACCCACCACACGCCGGCGTCCCCCGACGCGACGATGCGTCCGAACCCCACGTCGCTGCCGGCGAGGTTCTGCAGCTCCAGCGAAACGTGCTCCAGGATGTGGGGAATGTGGGTGCCGCTCTGAAGTCGCTCGACGAAGCCACCCGGCGCGCCGAGCGAGCAGGGATGGCTGGCGAGGCTCGGCAGGGCGTCGAGCAGGCGGTCGTTGAACCCGGGCACATCGGCCGAGTTCACGGACTCGAGCGCACCGAGCCGGACATCGCAGGCGATGACTGGCGCGAGGCGCCAGTAGTTCGGACCGCGAAGGGCGCGGAGGCGCGTGACGCGCAGCTCGTTGGGGTCGATGACCGGAATCGACGGCGGAGTCGCGAGTCGAGGGTTTGACATCGTGGCGACCGATTGCAAAGAACCGGCCGCGTGTCGGGAGCCCGGAGTCGGGAAGCGGGAGACGAAGCGCGCGACAAAACCGCGTGTCCGTTGTGATCGTGTCCGTTGTGATAGTGATGATACCAACGCCCTCTAACGCAGCGGCGCGAGGGGTGATTACATATGCCACGTCGCCGGTGCCTCCGAGCTCTTGTGCGCCGCCCCCCGCGCGCATCCTCGTCGCGCGCGGAATCTCGTCCCTTTACGTCGCCCGAGTGCTCGGCCGAGCGACGCGGAGCTCCTTATGGCCAGACAGCGTCTAGTTCTCGTCCCGCTTGTCGCGTTCGTCACGGCGTGTGCCGACTCGCCGACAGCCCCGCCCCGTGTCCGTGCGGACAGACCTTCGCTCCAGAAGAGCGAGGGGCGCGGTGTGTTTCAGCGCTATGTCGCCATCGGAACGAGCATCAGCATGGGAGCCCAGTCCGACGGCGTGTTCTTCGGAACGCAGGTCAACTCGTGGCCGGCTCAGCTCGCCCGAATGGGCAATCGCGACATCACGCAGCCGTATATCCGGTTTCCCGGATGCCATTCGCCAATCGCGCCGCCACTCGGCGCCGGCGTGCGGCTGAGCGGTGAAGCAACGCTCGCGAATCCGGCGACGCTGTCGTGTGCGCCGCTCGTCGAGGGCGTCAACCTACCCACGCAGAACGTGGCGGTCTTCGGCGCGCGCGCAGCCGATGCGCTCTTCACCACGCCGGAGAACGTCGTCGACCTCGCCAACCAGCAGCTCTATTCGCGTGTGCTGGCGCCGGGGGAGACGCAGGTCAGCGCTATGGAAACGCAGAATCCGAAGCTGGTGTCCGTGGAGCTCGGCGCCAACGAGGTGCTCGGCTCGAGGTCGGGAGTGGCGCTCGTCGGGCCGCCACCGCTGCCGATCGCAAACCCGGCGACGTTCGCGGCGCAGTACAGCCAGATCCTGGATCGAATCGAAACGGTGCGAGTGAAGCACGTTCTGCTGGTCGGACTGCCGACGAACCCGTTCGTGATTCCGGGATTCCGGAGTGGCGCGGAGATCGCGGCCAACGCGGCGGCGCTCCTCGCGGCGTTCAACGTCGCGGTGCAGCCGGACTGCGGCACAACGAACGCGCAGAACCAGATGTACGTGCCGTTGAAGCTCGCCCCGGTTATGCAGGCCGGCCTCCAGGCACGGGCGGCGAATCTGCCTCCGGTTCCGTTCACATGCGCGGCCGGTGGGCCGACGACCGTGGACCTCGTGCTGACGCCCGCCGAGCAGGCGATCGTCGTCGGTGTGGTGGCGCAGATGAACGCGACGATTCAGGCCGAGGCGCAGGCGCGGGGCATTGCGTTCTTCAGCCTCGATGCGTTCTATGCCGCTCCGGGCGTCCGGACGCCCCTCAACGTGGTGGCGCTCTTCACGACGGCCGAGCCGTTCGGGCCGCTCATGAGCCTGGACGGTCTGCACCCTAACGCGGCTGGGGAGGCGATCATCGCTCAGGCAGCCGCTCAGGCGCTGAATGCCAAGTACGATCTCGGAATACCAACGCCGTAGGCTCTAACGCGGGACCGGGGACCGGGGTCCGGGGACCGGGGACCGGGGACCGGGGACCGGGGACTGGGGACTGGGGACTGGGGACTCGGCAAGGAGCCTTCTACCCCCTGGGAACGCTCCGCGCAAGTAGAAGCATCCCGGCCGAGTCCCCAGTCCCGATGTCCCCAGTCCCCGCTACTCCGCGGGGGCTTGGGTTCAGATGCCTAACAACTCTCCCTTCGAGACGACGACCGTTCGTCCGCCAACCCGGACGCCGGTGACGGCTCCGTTCTGCTTGTCGGCCTCGATCTCGATAATGCTGGGTCGTCCCATCTCGAATCCCTGCTCGACGACCCACCGGAGCGTACCGTCCCTCGGCGTGCGAGCGGCGAGGTAACCGGCGAGACACGCGCACGCCGAGCCGGTCGCCGGGTCTTCGATCACGCCAACCGATGGTGCATACATCCGCGCGTGCATGTCGGAGCCCGGGCGCTCCGGATCGGCCGCGAACACCATCACCATCCCGTACTCGTCGTCCTTGAGCGAGCGCTCCCACTGATCCAGCCGGAGGCGTGAGCGCGACACCGCGCTCCGATTGCGCAGCGGGACGATGAGAAACGGAAGGCCGCAGGTGACGTTCTGCGGTGTGTATTCGCCGTCGAGCAGGTCGTCAGGCTCGAGTGACAGCATCGATGCGAGCGTTTCGCGCGAGACGGCCGGCTTGCTCACTCGCGGGAGCATCGCCACCGAGAGCTGCGCGAAATCCGGCTTTCCATCGCGTGAGCGAATCACGACCGGCACCGGCCCGACGTTCTCCTCGAGCACGATCCGCGTCTCGGCGCCTGTCAGTGGGATTTCCCCGATGGCCGCAAGGACGTGGGCGGTGCCGACAGTGGGGTGGCCGGCGAACGGGATTTCGCCACCCGGCGTGAAGATCCGCACGCGACGAGTGTGGCTCGGATTCTCCGGCGGAAAGACGAACGTCGACTCGGAGTAGTTGAACTCGCGCGCGATGGCGGCCATCTGCTCGGTGGTCAGGCCGCGCGCATCGGGGAGGACGGCGAGCTGGTTTCCGCCGAACAGCGTGTCGGTGAACACGTCGGCGGTGTAGAACGGGTAGGCCACGTTAGGCGTCGGGAAGCGGGAGACGGGAGACGGGAGACGGGAAGCGGGAAGCGGGAAGCGGGGACAACCCTAGTCTAACGCCGTTGTCGCCGAGCGAGCCACGCGCATGCGCCGATTCGATCTCGTCCATACAATCCCGCCGTCATGGGATCAGGGCGCCGCTCGTTGTTTCGCTTCCCGTCTCCCGTCTCTCGTCTCCCGCTTCCCGCTTACGGCTTCCCGCCTGTCGATTCCCGATTCCCGATTCCCGATTCCCGACGAAGCGGGTTCCACACCCCATAACAATTCCACTTGTTGACCGAGCGAAGTATCGATCGCAGCGCCGGTGAGAGCACATACGTCTCCGCCGTCGCGCGCGCGAGGCGGCTCGTGTCGCTCAAGTCGAACAGGTATGCCGTGCCGATGTCGAACGGCAGCGGAGGGCCAATGCGAATCGAGCCGGGCAGGCGAACCGGGAGCGAGTCGCGACGGACGCCGATTGTTCGCAGGTATGGGTACTCGGGCGAATACGGGAAGTACCGGCCCGTCCCGACGATGACCCACGCGCGCCGGCGTCCGCGCAGCGCGTCAGCGGCGCGCAGGGCGGCGCGAGGATCGTTGAAGTCGCACGGCCCGAGGATGTAGTCCTGTTCGCGCAGCCCGAATTGCGGCGCGCTGTGCAGCACCTCGAGCGAGCGACCGTAGGTTGCGTAGACGACGTCACCCGGCTGCCATCTCTCGCCGATCTGCGCGAGATACGATCCGGTGACCGTCCACTGGTACGGAGGCGGGTACGCGATCACGCGGTAGACGGGAGGAACGCAGAGGAATAACGCGAGCGCTCGCGCCAGCGCGCGTGAGCGCCCCCACGACGCGCTCCAGAGCACGCCGACCGACTCGCCAATCCCGAGAACGAATACCGCCAGGGACGCGAGCAGGTATCGGGCGTCGTACGGGTACTGCTTTGCCATCGATACCACCACGTACGCGGCCACGACGCTCGCGCAGAAAATCGCGTCCGCCGTCCGCCGCACGAGCAGGCTCACGAAGCCGATGAGCGCGAGCGCCACGTACAGCGACGTCCACGCCGGATTCTCGATCGCCCAGCCGTGGTAGAGCGACAGCTGCGACCGCCACGCGTCCCAGAGCCACCGCACCGCTGCCGGCGATCGCGGCACGGGAACCATGCCGTCCTGCCATGCCCAGGCGAAGAATTCCTTCGCGGCGGGGAACATGCTGTGGACGTTCACCCACACGGCGGCGGCCGCGCTGCTTCCCCAGAGCACCGCGATCGGCCACAGGTCCGCGAGCGCGCGTCGCCACCCGCGCTCGCGCCACGCGATCGCACCTAACGCGAGTCCCAGCCCGAACTCGGCGATCAACGCGCCGTTCGAGAACCAGACGGCCAGCGCCCCGAACGTGGCGGCTGCCCACACCCGTCGTCGCGGATACCCCAGGCGCCGCAGGTCGATCGTCAGGAGGAGTGCCGCGAGCGACAGGGCGAGGTCCAGGCCGTACGGGTGGGTGTCGGCGGCATAGACCAGGAACCAGTAGCCGACAGAAAAAAAGAGCAGGGCGGCGAGCGCGCCTAACGGTGTGAGCAGTCGCCGCGCGATGGCGGCGAACAGAAACAGGCTGACGATGCCGCTCGCGAAGGGCACGAAACGAAATGCGAGGTCACTCGTGCCGAAGGCGCGGGTGACGAACCACTCGAGCAGCAGGAATCCCTTTGGCGCGGCCTGGCCGTAGTCGAGCGGGACGGTGAGCAGCTCAGCGAGCGACCGCTCTATGACGTTTCGTGCGGTGGCCGCTTCGTCGAGCCAGAGGATGTCGCGGCGAACGTAGCTGATGCATCCAAGCAAAACCCCCAGGGCGATGACGACCCAGGTGGCGATGCCTAACGATCGGTTGTCAGTACGACTGGAAGCGGACGTGGTGACGATCATTCGGAGCTTATGTCATTCCGAGCGCGAGTGCCCGCGAAGCGGGCAGAATGGGAATCCTCATCGTCCCGGGAGAGAATTGGCCCTCTATCGGGAACGTGAAGATTCCTCGCTGCGCTCGGAATGACAACGGGGCTCGCTTCCCGTCTGCCTCTGCCGTCTGCCTCTGCCGTCTGCCCGCTGCCGTCTGCCCGCTGCCGTCTGCCCGCTGCCGTCTGCCCGCTGCCGTCTGCCGTCTTCAGTTCTCTGCCGTCTGCCGTCTCTGGTCCCCGCCTCCCGCTTCCCGCCTCCTGGCAGGCCTCACTCTTCGCCCATGAATGGATACCCATACTCCGTCGGCGGCGAGAACGTCTCCTTGATCGCGCGCGGGCTCACCCAACGGACGAGATTCAGCTTCGATCCCGCCTTGTCGTTCGTCCCGCTCGCTCTCGCACCGCCGAACGGCTGCTGCCCCACCACGGCGCCGGTCGGCTTGTCGTTGATGTAGAAGTTTCCGGCCGAGTTGCGGAGCGCGAGGCTCGCCTGCCGGATGGCTCGGCGATCCGTGGAGAAGACGGACCCCGTGAGCGCGTACGGCGACGTCTGGTCGATGACCTCGAGCGTCTCCGCCCACTCGTCGTCGTCGTACACGAACGCCGTCACCACCGGCCCGAAGATCTCCTCGCACAGGAGGCGATAGTCGCGCTGATCGGTCTCCACGAGCGTCGGCGCGATGAAGTAGCCCTCCTCGCCCTTCGTGACGCCACCGGCAACGATCCGCGCGTTCTTGCGTGCATCGCCGATGTACTCGTCGATCTTCTTGAATGCCTTCTCGTCGATGACCGCGCCCATGAAGTTACGGAAATCGCGAACGTCGCCCATGCGGATCTGCTCGATCATGCCGACCGTCGCGTCCCGCGCCTGCGGCCAGATCGACTTCGGCACGTACACCCGGCTCGCGGCGGAGCACTTCTGTCCTTGATACTCGTAGCCGCCGCGCGCGATCGCGACTGCGAGCGCCTGCGGGTCCGCGGACGCGTGCGCAATGATGAAGTCCTTTCCGCCCGTCTCACCCACGATGCGCGGATACGAGCGATAACGATTCATGTTAGCGCCGATCGTCTTCCACATGCTGTTGAAGACGCCCGTGCTGCCGGTGAAGTGCACACCGGCGAGATCGCGATGCGAGAGCAGGATGTCGGAGATCATCGCCGCATCGCCCGGCACGAAGTTGATCACGCCCGGTGGAAGCCCTGCGGCTTCGAGCAACTTCAGGACGTAGTAACCCGACAGCATCGCCGTCGACGCGGGCTTCCAGATCACGGTGTTGCCCATGAGCGCGGGCGACGTGGGCAGATTCCCGCCGATCGCGGTGAAGTTGAATGGCGTCACCGCGTAGACGAATCCCTCGAGCGCACGGTAGTCGAGCTGGTTCCACATCATGTGGTTGCTCTGCGGCTGCTCGTCGTAGAGCTCCTGCGCAAACGCGGCGTTGAATCGCCAGAAGTCGATGAGCTCACACGCAGAATCGATCTCCGCCTGGAACGCCGTCTTCGACTGACCCAGCATCGTCGCGGCGTTGAGCGTCGATCGCCACGTTGTCGCCAACAGCTCCGCGGCGCGGAGGAACACGGCTGCTCGATCCTCCCACGGCCAGTTCGCCCACTCGCGCTGTGCCTCGCGAGCGGCGTCCACGGCCGCGAGCACGTGCTCCTTCGTCGCCTTGTGCCAATCGGCGAGCACGTGACGGTGAGCGTGCGGCATCACTGCCTGCGCGATCTCACCGGAGCGATATTCCTTTCCACCGATGACGACCGGTATCTCGATGCGCTCCGATGCCATGGACGTCAGGCGATCCTTGAGCGCAGCGCGCTCCGGAGAGCCTGGCGCGTACGACCGCACCGGCTCGTTCACTGGAGGGGGAACGCGGCGGTTGCCGTTGAAGCCGGTCAGCAGTCCCATGCTCGGGAGCGGCTGGGTTGTTGTCGTCGCGGCTGATGGCGTCTCGGGGGCCGTGCCGCGCTGTGCGGCTCGCGGCGGATTCACGGTTGGGGCAGACATGGGCAGTCGGGGTAGAGGCAGCAAGGATCGAGGGCCGACGTTTTGAAGATATCCGATCGTCTCGCGAAGCGCTTCCCGACCATCGCCGTCTCGTTCTCCGTGAGCACGCTCGCGCTCGGCGCATGCGAGAAGGGCCCGGTCGAGTGGCGTGGCGAGGCGCTCACGCTTGCAATGCCTGCCTCGGGCGACGAAGGGTCGGTGCCGGTGGACGCGCAGCTGGTCCTGCGGCCTGATGGTTCGCCCGCTCTCGAGCCGATTGCCGCGGTGTCCTCGACCCCGACTGATCCGGCTGCGTGCCCCGGCTCGTTCCGCGTGTCGGCCCTCTCGCCGACCGAGATCTACGGCGTGTGGTGGTCCAGACGAGACGGCGGCCGCGCAGTGCTGCTCGCATCGCGCTCGGATGACGCGGGTGGGACGTGGACCACTGCGGTGCCAGTCGACACGACGGACCGCGGCTCGGTCGGCTGCGCGCGACCCGCGCCTGCGATCGCGGCGGACGGCTCGTCAGGCTACGTGCACGTGACGTACTTCCTGGACGCGGCTGGGGGACCGGGCGTCTTCTTCGCGCACTCGATGGATCGAGGCGAGCTCTTTCACTCGCCGGTACCGATCATGTATGGCGATCGTCCCTCGTCGACGGCGGTGGCCGCTGCGGACAGTGTGGTGGTCGTTGCGTTCGAGGATCCCAACGGTGAGCACGCGCAGATCTCGCTCGCGATGTCAAGTACGTGGGGCCACATCTTCGTGCGCGAGCGTCCTGAGGCCTCGACTGGGACACCGGAAGCGGAGCGTCCGCTCGTCGCGCTGCGGAATCAGCTGGTGGCCGTGGGATGGCAAGGGAAGGACCGCTCGGTCGTAACGAGAGTTGGCACGCTCAAGATGAATTGATACTGATGACGGTGATCGGTCATCAGTAGCGCGAGGGCAGAGCCTCAGCGAGAATTCGCCCATGCTCATCCTCGGCGCCCACACCATCGACAACGGCGGCATCCACATGGCGGTGCGCCGTGCGGCGCGCAGCGGGATGCGCGCACTGCAGGTCTTCACCGCCAAGCCGCAGTTTTATAACGAGAAGATCTCGGTCCGTCCCGAACGTGTCGAGCGGTTCAAGGCCGCGCTCGCGGAGACGGAGATTCGACCCGAGCACATCGTCGCGCACGCCGCGTACGTGCTGAGTGTCGCGACGCCTGACGACGAGAAGTACGCGCGCGCCACGCTGGGACTCACGAAGGAGGTGGAGCGCGCCGCGGCGCTCGGCATCGGTGCCGTGTGCTTTCACCCGGGATCCGCCCTCGAGAGCGAGCGATCCGTCTCCGCGAAGCGCATCGGCAAGGCGATCACAAACGCCCTCGAGACCGTGCCCGGCACTACGCGTCTCCTCGTCGAGAACACCGCCGGGGCGGGCCGCACCATGGGACGCACGGCCGAGGAGGTCGGAGAGATTCTCTCGCACGTGCCGGCGGCGCTGAGGGATCGCACCGGCTACGGCCTCGACACCTGTCACCTCTACTCGAGCGGCCACGACATCACGATGTCGGAGGATGCCGTGCGCGTCGTGCTGGATCAGTTCCAGGAAGCGACGGGCGAAGCGCCGAGCTTCTTTCACCTCAACGACAGCGAGGGGGCGCTCGGCTCGAACAAGGATCGCCACGTGTTGATCGGCGACGGGAAGATCGGCGTCGAGCCGTTCCGATGGCTGCTGAGCGACCAGCGGGCAAAGGGTGTTCCTCTCATTCTCGAGACGCCGCAGCAGCACTACGACATCGGAGAGGACGATGACACGCCCGATCCCTACGACGTGAGAATGATGGAGCTGCTTCGAACACTGGCGGGATGAGCCTGCGGAGCAGGTTGCCTGACGATGATTTTCATAGGGAAAACAGTACTCTCTGCCTATTGCATATGGAGCAGGGTCTTTTAGCTTGTTGCGCGACGGATTCGTGTTCGCCCCTCGAGAACGCGTTTCGATCACCCACCAGGAGAGCAATCGATGGCCACTGCCAAGAAGAAGGCCGCCGGCAAGAAGAGCGCTGGGAAGAAGGCCGGTGCCAAAAAGAGCGCTGGGAAGAAAGCCGCCGCGAAAAAGGCCCCTGCGAAGAAGGCGAAGCGTGCGCCCAATCCGGCGTTCATGAAGGCGATGACGCCGTCCGCTCAGCTCGCGCCTGTCGTCGGCGCGAACCCGATGCCGCGCACCGAGGTCACCAAGAAGCTCTGGCAGTACATCAAGAAGAACAACCTCCAGGATGCAAAGAATCGCCGCATGATCAACGCCGACGACAAGCTCAAGCCGATCTTTGGTGGTAAGGGCCAGGTCTCGATGTTCGACATGACGAAGCTGGTGAACAAGCACCTCAAGTAGCTCTCTACTCGAGTGGTTGTGTCAGAGGGGCGCGCGCCATGGGAGCGCGCCCCACAGGCGTTTAGGCCCCCCGACGAAACACACCAGAGCCGATCGGGGTAA
>JBKOYV010000059.1:0-5542 GCA_046725585.1 Gemmatimonadota bacterium | reverse complement strand
GTGGCCCTTCTCGTCGAGCACGAACAACAGGTCGTCTTCGAGGTCGCGGTACTGTTGCTTGGCCGGCGGCAGCTTGCGGTCGGCGATATGGTCCAGCTCCATCTTCTGCACGAGCTGCTTCACGCCCTGCTCCTGCAACGCTTTCATGAGGCGCTTGTTCTTCGGGGCGCCCAGTTGTGCCTTGTACAGGAGCAGCGCCGCGCGATCGGTATCGCCCGCCTCGAGCGCGCGCTCGCCTTCGCCGATCAGCTGGTTGGCGAGATCCGTCTGTCGCCGAACGAGACGCGATACGCCCGGATTGTGCTGCGCATACTCCGCGTCGGTGTCGTTGCCCACCGGCCCCGAGATGATCAGCGGCGTCCGGGCCTCGTCGATGAGGACGGAGTCCACCTCGTCCACGATCGCGAAGATATGGTTCCGCTGCACCCGCTGATCGAGCGCGACCACCATGTTGTCGCGCAGGTAGTCGAACCCGAACTCGTTGTTCGTGCCGTACGTGATGTCGCACTCATAACCCGCGCGACGCGCCTGCGTGCCGGGCTCCGTGTCGTCAATGCACCCGACCGTGAGGCCGAGGTAGCTGTACAGGTGCCCCATCCACTGCGAGTCGCGGCGGGCCAGGTACGAGTTGACCGTTACCAGGTGGGCGCCGCGCGCGGGAAGCGCATTGAGGTACAAGGGGAGCGTCGCGACCAGCGTCTTCCCCTCGCCCGTCGCCATCTCCGCGATCTTGCCGAGGTGTAGCTCGATACCGCCCATGAGCTGCACGTCGTAGTGGATCATGTTCCACTCGAGCTCCTGGCCGGTGACGATTACCTTGGTCCCGACCAGCCGACGAGCGCCTTCACGCACCGTCGCGAACGCCTCGGGCAGAAGCTCGTCGAGCACTTCGGCGATCGCCTCGCGCAGCTTCGCCTCGACGCCGCCGCGGCCGTCCGCGCCACTCAGCTCGTTGTCGACGCGCTCGCGCTCCGCGGGGTCGCTCGTCGTCCGCTTCGCGAGCTTGAGGCGCGCGACCTCCTCCTCTAGCTCGTGGGTGCGGTCGTGGATGACCGCGCGAAACTTCGCGGTTTGCCCCCGAAGCTCCTCCTCGGAGACACCCTGCAGTCGCGCGTAATGCTCGTTGATCTCGTCGACGATCGGCTGGATCCGTCGCCGTTCGCGTTCGTGGCGGGTCCCGAAGACCTTGCCCAATACGCCTTTCAGCATGCGTTCCTCTATCGATACAGCCCGTGCGAGCCGATGTACTCGGCTACGGCGTCGGTGACGAACCCGTGGATCGATCGCCCCGTTCGCACTCGGTCCCGAATCTCAGTTGATGAAACGTCGACGCGACGCGTTGGGATGAACACCGCGCGTCGCGCAAGCTCGCCATCCATCTCGACGACTGTCCCCCCTGAATCGGCGCGGCGCAGCACGGCCAGGGTCGCGAGCTCGAGGATGGTGTGCGGATGTCGCCACTGCCCAAAAGTCGACAGCACGTCCGCTCCCACCAGAAGAAACATTTCCGCCGACGGAAAACGGCGGGAAAAATCCTCGAGCGTATCGACCGTGTAAGATAACCCCTCGCGGTCGACTTCGACCGAATCGGTTTCGAGCCTCGGGTCAGTCCCGGCGGTCAACCGGACCATCGCGAGCCGGTCCGCGGCCGCTGCCGACACGCGGCGCGCCTTGAGCGGTTGCATCGCCGCGGGCACCAGCACGAGTCGGTCGAGAGCCAGGTGCTCGGAGGCGTCGGAGGCGGCGAGCAGGTGACCTACGTGGGGCGGATCGAACGTCCCGCCGAAGATCCCAAGCCGCACCGAACGGTCAGCTTGCGGGCTTCGCGACCGTCGCGGGCGGCGGCGGCCCGCAGACCGAACGGACCTCGCGGTCTCCCGGATACTTCTGGTGAAGCGTCGTGCACGCGTCGCGCGCATCGTCACGGTAGTTGATCGACCTGTAAACCTCGACGAGTCGGAGGTACGACTCTCGGGCGTGCTCGGTCTCCGGATAGTTCTTGATGACGTCCTTGAAGTACAGGATCGCCGAGTCCGGCGCCTTGCGACGCACGTAGTGGACGCCCGTTAGATAATCCTTGGCGGCAAGCCATTCCAGCATGTGCTGGATTCCCTTCTCCGCCTGCGGGGCCAGGGGTGAGTCGGGGTAGAGCTCCACCATCGACCGATACGTCGCCAGCGCCGTCTGACCGTACTGCGAATCGAGCATGGGCTTGCGCCACATCTTCGTGTACTGCGTCGCCTCGGCCAGCATGGCGTCATCGGCGAGGGAGTCATCCGGGAAGGTCTGGTTGAGCCGGGAGTATCCCTGAGCGGCGAGCAGGTGCTCCCCTTTCTGCGCGTGCGCGGTCGCGAGGTACCAGAAGGAACGCGGAAGGAGCGTATCGCGAGCCGGCAGGTCGAGCGTGAGACGCTCGAAGGCCTGGATCGAGTTGTCCCAATGCCCCTTCTTGTATTCGCGCATGGCCGCGGCATACAGCTCCGCGTTGCCTTTGTATTTGCTGAGTTTGAATGCCGGAGAGCACGCGGCGGCCGCTATCAGCGCGGCGCACGCCCCCCGGATGATTCTTGGCCAACTGGGCAGGTACATAACGGGTAGGTTACCCGGCAACGTGATTCGGGTTCGCGTCGATCCGCCGGCCGCGCCGTATAGGCGCGCGGCCGACCCTCGAAGCAGCAAGCCCGTAACATAACCACGCAGTCACCCGCTACGCGCGGGCCGGGACAGCTTCTCGCGGCAGAACTGACCGAAAATACTCGATTGTGCGGCCGACCCCCTCCCGCAGCGAGACGGTAGGCTCCCACCCGAGCATTTCACGCGCCCTGCGAATGTCCGGCTGCCGAACTTTCGGGTCATCCACGGGCAAATCGCGCTGAACGATCGTCGACCTGGTGCCGGTCAGCTCGATGACGAGCTCGGCAAGTTGGCGCACCGTGAACTCGTTCGGGTTGCCAATGTTGGTCGGGTTGTTGTCGCCTCGCATGAACAGGCGGTAGATCCCCTCGACCTCGTCCGCGACGTAGCAGAAGCTCCGCGTCTGCGACCCGTCCCCGTAGATCGTCAGCGGCTGGTCGGAGAGGGCCTGCACGATGAAGTTGGAGACCACCCGTCCATCGTTAGGCCGCATGCGAGGCCCGTACGTGTTGAAGATCCGCACGATGCGGGTGTCGATGCCGTGGTAGCGATGGTACGCCATCGTCATGGCCTCGGCGAAGCGCTTCGCCTCATCGTACACGCCGCGCGGGCCAATCGGATTCACGTTGCCCCAATACTTCTCCGTCTGCGGGTGCTCGAGCGGGTCGCCGTAGACCTCCGAAGTCGACGCGAGGAAAAACCGCGCGCCCTTCGCCTTCGCCAGACCGAGCGCGTTATGCGTACCCAGCGCACCGACTTTCAGGGTCGCGATCGGATATTCCAGATAATCCACCGGGCTTGCCGGCGAGGCGAAATGCAGCACGCCGTCGAGCGGCCCGGCGACGTACGTGTACGTCGAGATGTTGTGATGAATGAACTCGAACCGGGAATCCGCCATGAGGTGGGCGATGTTGTCGGGATTCCCGGTGATGAAGTTGTCGAGTCCAACGACCGAATGGCCTTCGGCGAGAAACCGGTCGCAGAGATGTGAACCAAGAAACCCGGCTGCGCCGGTGATGAGCACTCTCATGCGCGTTCTCTCCCGCGTCCGAACGAGAAGTAAGTGAATCCGAGCGACTGCATCTTGGTCGCATCGTAGAGATTGCGGCCATCGATCAGGATCGGCCGCCGAAGGGCGGCCCTGATGCGAGCGAAGTCGGGATGCCGGTACTCGTTCCAGTCGGTGACCACGACGAGGGCATCCGCACCGGTGAGCGCTTCGTAGTTCGACTCGGCGAACCTGATCCGGTCCCCGAGGCGACGCTTCGCCTCATGGAGCGCCGCCGGGTCGTGAGCAGTGACGGTCGCGCCCGCGCTCAGCACGTCGTCGATCAGCGTGAGCGCCGGCGCCTCGCGCATGTCGTCGGTCTGTGGCTTGAACGCCAGGCCCCACAGGGCTACGTGGGCACCGTCGATGGAGTCGCCCAGCGCACACCGGAGCTTCTCGAACAGACGGTGCTTCTGGCGCTCGTTTGCATCCTCGACCGCCTCCAGGACGCTGAGGCGCGATCCCGCCTCGCCCGCCGTGCGGACGAGCGCCTTTACATCCTTCGGGAAGCACGAGCCTCCGTACCCAGGTCCCGGGAACAGGAACGAAGGCCCGATGCGCGCGTCGCTGCCGATGCCCTTCCTCACCAGGTCGACGTTGGCGCCGACTTTTTCGCAGAGATTGGCGATCTCGTTCATGAACGAGATCCGGGTCGCGAGCATCGCGTTCGCGGCGTATTTCGTCATCTCCGCCGACGGAATGTCCATGAAGATGATCGGCTTGCCGGTGCGCACGAACGGCGCGTACAGCTCGGCCATCACGCTGCGCGCGTGATCGCTGTCCACGCCCAGCACGACACGATCGGGCTTCATGAAGTCATCGAGCGCCGCGCCCTCCTTGAGGAACTCCGGGTTGCTGCACATGTGGAACGGGTGCTGCGCGTGTTTGCTTACCGCCATGGCAACCTTCGCCGCCGTTCCAACGGGCACGGTGGATTTCGTCACGATAACGAGCTCGCGGGCCATGTGCTCGCCGATCGTCTCGGCGACCTTGAGCACATGACGCAAATCAGCCGAGCCGTCTTCGTCCGGAGGCGTGCCGACGGCGATGAAGATGACTTCGGCTGCCGAGACCGCGGCCCCGACGTCGGTCGTGAAATGGAGGCGGCCCTGCTGCTGGTTGCGCTCGACAAGTGAGTCGAGGCCGGGCTCGTAGATTGGCAGGATGTTCTGCTTGAGTCCGTCGATCTTTCGCTGGTCGACGTCCGCACAGGTCACATCGTTTCCAGTCTCCGATAGGCAAGCGCCAACAACCAGGCCGACGTAGCCCGTGCCAATGACGGCAATCTTCACGCGTGCTCCAGTTCGTTGAAGTTGAGGGGCCGCAATAGCTTACCTGAGCGGTGCTGCTGCCGCAACGGTATCGCTCGCAGCCTGAGTGAGGACGATCGAAAGGCCGGGCGGTCGCGCCGAGGTCTTGTTCTGTGGACTCGGGACCGACGCTCGGGTTCGGGCGTCGGCAAGACTCGCCCGTCCCGGCGCTACGTAAACTGAACGGCGTTACAAGCCTGAGTGCCGCCGTTCGGCAGCTTTCCGGGGGCGCACGCGACCAGCATGTCCTTCGCGGGATCGACGAAGACTTCGATCACCGCTGGCGGCTCGTACGGCCGTTTGGTCGGAATGCCTTGCCCTTCGGCTGGGTACTGCTCACGTGTCATGGCTCTGCCTCTTTGCCGGCTCCGCTCGTTAGGCGGTACAGGCCGCGAGTGGGCGGGTTACCGGCCGTGACGGGGGCAACCCATGGATCGCATGGGTAATATCGCACTGATACTGATCTTTCAGAAACGGACTCCCCGTCGACAGCCGTGCGCGCGCCGGACAATTGCTGCAGCCACCGCGGAGCGAACAGCCGCTGCACGAC
>JBKOYV010000159.1:0-24992 GCA_046725585.1 Gemmatimonadota bacterium | reverse complement strand
ATGCTCAAGACCGACAAGGGCCGGTACGATGACGCGGTGGCGTATCTCGCCACGATCGACGCGGGACTCTCCCAGAGCGTGAAGCAGTGGACCCGCGGCCGAGAGAAGAGTGTGGGCGGCAAGCTTTCGCTGGGCGGAAAGAGCTGGGACGCCGACGAGCAGAAGCGGGAAGCGACGCGGGCGCTCCTGCTTTGCATCATCGCCTTCTTCGGCAGTCCCCATAACGCGGGCGACTCGAGCGGCTTGGACTTCTACGTGACGTCCATGCGAGACGCCTGCCGCACCAAGACCCGCGCCCAGGTGATCGAGGAGATCCGGTGCTACCTGACTCTCCCTGACGCAACACTGGAGGGCCTCGCCCGCGCGGCGGAATCCGTCAAGAAGCTGGAGACGATCAACTACTTTCCGATGCGGCTGCGGACCGATGTCAGCGTGGGACGCAACCCCATCTGTTACGACGGCGTCTTCAACTGGCTGTTTGTCGCCGGCTTCATCTCGCGACGGTGGCTGGGAAAGCACGGCGCCGACATTCATGCCGAGACCATCCACGAACATCTCGGCAACGGCGAGATCGTGCCGGTGAAGGAGTGGAGCGCGATTCCGCGCGGCTACATCTGGAACATCCACAAGACGACCGACCGGGCCACGTGCCACTGGGGTGTGTCGTTAGGCGACGGCCGCGCAGCGGCCTGCAACAACACCGGGCAGGGTCAGGTGAAGTACGACGAAGGGAACGACTCGTACGGGCAGTTCACGTTCACCGAGCTCTGCGCCGTGCTCGAAACCACCGAGAAGTATGCCGGGAAGAATCGAGCGGCGGCGCAGCGACTCGATGACGAGCCCGCGAAGAAGCAACAGGCGATCACCGGGCAGCCCGCTGGAACGCATATCACGGTCCACTCGTACTCGCCGCTCTCCGGCGCGGCCGAACGCATCTATTTCTGACCGCCGCGATGGCTCCGAGCGGCGGTTTGCAGGTCAACTTCACGCGTTACGCGGAACACACACTTCGTAGCGAGAACTGGCCATGGTACTCACAATTCTCGAAGCGACCGTAGCCCCCGAACGCGCACCTGACCTCCAGGCCGCGTTTCGCCGCGCCTCGGCCCAATTGCCAGCTGGGCTGATCCGCAGTCACCTCCTGACGTCGGGCGCTGATCCCACACGATGGCGGATCGAAACGCTCTGGACGGGTCGCGACGCGCTGGCCGCCATGCGCCAGGCGGGCACCCCGGCGGGCATTCTCATGTTTCGCGCCGCAGGCGCCGAGCCGTCGGTCAGCCTCTACGAGGTCACCTCAACCGTCGAAGCGCCGCCCGCCTAACGACGGCTGGATTGCAGCCGTGTGTACGATGATCCGCTTAACAGGACGGTGGTGGACGTTTGCTTGCAGCCGAAGTTGGACGTTAGGCACCGAGACGCGTCCATGAACGTTCAGGTAGCTCGCATGGTATCGCCTTGGGTTGCTCGGCGGCGAAGCCCTCCCCGACGTCGGCCTCGACCGTTGACAGTCATTCGCAGGCGGAGCGTTATTCTCCCTCGACACGACGGAGCGGAGGCCAGTCAGGTGTGACGGCAGAGCTCATGACGCTCGAAGTTCGGACTCGCCGGCAGTGGCGGGCGTGGCTCGCGTCGCATCACACGTCGAGTCCCGGAGTCTGGCTCGTGTTTCACAAACGCCACACGGGGATCGAGTCGATGCCGCTCGAGGATGCCGCCCGTGAGGCGTTGTGCTTCGGATGGATCGACAGTCTCATCAAGCGAATCGATGACGACCGTTACGCGGTCAAGGTGACGCCGCGAAAGCCCACCAGCAAATGGTCGAATATCAATCGACGACGGTGGATGGAGTTGAAGGCAGCCGGCTTGCTCACTCCCGCAGGGCTCGCGGCCGCACCGACCGAGAACACCTACGGGCCGCGACCGAAAATCCCGGAACTGCCGAACTACATCGCGAAAGCGATAAAGGCCGATGCCAAAGCCTGGAAGTTCTTTCGAGAGCTGGCACCAACGTACCGCCGTGATTTCGTCGTCTGGATACACACGGCCAAGCGACCGGAAACCCGGGAGCGGCGGATCCGCGAATCGCTCGCGTTGTTGGGAGCCGGAAAGAAACTCGGTTTGAAGTAGAGGGATGCTGCACGCCTATGGAACCAGTCACCCGTCGTGATGGCAAAGACCTTCGCCGGCTCGCGGGCATCGCGTACGATCGCGAGCTGGGGCGCGAGCTTACTCGCCTCGAGGCGTCCTTCTCCGAGTGGCACGCCGGACGACTCACCTCGCACGACGTCAGCGCCGCAATCCACACGTTCCACGATGGCGTCGCGCGGGACCTCTGGGTCCTGTACGTCCGCGGGCACCCGACTTCTACGGTGGCGCGCGCAGTCGCCGCCGGACTCCTGGCAGAGAGCGAGGTACCGGCGTCGTTGCTCGCGAAGCTACGGGACGCCGTCGAGTACTATCGTCAGGAAGCTGCTCGGTCGGCCGCCGACCCGTTGAGCAACCAGGAAGCATCGGTAACAGAGTGAGCCGGCGGAGGCCTTCCATCGGGGCGCCTAACGAAAGCTGAAGGGTCCCAGCTCACACTGATCGATGTGGCCGACGGGTGTAATAGCCGTACCGGCCACGGCTCCGCCGGTGCCCAGTGGATCTCGGTGTGGACCCGACGTGTAACACTCCGTCACGCCGAGCTGACCGCGCGGCCGGTGCCTGACAGCCGAACCTGGCGTTAGGTGACACCCTCGAAGTGACTTCGTTTTCGGCCCTCGACCAAGCACCTCATGCTGCGACAGCCTGCCGCTCTCCTTTCCCTCCTCCTCACTCTCGCCGCATGCCACGCGCGCCACGCACCGGACGTTAGGGTGGAGCCCTCGGCTCCGTCGCCCTCGGCGGGTGAGGGGCCGGAGCTCCGAGGAGGACTCTCGCTCGTGTCCTCACAGATTGCGCCGCGCGAGCTCACTCGCAGTGGCCGCGTCCACGCGACGGTCGAGCGCATGGATGCCGCGCGCGAGCGCCTGGAGCGCGCCGCTGCCGCGCTGGGTGCTCAGGTCTCGCGCCTCGAAGCCCGCGAAGAGCGGCACGCCGAGTACCTGCTCCGGGTGCCGCCGGACCGGTTGGAGGCGCTCATGGACTCGGCCGCCGCACTCGGCTCCGTCGACGTCCGCACCGTCGTGGTCGAGGATGTCACCGAGCAGGTGGTCGATGTGGAGGCGCGACTCGCCGCGCTCCGGGCGAGCCGGGATCGGCTCCGCCAACTGCTGGACCGGAGCGCCTCGGTCACCGACGTCGTCGCGGTCGAGCGAGAGCTTGCCCGGGTGCAGGCGGAGATCGAGAGCCTGGAGGCGCGGCTCACTGCGCTCCGGGGGCATGTGAACCTCTCCGACCTGACCGTACAGCTGGAGGAGCGACGGGTGCTCGGTCCTCTGGGTGTGGTCGCGGTCGGCCTCGGCCAGGTGGTCGGGAAGCTGTTCGTCTGGCGCTGACAATGAGATACGCAGGGTGTCCCGCTTCCGTGCAGCTCAGAGCCCGAACCCTTCCGTCACACGTTTGGCGAGGTCGTCCTCGGTCATCGTGGCGTCGACCTCGATGGCGGTAACGTCCAGGCGCGCCGTTTCCACGCGGAGGATGTCCGTGAACAGCCGATCGCGTTCGAGCAGGTTGCGCGTTGCTCGTTCCGGATCGGTAGTCCTGGCCAAGAACCCCGTCCCTGATCCTCCCCGACTCTCGATCACTGCCCGACGGAAGTCGTGCGTCGGGAGGAGCCAGATGGCATGAGCAGGTACGGAGAGGAGAGGCTTGACAAGCCTCGGCAACAATCGGATCCCTCGGCGATGACACCGGGCTCCCGAGGGAGGCGTAGAAGATCGTCGACGATCATGTTGAAGCCTTCGCCCTGAAACCAGGGGAAGGTCTCGAGCATCGTCTTCGGGGGCCGGCTCGCCCATCGCTCGTCCATGTCCATGGCCATGAACGCGTGCAGCAGCGGGGAGTTCTCGCTCGTGCTCCGGCGGGCGTGATCCGCCATCGCGTCGTCGGTCGCATACACACGCAAGCCGCGCTGAGCCGCTATGCGACGAGCGACAGTCGATTTGCCTGCGCCGCTCCCGCCGCCGATCCAGTAGACGTGCTGGAGTTGTTCCCGAAGCGCTGCGCTGTCGACCGTCATTCGTACCATCCAGGTAACTTGCTTTGGGGCGAGGCCCTGCGGCTGAACTTTAGCGTTAGGCGGCGCTATGGTGGATAATCCTGGATCCGAGATCAGCGTGGAATCGTGGCTCGTCTCGGGTGGTCGCGATTCCGTGCCCGGCGCGCCGCTCAACGTGCCGCTGGTCCCCGCATCGAACTTCATCATCGGCAGCGGACGCGAGTACTCGCGCGACGACGGCACGCCGACCTGGGAAGCACTCGAGGAGATCGTCGGCGGGCTCGAGTCCGGCAAGGCCGTCGCGTTCGCTTCCGGCATGGCCGCCATCGCCTCCGTGTTCGATCAGCTCTCGGCTGGCGCCGTTGTCGTACTCCCCGACGACTGCTACCAGGGCGTTGCGGGTCTGGCCGCAGCAGGCGCCGAAAGACGGCGATGGACGGTGCAACGCGTGAGCGTAGATGACACGGCCGGCTGGATTCGTGCCTGCGGCATTGCCGACCTCATTTGGCTCGAATCGCCCTCGAACCCACTGCTGACCGTGGTGGATCTCGAGGCCGTCTGCGCGGCGCCACGCAAGCCAGGAGCACTCGTCGCGGTGGACAACACCCTTGCCACCCCACTGAACCAGCAACCGCTTGCGTTCGGTGCCACGGTGTCGCTGCAGTCGGCGACAAAGTTCATCGGCGGCCACTCCGATCTGCTGGCAGGGATCGCCACGACACGAGACGAGTCCCTGTCGCAGGCGCTCAGGAAATCCCGTGAGCTGACCGGGGCCACACCGGGGACGCTCGAGGCATTCCTTGCCGTTCGCGGCGCCAGGACTCTCGCGCTTCGCTTGCAACGGGCACAGCAAACCGCAATGATGCTGGCGGAGCGGCTCGAGCGGCAACCGTTGGTCGCTCGTGTCCGGTATCCGGGCCTGCCCTCGCATTCGACGCACGCGATCGCCAGGCGCGTGCTCAAGGGCTTCGGCACCATCATCTCGTTCGATGTGCTGGGCGGTGCGGAGAGTGCCGACGCCGTATGCCGAAGCGTCCGGCTCATCCGCCACGCGACAAGTCTCGGTGCGGTGGAAACGACAATGGAACGAAGAGCTGCGATCCCGGGACAGGAACACTTACCGCCGTCGCTGCTGCGACTCAGCGTTGGTATCGAGCACGCGGATGATCTCTGGGCCGATCTCGACTCCGCGATACGCTTTGCGGCACAGTGAAGCCAACTCGCTCCACGACTCGAGCGATGACTGAGCTTCGCAGTCTCAGCCGACAGCGTTAGGCATCGACGCCATCCACCAGGAGAACCGGCATGGCATCGCCCGCCACCTATTCCGTGTCGCTGCAGGTAGCGGCGCCTCGCGCCATCGCCGCCGTCCGGAAGCGATTACGCGGAACTCGCGTGCCCACGGCATTCGCCGAGTCGCTGGACCAGGTGTATGCCGTCGCTCGCACCGGCGCGATCGCGATCGATGGGCAGAACATCTTCGTCTACCGCAGCGTTCCCGGGTCCGCGGACGAGGTGGACGTCGAGTTCGGCGTCGGCGTCAAGGCGCCATTCGCGGGCCTTTGGCCGGTGGAATATTCCACCCTGCCGGCCGGCGAGGTCGCGACGACGACCCACTGGGGCGATTACGCGCGGCTCGGCGAGGCCCACGAGGCCGTGATCACCTGGTGCCGAGCGCAGAATCGCTCGCTGGCCGGCCCGCGCTGGGAAGTGTACGGACACTGGCGGGAGGGGGAGCTGGCGCGCACCGACGTGTTCTATCTCCTTGCACCGGTGGTCCATACCGACGAGCCCGCGCCGTAACGTGGGCGTTAGGCACGCCCGGCTTCCGTGACTCCATGATTTCACCGGCAGTCGAGGCCGTGCTTCGATTCGGGGTGGCCGCACTGGTAGGCGTTGCCGTTGTCCGCCAGTGTCGCAAGCCGCGATGGCTGCCCGGTCAGCTCTTCGCGCGCCTGATGAACTCGAGTCATCGCCGGCTGACGAACTGGGGGCTCAGCCACGTCCAGGCGGCGAAGGACAGCGTCATCCTCGACGTGGGATGTGGTGGCGGTAAGACCGTCCAGCAGCTTGCTCTCCTGGCGCCGAGTGGAAAGGTCTACGGGATCGACTACTCGGCCGCCAGCGTCGCCGTTGCGCGACGGACCAACGCCGCAGGCATTGCCGCGGGGCACGTCGACATTCGGCATGGATCGGTCTCGAGCCTCCCATACGCCGACCAAACCTTCGACGTGGTCACCGCGATCGAGACGCTCTATTACTGGCCCAACACCCGGAGGCCGACCTGCGCGAGGTTCACAGAGTGCTGCGGCCACGAGGACGGATCGCCATCATGGCGGAGAGCTATCGCGGCAAGCGAAATGGTGCGGCGGACGCGCTCGCGATGCGGATGCTCGGCGGCAAGCTCCTTTCCGTCGACGGTCATCGAAGTGCGCTCACGGCAGCGGGGTTCTCGGACGTGGAGGTGTTCGAAGACCACAAAAAGGGTTGGCTATGTGCCGTCGGTGTGAAGGGGTCACCTGCTACCGCCTAACGGAAAACGAACCTGACAGGCGCGGGCAGAAGTTTCGACGGCGACGGCCGTAGCGCGGAAACGGAGGTGGAGAATCGGTCAACCCTTTTCGATCGCCACGTGTCCCACACGTGCGTCGTTCCTCCTCCACGATCGAGACATGCCCCTCGCGTGACCCGCGGTCCGCTCTGCCTTCTGCTAATCCTCGCGGCCGGAACGCTTCCGGTTCGCGCGCAGACGGCGTTCGTCGTTCAGGACGTTCGCGTCTTCGATGGCGAGCGTGTCACGGAACACCAGACCGTGCTGATCCAGGACGGCAAGATCGCACGAATTGGCCGAGCGGGGCTCGCCGCGCCGCCCGGAGCCACGGTCGTCGACGGCCGAGGTCGCACGTTGATCCCGGGCATGATCGACGCGCATGTCCATGTGACCGACAGCGTCGAAGCGGATCTCCGCCAGGCGATCTCGCTCGGAGTGACGACCGTCATCGACATGTTCAGCGGATCCACGCGCTTCGAGCGGATCAAGGCCGCGCGGGCGGCCGACGCACCCGGCCTCGCCGATGTGCGCACGGCCGGCGTCGGCGCGACCGCGCCCGGCGGGCACCCGACGCAGATGGGTGGCCCTCCGTTTCCGACAATCTCCGACTCCTCCCAAGCCGCCGCGTTCGTCGACGCCCGCTTTGCCGAGGGGTCCGATTTCCTCAAGATCGTCTACGACGACCTGGCAGCGCTCGGGATGCGGGCGCCGATGCTGGATCGCCGAACGCTGGCGGGGCTCGTCGCGGCCGCACACGCGCGCGGTAAGCTGGCGGTGGTCCACGTGCTGTCCGAAGCGCAGGCGCGCGATGCGATCGCGGCCGGAGCGGATGGGTTGGCGCACCTGGCCACCGGGGCGACCGTCTCGGGCGATTTCGCCGATTTCGTCGCCGCGCACCGAGTGTTCGTGATCCCGACGCTCAGTCCATCATACGCGACCTGCGACAAGCCGATCGGTCCGAGGATCGTGGCGGACACGCTGCTCGCCCCGTTCATCAGTCCGAGGTGGCGCGCGATGATGGCGAACCCGCGCCGATTCCCGGGTGGCCCGTTTTCGTGTGCGGGCACCGATCAGGCGGTCCGGGAGGTTGCCCGTCGCAACGTGCCGATTCTCGTCGGGACCGACGCGCCGGGCGCGGGGCAGACCTATGGGGCGTCGATGCACGGCGAGCTGCAACTGCTCGTCGGCGTCGGCCTAACGCCGATTCAGGCGTTGACCGGCGCGACCGCGGCGGCCGCTCGCGCATTCCGGCTCACCGACCGGGGTCGCATCCGGGAAGGCCTGCGTGCGGATCTCGTCCTGGTAGACGGCGACCCGACGACCAACGTCCTCGACACCCGCCGGATCGCCATGGTGTGGAAGCGTGGAGCGGTGGTCCAACGGGTGAGATTCGAGGGGCACTAGGGCACTACGGGATCGGTTTGAGAGGTGATGGCAGACCACGGCTGTCCTGTTGCCGGATTTGGGTTCATCATGGGATTCCGTTTCATAGGGCGTTCTTGCCAGGGCGCGACCGTCGGTATTGCCTCGCGGTCCAGGGTCGCGTTAGGATTAACATCGCAGTCGCAGGCTGCATCCCGTCCGCGGGAAGGGAACATCCCACCTGTGGGGTTGCGTCGATCCGAGCATTGACCCTCGCTTGCCCGTTAGGCGGACACTGGGCGACCACGGAGGAGTCATGTCTCGCGACCTGCCCGCCACCCCGAACCTCGAGCATCTTCGCAAGCAGGCCAAGCGCCGACTCGCTGAGATGCGCCTCGAGAATCCGGAGCTCCAGCTCGCCGACGCTCAACACGCGCTCGCGCGGGACTACGGCTTCACGAGCTGGCCCAAGCTCAAGGCGCACGTGGAATCGCTGCCGCTGCCGTCCGCGCCCGAACCCACGGCGACCACGAGCCCATTCGCCGGCACGTGGATGGCGAACGTCGCCAGGTCTCAGCAACATCCGCTGAACCCGTTCCGCAGTGCGACCATGCGCTTCGACGTGCGTGGCGACGACATCACCATCACCGACGTCGTGGTCGACGGGACCGGGCGCGCCGAGCGTGGTGAGAACACGATTCGCGCCGACGGGATCGAGCACTACTCGCCGCGCGGTAACGGCTATTCTCTCACCGCGGCGTGGCGCGGGCCGTTCGTCCTGGAAACGCTGGGGAAGCACGAAGGGCGGGTGATCGGCGAAGGTCGGTACGAGGTGGCCGCCGACGGAACGACGATGACCATCTCGGCCGACCAGCAACTGATCGTGCTGGATCGCCTGGAGGAGCCCTCCCGATAAGGCGCGTCGGCGGTTACGCGCCCGTATCAACTGGCAGTGCCGAGCCCGAGGAGCTCGCCGGGCTCGGCGCCGCCACCGGTCGTCGGCATCGGGTCGGCGCGTCTTCGTCCACCCGACAAGTAACCCACGAGAAACACCACCGTCGCCGCCGAGACCGCGAGCTTCCACGAGAGCGGCCAGGTCTCGATCGGCGACACGAACCCCTCGAGCGTTCCAGCAATCAGCAGCAGCACCGTAGACGCCGCGATGAGCCGAATCGCGCGCCGTCCATTCTCCCGCAGTGCTTCGCTGCGCGGACGATCGCCCGGAACGAGCAAGCCCGCCGCCAGCAGAAATCCGGCGCCGCCTGCAATGCAGATCGCGGTCAGCTCCAACACGCCGTGCGGCGCGACGAACTTCACCAGCAGCGACGCGATCCCCTTCGACGCATACAGGCCGAACACACCACCCAGGCTCACGCCGTTCGTCACCAGCACGAGCACCGTCCCGATCCCGAACGCGATCCCCATCGCGAACGCCGCGAACGTCACCTGGACGTTGTTCGCGATGATGCTTGTCGCCATCACCGGCCGGAACAGCTCGGGGTCGGAGATGTATCCCCGGCCCGTTCGCGCGCGCCTGACGCCATCCTCCGCGCGATCCAGCATTCCCGCGGGAATGAAGACACGGGCCACCGCGGGATCGCGGACGACCGCGGTGTAGGCGATGAGCGCCGGACCGAAGAGCAGCGCCGCCGCCAGCGCGATCGGCCCCACCGAGCGGCGCACCTCGCGCGGCGCGTCGATCGCGAACGTTCGCCACACGTCCTTGAACGTCAGGGCGCGCCCGCGGTAGAGCAGGTTGTGCGCACCGGCCATGAGCCGGCTCAGGTAGAACACCTCCTCACGCTCACGCCCGCGGGCCGCCGTCTGAAGGCGGGCGAGGTCGGTGGCGAGGTCGCGGTACTCGGCGACGAAGTCGCGCACGCCATCCTCGCCTAACGACTCGAGCCCATGCCGCTGGGCGCGGTCGAGCCGCTTCGCGAACGACGACCACCGCGGCGTCCCCGACGCGACGATCGCGTGACGCTCGCGCGCCGCACCGGTCTCGCGCCCGACGACGGCGCCGCTCGCGCGCGCCTGACGCTCATCGGCGTAGAGCTCGAACAGCTGCTCGGTTGGACCACCCGAGACGCCCGGATAACCGATCAGCGCGTTCGAGAACCGCTCGACGAGTCTCGTGGCCAGCACGGTGCGTCGGGCCGGGTCGAGACTCTCGCGCCGCTCCATGAACCGCTCGAGCACCGCGAACTCGTCGTCGTTGAGCCGAGCGTGCCGCGCCGCCGCGGGGGCAACAGGCGGTGCCGGCGCAGGCGCGCGCCGTTCGACCGATTCCCTATTCCCATCTGCCCGCTGTTCGCGGGCACCCGCCGATTCCCGAATAAGCTGTTCGCGAACCACCAACGTCCCCGCCGCCAGATCGCCGAGTCGCTTGCCCTGCTTCGTCAGGAGAATGCTGCCGATACCCAGGCCGTACGTGAACACCGGCTGCATGTCCAGGATCCTAACGAGATTTCTGATGGCCGACCCGGCGAACGACACCGAGTAGCCGCCATCGCTCACGACGCGAAGGCGCATGTAGCGCTTGCCCGGCGTCTGGCCGTCGGCGAGCCCCTCCCAGAGAACGTAGTAGCCCCACAGGATGAAGAACTGCCCGAGCACCACGATCGCGAGCGCCCATGCCTCCGACGACGTGCCGCCGAGCGACACCAGACGATTCGCGCCGAGGAAGGCGAGTCCCACCAGGAGGGCGATGAAGAGAACGAGGCAGAGCAGATAGTCGATCAGTGCCGCGGCCACACGCGATCCCACACCGGCGATCGTGTAGCTGAACGTCACCAGCTCCGGCGTCTCGATGTCGACCGTCTGAACGAGCGCCGAGCTCCCAGGCCCGGTTCTCACCCTCGACGGGCTCGTCACGGCTTCCACTCCCCCTTCGCCACCTTGGGCACAAACTTGTCGAGCCCTTTCGGCGGAAAGTCCAGCGTCTTCCCCTGCTCGGCGCTCGCGTACGCGGACATGAGCACCTTCACGACCTCGAGGCCGTCCTCGAACGTCAGCTTCGCCTTCTCCTTGCCCTGGAACACGCGCGCGAAGTGCCGATCCTCTGCTTCGTAGCCGTAAGCCCACGCCTCGCCGGCCACCACGGGCATGAGACCCATCTCGGCGTTCTGCTTCTCTACGAGGTCCTCGCCCTGCTTGCCGCGCACCTCGCGGCTGAAGAACAGCTTGAGTCCCGAGTCGAGCGTGTTCCAGCTCATCGAGTATTCCGGGCCTAACAGTTCGGCCGACAGCCGCAGTCCCGCACCAACGTAGCTCCACGACGTGCTCGCCTCGCCTAATACCTTGTGGCCGTCGCTCGTCTCGAACTCGATGACGAGGTTCGCGAAGTCTTCGGATGGGGTCTTCGTGTAGTCGAGGCCCTTGTCCATCGTCTTCGAGAGGATCTTCGCGTACTCGGGGCGCGACCACTTGAGGCTCGCGATGTGACCCGTGATGCGAACCGGCTTCACGGTGTCGTACGAGTCGCCCGGCTTCGTGAGCAGGTGCCTGACGACGAGCGCCGAGTGGCACATCATGTCGTTGAGCACGCCGCCGCCCTGGAGGTTGCCGCGCCAGAACCACGGGCCGTGCGGTCCGCTGTGCTCTTCGGCGGCGCGGGCGAGGTAGGGGCGACCGGTCGTTGCGGCGCCACGCGCCCAGATCAACAGGCGGCCGGTCTCCACCTGCGGCGAGAAGAGCTGGTTCTCGAGGTACCCCGTCGGCACCCCTACGCGCCTAACGAGCTCGATCACCCGCTTCGCTTCGCCCACGTTGCGAGCGAGCGGTTTCTCGCACGCGAGGCCCTTGAGAGTGCCCTTGCCGGACTCGATCGCGTGCACGATCTCCTCGACGTTCTCGATGCGCGCGTGGTTCGGCCCGCAGAGCCAGATCGCTTCGACGTCGGGGTCGGCGACCAAGTCAGTGATGCTCGCGTACGGCTTCGCGTCGCCCACGTCGAGGTTGCGGGCGAGCTCCGCGGCCGATGCCGCGTTCTTCTTGTTAGGGCTCCAGACGCCGCGGACGTCGGCTTCGCGCACGGCCTGCAAGCCCTGGATATGGAACCGCGTGTTGAAGCCGCTGCCGATGAAGGCGATACCGAGGGGTTTGGTGGGCACGGACCGTGGGGTGCGGGTCGACAGGTGTGGTTGAGCCTTCATTCTATCGATTTGGGGACGTCATGTCATTCGAGGACTGTCCGGTATTTCGATCGAGGCCTCATAAGACGGCAGACGGCAGCGAACTGAAGACGGCAGACGGCAGACGGCAGGGGGCAGAGGGCAGAGAGTCACAGTTCCTCTGCCGTCTGCTATCCGCCGTCTGCCCTCTGCCTTCTTCGGTTGTCTGCCGTCTGCCGTCTCACACCGCTCGTCGAGATGCGTGCTTGGCGCCGCTCGGCAACAGCCTTACGACCGCATTGCCCGCTCGGCCGCAGCTCACCGGTGAGTCGGAGCCACGATGACTCCAACGCGGTCTACCAATCGTTTGAAGCGCTCGGTATTTCGGATCGATTCGAACATCGGGAATGTCGGAAGGAAGGCGAGCGTGAACGCAGTGTCGCGCTCTGCCTGCTCGAGGAGCGCGAAGGCACGCGCCGTGTCGCCGAGGACCGTGTGGATGCCCGCCAACCCATCCGCCGACACGTAGCCACGCTGTTGAGCGGCCTCGAGCGCGCGTAACTCCTCGCGCGCGCCTGCGGTATCGCCGAGCTGCACGAGCACCCAGCTCGCATACGCGCTCTCGGCGGTTCCGGAATGCACCTCCTTACGCGGAAGGACGCGTCGGGCCAACTCGGGCTGATTCGTTCGAACGAGCGAGGTGGCGAGACCGATTCGCGCATAGAAGAATGTGCTGTCGAGCTCCAGGGCGTGACGGAAGTAACGAATTGCCTCCGCGTCTCGCCGTTGCTTGCTGAGGATGTTGCCGCGACGGGTCGCGATGACGACGGACAATGGATCCAGGTCGTACGCCTGCGTGATCTGGACGTCTGTCGAATCATCGAGCCGGCCCCGAAACATCCAATACCAGCTGTAGAAGAGGCGCCCTTCGGCCGAGTTCGGGTTGAGCTCGACACCCCGCTTCAGATGTCGCCCCGCTTCGTCCCAGTTCCAGTCGTAAAACATCGCGACCATGCCTAACGAGGTATGCGCTTCGGCAACGGTGGAGTCGAGCGCCAGCGCCACCTCGGCCGCCTCACGCGCACGCGGGAGCATTTCGCGAGGCGGTCGACTTTCGAACGGCGCGGCGAGCGTGTAGGCATCCGCTAGACCGGCATACGCCAGCGCGAACGACGAATCGCGCCTGATCGCTTCCTTGAAGTACCGGATCGCCGACGTCATCGAGCCCGGTTTCCGCTGTCGGAGAAACCGGCGCCCGCGCAAGTAGTCCTCGTATGCGTCCGGATCGCCGCTGCGCGGGCGAGGGAGAGCAGTCACGCGCGCCTCGCTCAAAGCTCCGCTGAGCGCGCCGGCAATGGACCGAGCGAGGCTGTCCTGGATGAACAGAACGTTGCGAAGTTGGCTGTTGTACTCGCCGGACCAGAGCACCGAATCGCGTGCGACGTCAACGAGACGCGCCACAATACGGATGGTGTCGCCTTGCCTCCGAACGCTGCTTTCCAGAACGCTACGAACTCCCAGTCGCCGGCCGACCTCCGAGAGGCTGGCGTTTCGGCCCTTCATTGCGAACGTGGAGGTGCGCGACGCCACGCGCAGCCCCGGCAAGCGTCCTAACGCGCTGATCAGCTCCTCGGCCATGCCGTCGCCGAAGTAATCGCTTGCCGAGTCCCGATTCGTGTTCTGGAACGGGAGCACGGCTATCGATCGCGGGCCAACAGTCGGCGACGCTGCAGGCGATACAGAGGGCGGCGTTCGCAACCGATTCGACCCGAGGGCAAGGGCAACCGCGAGCAGCACGCTGACGCCGAGACCAGCCCCGATCAGGGCGCGACGAATTTGCCTCGGAGATCGTCCCGCCAGCGCGGACGTCGACAGCTCCGCGAGAATCGAGCGCAGCACATCGCGCACGCTGCCAGCGCTTTGTGGTCGCTTCGCGGGATCCCGTTCGAGGAGGCCTGCGACCAGCGCCGTGAGACGAGGTGGGCTCGATGGCGCTACCACCGAAAGCGACGGTGCCGGCTGGGTGAGCACGGCAGCCAACATCCCCGCGACGTCCGTGCCGACGAACGGTCTATGACCTGCCAGAAGCTCGTACGCGACGACGCCGAGCGCGTAGAGGTCCGCCCTGTGGTCGATGCCTGGGTCGCCGACCAACTGCTCGGGGGCCATGTATACCGGCGTACCAACGGTCGCGCCTGTCCTCGTTATGCTCTGACGGTCGACCGATCGATCCAGCGCCTTGGCGATGCCGAAGTCGGCGACTACCGCGTGCCCTTGGCCGAGCAGAATGTTCTCGGGCTTGATGTCACGGTGGATGATCCCGTGGCCATGGGCGCATGCGAGCGCGTCGGCCACTTCGGCGAGGATGCTGACGACCTCGCCGACAGGCAGCGTCCGGTCGCGCGCCAGCCGAGCTCGGAGCGTCTCACCCTCGACGTAGGGCATGACGTAGAACAGCTGCGGGCCGGATTCCGCATTGCCCACGACACCCGAGTCGATGAGCCCGAGGATGTGCGGGTGTTGGAGGCTGGCGGTGAGCCTGATCTCGGCGAGGAAGCGTTCTGTCCCGAGCGTCGCCGCGACCTCGGGGTGCATGACCTTGACGGCGACCTTGCGCCCATGCCTAACGTCATGCGCCAGGTAGACGGTCGCCATACCGCCCTCGCCGAGCTCACGTTCGATGTCGTACCGATCGGCGAGGCTTCCGCGGAGCAGGTCGTGTTGGTCGGCCATGTGCTAACACTACGGCCGGAGGAGGAGCGTGCCAGTGCGCTCCGGCCAACGCTACCTCGTTTTGCGCGCTCGGCGTCTCGCCGGCAGACCCGTCGAGCTCGCCCGGCGTTAGGGTGGCGGGACGACGCCAATCCGGTCCACCAGCCGCCGGAAGCGCGCACTCTTGTACAGGGAGCGGAACATCGGGTAGTTCGCCAGGAACACGAGGGTGAACGCTCGGTCCTCCGCCGCCTTCTCGAGCAGGTCGAGTGCACGGGTCGTGTCGCCGAGGGACGCGTAGATTCCCGCGAGCGCGTCCGCGGAGACATACGTGTGCTGGCGTGCCGCCACGTAGGCGCGGAGCGACTGCCGCGCCGCCGCGGTATCCCCCAGCTGGACCAGCACCCAGGCGGGCATCCCGGCCTCGCCACTCCCCGGGAAGAGCGCCGTGCGCGGCACCACCCGCCGTGCAGAATCGGGCTTGCCGGTCGCGACGTAGGCTGTCGCGAGGTCCGCCCTCGCATGAAAGAAGTTGCTGTCGAGCTCCAGCGCTTCGCGGAAGAACGGGATTGCCTCCGCATCACGACCTGCGTACTGCAGCATCGTCCCGCGACGCGTCGCAATCACGACGGACAGCTGATCCAGTGCGTGCGCGCGCGCGATCTCGGCCTGCGCATCAGCCGCGCGGCCCCGCAGCAACAGATACCAGGCGTAGAAGAGATGCCCTTCGGCATAGCTGGGATTGAGCTCGACGGCGCGCCCCAGGTGCTTGGCGGCGGCTGCCCAGTCCCAGTCATAGAAGATCGCCACGATGCCTAACGACGTATGCGCCTCGGCCACCGTGGAATCGAGCGCCAGCGCGCGATTCGCGGCCGCGCGCGCGAGCTCGAACACATCGCGAGGCCGGCGCCCGCCGAACGGAGCGGCGAGACTGTAGGCATCGGCCAATCCCGCGTAGGCCGGCGCGAAGGATGAATCTTTCGCGATGGCCGCCTCGAAGGATCGGATCGCCGTCGCGATCGATGCCGGGTTGCGGCGCCCGAGAAAATACCGGCCCCGCAGATACGCGTCGTACGCCTCGGGATCGCCGCTGTGCGGGCGACTCAACCCCGTTCCCGTTTCGCCGAGCGCAATGCTCAGCGCAGAGACGATCGCGCGCGCAATCGTGTCCTGCACGAACAGCACGTTCTTCAACTCGTTCGTGTACTCCGCGCCCCAGAGCGTCGAGTCGCGCGCCACGTCCACGAGCCGCGCCGAGACGCGCACCTGGTCGCCGTACCGCCGAACGCTTCCCTCGAGCACCGTCTGAACACCGAGCTTCTTCCCGACGTCCGCGAGCCCACCGATCTGACCCTTCATGGCGAACGTCGACGTCCGCGATGCCACACGCAGACCGCGCAACCGGCCGAGCGCGCTGATCAGCTCCTCCGCCATGCCGTCGCTGAAGTAGTCGGTCGTCGAGTCGCGATTGACGTTCTCGAACGGCAGCACGGCGATCGATCGGAGCGTCGCGTCCTTCACCGGCGCCGGTCCGGACGCAGAGCTCTGTGGCTGCCACGGACGCCAGATCGCGAGTCCGATAGCGGCGATGATCCCCGTGGAAAGCAGCGCAGCCATCACCACGTGACGTCTGCCGGGAGCTCGCCGGGCCGGCATGGGACCGGACGACACGTCCACGAGAATCGAACGCAGCGTGTCGCGCACCGCGGCCGCGCTTTCCGGCCGCCGCGCGGGATCCTTCGCGAGAAGCGTGTCGATCAGATCGGCAAGCTGCGGCGGGCATGCCGCGACCTCGTTCCTGACTGACGGCGCGGGCTGCGAAAGCATCGCCGAGACCGTCGCGGCGACGGTCGGGCCAATGAATGGCGTATGCCCCGCGAGCAGCTCGAAGGCCAGCACGCCGAGCGCGTACAGATCTGCCCGGTGGTCGATCATTGGATCGCCAACGGCCTGCTCGGGAGCCATGTACGCGGGTGTTCCGATTGTGATCCCGATACCGGTGGCGCTCGCACCGTCGATCGATCGGTGAAGCGCCTTGGCGACGCCGAAGTCCGTGACCACCGCGTGACCCTGGCTGAGCAGAATGTTCTCGGGCTTGATGTCGCGGTGGACGATGCCCTGAGCGTGCGCGGAGGCCAGCGCATCGGCGACCTCGGCCAGGATCCCCAGCGTGTCGCGGACGGGGAGCGCGCGCTCGCGCGTCAGACGGGCGCGAAGCGTTTCGCCCGTGATGTACGGCATGACGTAGAACGGGCGATCGCCCGAGTCGGTCGACGAGACGACGCCCGAGTCCAGCAGTGCGAGGATGTGCGGGTGCTGCAGGCTCGCCGTCAGCTTGATCTCCGACAGAAAGCGATCCGTGCCGAGCGTCTCTGCCACTTCGGGGCGGATGACCTTGACGGCGACGTTGCGGCCGTGCCTAACGTCCTTCGCCAGATAGACGGTGGCCATGCCGCCTTCGCCGACCTTGCGTTCGACGTCATAGCGGCCGGCGAGGCTGCTGCGAAGCATCTCGTATGGCTCGGCCATGTGCTAACACTATGCCCGTCGCAATGGCCTGCCAGAGCGCCCTACGGGTCGTGCCGGATCGCGTTCCCACCATGACGGTCCAGACCAGGCGTGCACATCGGTGCTACCCTCAGTATTTTCGGATCGCCAATCCGACCTTCCAACCGTGGGGTACTATGAGTCGCACGCCGAGGACCCGCTCGCAGTCGCCGCGCCGACAATTCATTGGTGAGCTGGCGGCGGGGGCCGCCGCGCTCGCGGCCGTTGCCTGCTCGCCCGCCGCCACCGCGACGAATGCCCCGAGCCAGGCTCCCAAGCCGGCGACTCCGGCGCCGCAACCCGAAATGCCAGCCGCCCCCATGCCGGTCCCCCCGAAGACGTGGGATGCGAGCTGGATGAACCGGATCACGGCGAAGCACAAGGCGATCTTCGATTCGCCGGAGATCGGCGACGCGATCGCGCTCTATTACGCCATGAGCTACCTGGAATCGGTGAAGGACGTTTTCGGAACCGGTGACTCCGACGCGAGCGTCGTCGTGGTGCTCCGGCACCGTGCCGTGCCGCTGCTCTTCAACGACGCGATGTGGGCGAAGTACGACATCGGGACGTCGACGAAGATGATGGATCAGAAGACCGGCAAGCCGGTGACGCGGAACATCTACTACCAGCACGTGGACGCGAACGGGAACCCGACGGCCGACGACAAGCCGACTGCGACGATCAAATCCCTCTCCGCGCGCGGGGTCATCTTCGTTGGCTGCGATCTCGCGACGCGCGCCATCTCGTCGCGTGCGGCGGCGGCGACGAAACGGCCCTCCCAGCAGGTGTACGAGGAGATCAAGGCCAACCTCGTGCCCGGCGCGACGCTCATGCCCACCGGCGTGTTCGCGATGCTGTTGGCGCAGGAGGCCGGCTGCAGCCTCATGCGGTCCACCTGACAGCGTAGCCGAACGCAGGGCGCGCGCCTAACGCTCAGCGGACTTCGGTCCTCACGCGACGTTAGGCGCGCTTTTCGTTTCGAATCGAGGGTGCCGGTCGTCGTCCGCTCATGCGATGGACACTCTTCCTGGCCGCCGCGCTCGGCCTTGCGCTCGGTTGCCACGCGGCCGGGCCCACGACGAAAGTGACGCCGTCAGCCTGCCAAGGCGTCACCGGGCCGTCGGTTCCCTTCGACACCGCACGCGTACGAGAGCTGGTCGGGACGTACCACCTCGCGCTCGTGGATACGTTCAGCGTGCGGGGTCATCCCTCGGTTCGTGCGGGGCGCCTCAGGCTCTGGGCTCAGGACAGCGTCCGCAGCCTTCGAGGACCGTTCGGTCGGGTGCCGCCCGGGCGTGGCCTGGAACGCCCGATTGCCGGCAGCTTCGTGGCGACGCCTCCCGACACGAGCCAATGGGGCCGGCGCTTCGCCAGCGAAGACCTCGATCGCCCGGGGGTCATCTGGACGACACACCGTCTGCGCATGGGTGACTACGATGTCCTCGATGGGACGGGCTATGATCTCCTCATCCGGGAGGTCTACCCCGATGGCTTCAGCGGCTGGTGGCTAAGCGACCTGGGAATCGCCATCATCGTCGACCCCAACGGACGCGCTTTCAAGCCAGGCGGATACTTCTGCGCCCGCCGGATCGGGTGATGTAGAGACTCGAGACTCGGCTCCGACTTACTGACAAAGGCGGGGAACGACCACGACCCCCGCGAACTCAACCGGGAGCCGACAATGCTGACCATTACGCCATTCCTCTGGTTCGACACGCAGGCCGAAGAGGCCATGAACTACTACGCGTCCATCTTCCCGCGGTCGAAGGTCCTGTCCGTGCACCGCGCACAGGGGAGGGTGATGTCCGTGGAGTTCGAGCTCGAAGGCCAGAAGTTCATGGCGCTCAACGCCGGACCGCAGCTCAAGTTCAACGAGGCGGTCTCGTTCTTCGTCGGGTGCGATACCCAGCAGGAGATCGATACGCTATGGGACAAGCTTACCGCCGACGGCGGGTCGCCAAGCCGGTGCGGTTGGCTCAAGGACAAGTTCGGATTGTCGTGGCAGATCATACCGAAGCAGCTGGGAAGTCTGCTTGGTGGCGGCGGCGACCCCGCGCGAGCGAAACGCGTGATGGACACGATGCTGCAGATGGACAAGCTGGACGCGAATCGGCTGCAGGCGGCGTACGACGGGAAGTGAAGGAACGGATCGCTCGCGACGCGCAGACGCTGCGTCGATCGTGGTGATCGAGACGCCGAGGCTTCTGCTCCGGGAGTTGACCGAATCGGACGCCCCGGCGCTCCTCGCGATGTATCGCGAGCCCGACGTCGTGCGCTTCATGGGCGCGGCACCCGCATCCGTCAGCGATGAGATCGAGAACATCAACGCCCATCGCGTGAGGTACTACGCGACTCGCGGGTATGGTCTGTTGGGCGTCGTCCTTCGCGAGTCGAACGCGCTGATTGGCCGGTGTGGGCTGCTCGATGTCGCGATCGGGGAGCGAGAGGAGGTCGAGCTTTCCTACCTGCTCCTTCCCGCGTTCTGGGGGCGGGGCTTTGCGACCGAGGCGGCCGGCGCTGCTCTGACGTTCGCCGTCCAGTCGCTCGGGTTCCACCGTGTCGTGGCGGTCATTCAACCGGAAAACGCGCGGTCGCGGCGTGTAGCGGAGCGGCTCGGGATGCAGTACGACGGAATCGTCCCGTACAAGACGTTCGGCGATGTCAAGCTATTCGTGTGGTCCGGCGATAGGTGAGCGCACGCAGTGGATGCGAAGCTGACGGTGCGGGCGGCTGATCGCCGGTCCCGGGCGCCTCATTCGCGGGATACTCATTCAGTCAGCCCAGTTCAGCGGAGACTTGCCGAATGTATCGCGTTCGCCAGGAAGACCTGCCGTTCAAGGGGAGCTCGCATCATTTCGTCGGCGCCGACAACGGCGACGTCAACGTCTCCGTGTTCCTTCTCAACGCGCTGCCGGGTCGTGGGCCCGGGCCGCACCGCCATCCGTACGACGAAGTCCAATTCGTCCGATCCGGACGCGGGCGGTACGTGGTGAACGGACACGAGTTCGAGGCTGGGGCGGGGGACATTCTGGTGATCAAGGCGGGCGAAATTCACGAGTTCAAGTGCATCGGCGACGAGCCGCTCGTCGAGGTCGATGTGCATCTGAGCCCGCGCTTCATTCAGGAGAATCTCGGCTAATGCCCGACCTCACGATCGATCCGGCCACCGCTGCGCTTGTCCTCATCGACCTGCAGCGCGGCATCACCGCCGGGCAAACCGTCCCTAACGCGGCACCCGACGTCATCTCACAGGCGGCGCGCCTCGCGACCGCGTGTCGCAAGCGAGGTGTGCTCGTCGTCCTCGTGCGCGTCGACCCTGGCCGCGACGGGGCGCTCTTCCCTCGTCCTCAGGCCGACCAACCGCGCCCGCCAATGACGATCACGCCGGAGTGGACGGAGCTCGTCCCGGAGCTCGGGCGGCAGCCGGACGACATCGTGGTCACGAAGCACCAGCCTAACGCGTTCTACGCGACGGACCTGGAGGTCCACCTCGCCCGGCGGGGGATTCGGACGATCCTGCTCGGCGGGATCTCCACGAACGTCGGCGTCGAGGCCACGGCGCGCGCGGCGCACGAGCGTGGGTTCGAGCAGGTGTTCATCCCCGAGGTCATGGCGGCTCGCGAGGCCGACCTGCACGAGCACAGCGTCCGGCGAATCTTCCCCACGCTCGGCCGAGTGCGCGCCCTCGATGTCGTGCTGACGGCGCTCGAGCAATGACTGTGCGTCCGTTTCGGTGCGGAGTGGCCGCGGTCGCGTTGGTCGAAGTCGTGATTAGACCGACTCCACCTCGATCCCTACTCGCCCCACAACGCCTGCCGAGGCGAAACGCGGAGCGCGCGGCGCGTCGGCAGGTAGGTTGCCGCGAGCACGACAGTCACGATCGTCGCCGCCACGAGCACGCCTGTCGTCACCGCAAGTGCCGTTGCGATCGGAAAGAACTTCGCGAACCCGATACCGGTCACGAGCAGGAAAGGCAGGGCGATGGCCGCGCCGACACCGAGCTGACGGCCACCCTGCCCGAGCAGTAGCCTAACGATTCCCGCATCGGTCGCGCCGAGCGCGCGACGCACGCCGATCTCGCGCGTCCGGCCGCCAATCGTCTGCGCCATGAGACCGTACGTTCCGCTCACCGCGAGAAGCAGCGCGAACCCAAAGCACAGCGCGAACAGCTTCGTGACGGATCGCGCCATGAGCGACATCGTGTCGAGAATCTCGTCATACGACGCCACGTGTGGAGGAAGATAGGCTGGATCCTGCGCAGCAAGCGCTCGGTGCACCGCGGCAACGGCACCCGCCGCGTTCCCGCGGTGCCGGAGCATCAGCGACGCAGCGGGGACGTCGCGCTGGCCAAGCGGAACGTACACGGCGAGCGAGCTCCTATCCCGTGACAGCGGGTTGCCTAACGGCACATCGGTGGCAACCCCGACGACGGTTCGCCACTCGACCTCGCCGAGCCCGGCGAGCCGGATCTCCTTGCCGAGCGGCGAGGTGCGCGGCCAATACCGGGCGGCGAAGGCCGCGCTGACGATCGCCGTCCGAGCTCCCGTGTCGGAGTCTCGCCCATCGAATGCTCGGCCGTCACGGATGGTGCTACCTAACGATTCGAGCGGACCGAGAACGGCGCGCACGAACGCCCGCGGCGCTGCATTCGGGCTCGCGGCTGCTCCGCGGTCCAGCTCGAGCTTGTCGCTTCCGTCGGAAGCGTTGAGCGTGGCCAACTCCGCCTGGAGGGTCGCCATCTCGACCTCCGGCGATTGCGCCACCGCATCTCGGACGCTCAGGAAGAACGTCGCTCGCTTGTCTCGCGTGTCGTAACGCTCTTCACGCGAGATCACGGGCGCGCTCATGAGATTGCGCGTGTCATACCCCAGGTCCACATGAGTCACGCGGCGTGCGACGATTGCCGACATGACGCCGAAGAACATCAGGACCGACACCGTCGCGACCTGGGTGACGACGAGCGCCCGGGCGATTTTCGACTGACGACGACTCCCGCCACGCACGGTGGAGTCCTGAAGCACGGCGTTGATCTTCACGTTGGTCGCACGCGCCGAGACCACGCCGCCGAGCACGGCCATGGTCGCGGTGACGAACGCGCCAACGGCCACGAGCGCCGGACGATCGAAACGCCACACCCACCAGAACGCGAGGTTGCCGGGGATGTGCGCCTGCGCCCATGCGTTGATCGCCGAGAGGCTCCACGCCGTGATCGCGGTCGCGAGCGCGCCTCCAGCCAGCGTGAGGATCGCGCTCTCCCACAGGCTCTGAACGATGAGCCGGGCGCGTGACGCGCCCAGTGCGAGCCGCACCGCCATCTCACGTGCGCGATCGTTGGCGCGCGCGAGCAGGAGGTTGATGACGTTCACGCACGCGAGGAGCAGGATCAGCACCGCGAGGACGTTGAGCACCGCGAACATGATCGGGCCTTCATCGCCCATCTGCGCGCGAGGGAATGTCTGCACCTGGATCGTTACCGGCTCCGGCGCGCCGCTTCGCGCGGGGTCCGGATCGTCAGGGATGGGGCGTACGGCGAGGCGCTCGCGAACGGTGCGGTCGAGCAGCGTCTGCAGCTGCGTGCGGGCCGCGTCCATGCTGACGCCGGGTTGCAGCCGCGCGTAGACGTCCACACTCAACGTGCCCTGTGCCGTGGGCGCGAGGACGTCATCGGTCAGCGGGACCCACGCGTCCGACGCGACCGGAAAGCCATAGCCTGGTGGCATGACGCCGATGACGCGCGTTGCGTGTCCGCTGACGGGGATCGTGCGACCCACCACCGCGCTGTCGCTCCCGAACGCCGTCTGCCATGTCCGGTGCGCCAGCACGATCACCGGCTCCGCGCTCTGCCGTGCATCGTCGGGTCGAAACGCGCGGCCTAACGCGGCCTGAGAGCGGGTGGCGCGAAAGATGTTCGACTCCGCCGCCGTGGCGCCGATGACGCGCCGACCGCCTGAGGCTTCATCCCCGATCACCAGCTCGCGCGACGTGAACGCACCGACGTCCGTGAGAGTCGTCATGGACTCGCGCATGCGCGCGAGGTCGGCCACGTCGAGCCCCACGGCGGACCGGGCGGAGCTCGCGGTCACCCGAACGATGCGGTCGCCGCCGCTCAACGGAATCGGCCGCAGCATCGCCGTGTAGAGGAACGAGAACGTGAAGATGCTCACGCCCAGGCCGCCGCCGAGCACGGCAACGATCAGCAGGGTGAGCGCGGCGTTCTTGCGAAGGAGGCGCAGCGCGTAACGGACGTCCTGCCAATAGAACACCTGGGGTCTCCGGGACAGCGTGGTGGGTCGGTCGGGTCCTGCCGATCTGCGGGTGTACGTGGCGGATGCACGCGCAGGTTTCACCTGGGGCGCTTCGCGGATATACTCGGCGCCAACACGATCATTGCGGAGGCCGTCCCGTGCGCAAGCTGCCTGGCAGTGCCCCCGTGTTCGCCCGCATGAGAGTCGTTCGCGCCGTGGCCGCCACCGCCGCCATGGCCGCGCTCGGTGGCCCTCCACGTCCTGCATTTGCGCAAGGCGATGTTCCGCCGGAGCGCCTCGCAGCCCGTGAGTGGTATCAGGACGCGCGATTCGGGATGTTCATCCACTGGGGCGTCTACAGCCTGCTCGGCGATGGCGAATGGGTGATGCAGAACCGGAAGATCACCGTTCCCGAGTACGAGTGGCTCGCCACGACGTTCAACCCGGTGAAGTTCGATGCGAAGGCCTGGGTGAGCGTCGCTCGCGCCGCAGGCATGCGCTACATCACGATCACGTCGCGCCACCACGATGGCTTCTCGATGTTCAGGACCGCTGCGACGCGGTACAACATCGTGGACTGGACCGCGTTCCATCGCGATCCGCTGAAGGAGCTCGCCGAAGAGTGTCAGCGTCAGGGCGTCAGGCTGTTCTTCTATTACTCGCAGCTCGACTGGCATCACCCGGACTACTGGCCACGAGGTGGAACGGGTCAGGCGAGTGGGCGGCCCATGAACGGCGACTGGAATCGCTACCTCGATTTCATGGACACGCAGCTCGGCGAGCTGCTCACGAACTACGGCGCCCTGGGCGGTATCTGGTTCGACGGCATGTGGGACAAGCCTAACGCGGACTGGCGTCTGGCGCAGACGTACGGCCTGATCCATCGGCTGCAGCCGGCCGCGCTCATCATCCCGAACCACCACAAGACCCCGCTCCCTGGGGAGGACGTGCAGACATTCGAGCAGGACCTGCCCGGCGCCAATACGGCGGGCTTCAATACCACCGAGATCGGCAATTTGCCGACGGAGACGTCGCTCACGATGAACGGCTCGTGGGGGTTCAACATCACCGACCGCAACTTCAAGTCGGTGCGCGAGCTGGTGAGCACGCTCGTCCGCGCCGCGGGGACCGGGACGAACCTGCTCCTCAACATCGGGCCGCGGCCGGACGGCACCATCGACCCGGAGTTCACGCAGCGGCTGCAGGCGATGGGGCGATGGCTCGCGACGAACGGCCGTTCGATCTACGGGACGCGGGCGGGCCCAATCCCGCCCCGGTCGTGGGGCGCGACGACCCGCCGCGGCGACACGGTGTACGTC